>NZ_LR134477.1:3000000-3300000 GCF_900637975.1 Actinomyces viscosus | reverse complement strand
CGGTGGCGATCTTCCAGCCCTCCAGCAGCGGTGTGATGACGCTGACCCGGTGCCAGGTGACGTTCTCGGGCAGGGGCAGGTCCCGGGAGGCGGCCAGCGGCTCCCCCTCCCGCCTGACCGGGCTGGTCTCCTGCCCGGTCCCCTGGTCGGCCTGCCGGGCGGCCTCCAGGCGGCTCTCCCAGCTCGATCCCCGCCGAGGGCTCACAGCCCGGCCATCCTCTCCTCACCGCGCCGGGACAGGACCTGGCGCAGGTTCTCCGCCTCGGCCACCGGCAGCCCGTTGATCGTGGCGTCGGTGCTGGCCGAGGCCGTGTGGAGCCTGACCTCGGCGATGCCCAGCCACCGGGCGAGCGGCCCCTGGGAGGTGTCCACGAACTGCATGCGCCCGTAGGGGGTGACGGTCATGGAGCGGAACATGACGCCGTGGCGCCACAGGAGGTGGTTGTCGGCCAGGGCGTAGCCCATGGCCCGCACCTGTCGGGGGATGAGCCAGAGCTGCCAGACGAACAGGACCGCGGCGAGTGCCGCCGGAACGAAGAATCCGGGGCTGACGAGAGCGCCGGGGATGACGAAGCCGATGACGAGGATGGCGTTGACGATGCCGGAGCCCAGGAGACGGGCGGTGGTGAGCCTGGGCGAGACCGGGTGGAAGACGACGCCGTCGGGGGCGAAGGGGTCGTCTCCGGCCTGCGGGCGCGGGCCGGGCTCCGAAACGGGGATGGCGGCCGGGGTGGAGGCCGGCACGGGGGCTGGGCTGGTCATGCGGGTGCTCCTGGTCCGTCGGGGGCCCGCCCGGAGGAGCTGGACGAGCCGTCGTCGTCGCCGTCACCGGAGATGGAGCACCACTGCTCGACGACGAAGCCGACGACGCACCACACCAGGCACGCCGCCATGCAACCGATCGAGGTCCAGGCCAGGTGGGTCATGGCCGGTGAGCGCGGCGTCACCAGCGCCAGGATGAGTCCACCGGCGTAGACGCCCCCGAGGACAGCGCCCACGATGGCCGAGGCCTGGGCGGCGGCGGCCGTGGTGGCGGCGCCGGTGGGGGTGATCCAGGTGCGCTCGTGCTCCCGCAGCCGCCGCACCGCCAGGCCGCACACGAGCACGATGCCGGCGATGACCAGCGCGGTTACCGCTCCCCAGGGGGTGAGGACCGGGACCCAGCCGAGGTGGCGCAGAAGGAGGTCGCCGGCCACCCAGGAGGCCACCGCGGCGGCGATGAACCAGGTGACGGCGCTGGTCCAGCGGGTGCGCCGCATCAGACGTCCTGGCGGGGCCCTGTCCCCTGGGCGCCTCCACCGATGACGTCGTTCCACTGCAGCGGGGACTGCCAGGCGTCCCCCTCGGCGTCATTCTGCTGGGGCTGGGCCTCGGTTGCGGCCTGCTCCTGCTGACCGGGCGCGTAGCTTGCATAGCTGCCGATGTCCTGCTGGTCACCGGGGAACCCGCCGGCGCCGGCGACCCGGCCGGGGGCGTAGCCGCCCTGTGAGCCAGTCGCCCCGGCCACGCCAGCGGCCTCGGGGGCGGAGGCCGCCCGGTAGGGCGAGTCGACCTGCGGGGCCTGGCCGGACCAGGTGCTCGAGTCGTAGGAGGAGTCGAACGGAGACTGTTCGAAGGGCGCCTGCTCGACCGGCGCCTGAGCGCCGAAGGGCTGGCCCGAGGGGGCGGGCCCGGCGGTGGCGGGCGAGCCGCCGGAGATGCTGCCGGCGTAGTCGGCGGCCAGGGAGGCGTCGGCCGCGGAGGACTCGTCACGGGTGGCGTCGTAGACGAGCTCCGGTCCGGCATCGCCGGCGTCCTGCTCCACCGGGGGCTCCACGTAGGGGCCGGTGGGCTTGTCCGGCAGGGAGTCGGAGTCGAGCCAGTCGAAAGCCAGCCACCGCAGGCCGCCGCGGTCGGGGGCGTTCTCGGCAAGCTCGGACACCGAACGCCCGGCCAGCTCGGCGAAGGGGTCGGCCTGGCTCCACGGCACGAGGACGAAAGCGCGCTCGGCGGCACGCGGGTGCGGCAGGGACAGTGCCGGGTCAGCAGAGGCGATGCCCTCGACCTCGATGAGGTCGACATCGAGCGTGCGCACGCCCCACGGCTCGGTGCGCACCCGCCCGGCGGCGGCCTCCAGGGAGTGGCACAGCTCCAGCAGCTCGCGCGGAGAGAGGGTCGTCATGGCCGTCACCACCGTGTTGAGGTAGTCGGGCTGCGGCTCGGCGCCCTCGGCGACGACGGCGACCGTGCGGGCCAGCGGCGCCACCTGCGTGACCTCGATGCCCTCCGCGGCCTTGAGGCCGTGGACGGCGGTGCGCAGGGACTCCACGACCGCCCCGACGTTGGCTCCCAGGCTGAAGACGACGCCGATGGGGCGGCCGGGCCGCTCGGCGAGCGGGTCGACCGGGGCGGCGGGCACCTCCGGGGCAGCTGGAGCCGTCCCGGGGGCGGCGATGCCCGGGAAGCCGGGCTGCGTCGGCGCCGAGGCCTGCGGCGCGGCGTTGACGGCGTTGGCAGCAGCGTCACCGGGCTGGGAGAAGTCCCCGGAGTAGGAGGGCTCAGAGTAAGACGGCTCGGAGTAGGTCGGTGCCGCGGCCTCCTGGCTCACAGACCCGGGGAACTCACCGGGCGCGGCGAAGGCGCTGGGCTCGGGCTCGGCCAGGGGCTGGGAGGCTGAGGCGTCGGCGAAGCCGTCCGCGGCAGCGGTGGTGGAGTCGGGGCCCAGGCCGTTCAGGGACGAGAAGGAGGCGTCAGCGTCTGCGCCCGCCGCGCCGGCCGGCTCGTCGTAGGCGGCCCCGCTGTAGCTGGACCCGCTGTAGGAGCCGGACTCGCCGAAGGGGCTGGATCCGCCCAGCAGGTCCACGGGACTGTCGACGACGGGAGCGGCCTGCTGCTCGACCTCCTCGGAGGAGGCCACGTGGCGCCCCTCCCGGGGGAGCTGGACGGGAAGCTCGCCCGCCGAGGAGGCGGGTTCGCTCGGGGCACCGGACACGGCACTGGCGGAGGCGTCGACGACCACCTCATCGGCGTAGCCGGAGGCGACAGGAGCCGAGCTGGTCTGAGGGGCGGAGGGCGCCACCCCCAGCGCGTCCGCCGCCAGACTCACGAATCCGTCGGCGCCGGCGGTCCGGCCGGCGGAGGCAGCGGTGGGCGCACTGGTCGAGGGGGTGTCGAGCAGGCTGGAGGCGGCCGACGAGGAGGAGGTCACGCTGTAGGAGTCGTAGGAGGACCCAGTGGAGAACTCCGAGACCCCAACGGCTCCGGAGGTCTCAGAGGCCTCTGCGACCTCCGGAGCCTCAGGCGCCCAGGAGGAGGCTGACGTGGAGGCGGAGGCGGCCGAGTCCGTGGCCCAGTCCGGCGCCCAGGGCTGGGTGGACGCCCCGGCCCCGCTGGGCTCCGCCGGCACCGGAGTGGGGACGGAGGGTGCGGCGGCCGCGAAGGAGGAGCGGGCCGGAGCCTCAAGCGGTGAGGCGGGCGAGGGCGTCGGGGTGATGGGGGGCTCGGGAGTCGGCACCATCGGCGCGGCGGCTGCGGCCTCCCCGACGAACGAGGCACTGGTGAAGTCGGAGGCCTCGGAGACGAGGGGCGCCGCGGGGGTGGCGGCGGGCGGCTCATAGGCGGGCGCCGCCGACGAGGCCGGGGAAGACGGCGTCGCCAGGGGCTGGGCGGAGACGGCCACCGGCTCCTCGCCCTGGGCGGCCCAGGCGGCCTGGCTGGTGGCGGGGGACCCGCCGTGGCCCGCGGCGGCATCGGCCACCCGGTGGATGGTCACCGAGACGTCCTCGAAGGCGACGTCGAGGGGCGCCTCGGGCTTGTGCACGGTGACCTCGGCAGCCACGACACGGGGGAAAGACAGGACCCGCTCGGCGATCCTGTCCGCCAGGGACTCGATGAGGTTGACCGGCTCCCCCTCGATGATGCTCACGATGCCGTTGGCCACCCGGGAGTAGTCGACGGCGTCGGTCACCGAGTCGGTGACGGCGGCGACGGCGGTACCGCGCTGCCCCAGGTCGAGGACGACGTCGACCGTGAAGAGCTGGCCCTCCTCCCGTTCGAAGGGCAGGACGCCGTGGTGGCCGCGGGCGGACAGGCCGACGAGGCTGATCCGGTCGGTGGTCGCGGAGACGGTGGTGCTCACTGGTGTTCCTTCCAGAGGGAGGCGGTGCGGACGGCGGCCCGGTTAACCGGGACCTCGTGGACTCTGACGGCCCAGGCGCCGGCTGCGGCGGCCAGGGCGGTGGTGGCGGCGGTGACGGCGTCGCGCTGGACGGGGGTGGCCCCGGCCTCGGCGGCCCGGGTGAGGAAGCGCTTGCGGGAGGCCCCGACCAGGAGGGGCCGCCCCAGGCCCTCGATGAGGCGCGGGGTGGCGGCCAGCAGCTCCCAGGACTGGGCGTGGGTCTTGGCGAAGCCGAGACCGGGGTCCAGGACCACCTGGGAGCGCGCGACCCCAGCGGCGTCGAGCTCGGCCAGGCGCTCACGCAGCTCGGCCTCCACCCCGGCGACGACGCCGCCCGGGTAGTCGGTGAGCCGGTCCATGGTCTCGGGGTCGCCGCGCCAGTGCTGGCAGACGTAGACGACGCCGGTGCGGGCGATAAGCCCGTGCATGGCGGGGTCGGCCAGGCCCCCGGAGACGTCGTTGATGATGTGGGCGCCGGCGTCGATGGCGGCCTCGGCGGTGGCGGCGTGGATGGTGTCGACCGAGACGATCGCGCAGCCGGCGGTTCCATCGGCGCCATCGGCCCCGTCGGCGACGAGTGCGCGCACAACGGGCAGGACACGGGAGATCTCGGTGTCGACGTCGACTCTCCGGGCGCCGGGGCGGGTGGACTCCCCGCCGATGTCGATGATGTCGGCGCCCTGGGCGATGAGCTCGCGGGCATGGGCCACGGCGGTCTCGGTCTCGGCCCAGCGGCCGCCGTCGGAGAAGGAGTCAGGAGTGACGTTGAGGACGCCCATGAGGAGCGTCCGGTCGCGAGGAACCCACCCCGGCAGGGGGGCCGGGGCGGCGGCGGGAAGAATCGTCACGGGGTCAGGCTAACGGTTGGTCCGGCGCTGCGGGAGGACCGAAACATCTTCAGCCGGCCGCAAACTGAGAGGCGGAACACGATCCACCTCGGCTCGGGCGGCCGCCCCACGACCTCGGTGCCGCATCAGCTCTCCCGGGCTCCCCCTAAAGGTGGACGACGCCGCAGCGCGTCCCGCCCTTCGACGCATTCCGGCGCCATGGCGCCGTTTCTAGGATTTTTCACGCCAACAGGGCAGCTCGGACGCGCACGTTCCCCGGCGACCGGCTCCGCCCCGCACGAGTCAGCCAACGAGAAGGGTCATGAGATGACGACTCACCCCCAGCCCCCGTCCTTCAACCGGATCGTCGCTCCTGCGCCGGGCGCCCCGGGCGCACCGGTCACCCCGGGCGCACCGGCAGCACCCGCGCCCTCAGTTCCCGGTGCGGCGGCCCCGTTCCGCGTCGTCGAGGCCCGCGGTCTGACCAAGGTCTACGGCGAGGGCGAGGCCCGGGTCGTCGCCCTGGACTCGGCGAGCCTCGTGGTGGGGCGCGGCGAGTTCGTGTCCATCATGGGCCCCTCCGGCTCGGGCAAGTCCACGCTCCTGCACTGCCTGGCAGGCCTGGACACCCCCACCTCCGGCAGCGTTCTCATCGCCGGCCAGGACCTGTCCGGCATGAAGGACAAGCAGCTCACCGCCGTGCGCCGCGACCGGCTCGGCTTCATCTTCCAGTCCTTCAACCTCCTGCCCACCCTCACCGCTGAGGAGAACATCCTCCTGCCCCAGCGCCTGGCCCACCGCAAGCCGGACCAGGACTGGTACGACGCCGTCATCTCCACCCTGGACATCGGCGACCGCCTGGCCCACCGCCCCAGTGAGCTCTCCGGGGGCCAGCAGCAGCGCGTCGCCGTGGCCCGGGCGCTGGTAGGCCGCCCCGAGGTCGTCTTCGCCGACGAGCCCACCGGTGCCCTGGACACCGCCTCAGCCGCCTCCCTCCTGGCGACCCTAGCCCGCATGTGCGAGCAGCTCGGCCAGACCGTCGTCATGGTCACCCACGACGAGCAGGCCGCCGCCACCACCAACCGCATCATCCGCCTGCGCGACGGGCGCATCACCGGGGTTGAGGCCGTGCGCCGCCCGGCCGGCACCCGCGTGGCCTCTCCCGGCGCGCCCAGTGCACGTCATGCCGCGCCCTCCCCCGCTGCCGGCCCCGCACCCCGGACGGAGGCCCGCTGATGCCATCGCTCCTCGATCTTCGGCGCACCGCCGCCGCCCTCGTGGCGGTGGCCATGAGCGCCGCCCTCATCGCCTTCGCCTTCATCATCTCCGACTCCTTCCGCACCCAGATGCAGACCGGCGCCCGCCTGTCCGTCGGCGACGCGAGCGTCGTCGTCGAGCGGGCCAAGGGTAGTCAGGCTCCCGGAAGCGACCTGGATGACGCCCTCCTCAACCAGGTCTCCGCTCTCGACGGCATCGCCTCCGTGAGGGGCGTCCACTGGGACGTCATCCAGCTCGACCTGCCCGAGCAGCTGCGCCATGCCGCCGGCGTCTCCGTCAGCGCGCAGAACGTTCCAGCCCTGAGCCAGTTCACCACCCTGAGCAGCGGCCGCCTGCCCTCCGCCGCCGGGGAGGTCGCCATCAGCACGGAGCTCGCCGAGCAGTGGGGCCTGAGCGTCGGCGACACGATCCGGCTGACCGCAGACAGCACCGGCAAGGACGCTGACGCCCCACACAGCGCCCCCACCGTGGTCGGGATCGTCTCTGCCGGCCCCGACACCAACCTGGCCGGAATCGGAGCCGTCTACGCCACCACCGAGCAGCTCCAGGCGATGGGCGCCCGCACCAGCTACTACCAGCTCTACGTCACCGCGACGCCGGGAACCGACGCGCAGGCCCTCACGGCGAAGGTGGAGCAGACGGTTCACGCCGTCCAGCCCGGTGCCTCGGTCCAGAGCCGGGACGACGTCGTCGCCCAGCGCTCGCAGAGCCAGCAGGGCGGGACGATGATCGCCACCGTCCTCAACATCCTGGCCCCGGTCTGCGCGGCGGTCGCCGTCATCGTCATCGCCACGACCTTCAGCACGCTGGTGGCGCGCCAGACCCGCACGATCGGGCTCATGCGCTGCATCGGCACCACCCGCCGACAGGTGATGCTCGCCGTCCTGCGCACCGGGCTCATCACTGGCCTGGCCGGCTCTGTCCTGGGCACGGCCGCCGGGACCGGGATCGCCGCCGCCGTGGTCTCCTCGGGGCGCATCGCGGACCTCAAGGCGGACCAGCTCACCATCTCACCGGTGTCGCTCGGTCTCACCGTCGCCCTGGGGACGCTGGTCACCCTCATCGCGGTCCTGCGCCCCGCCCGCAAGGCCACGCGCATCTCACCGCTCGTAGCCCTGACCGGGCAGGTTGCGAGCACCAGGCAGGCAGGGCGCGCCAGGTTGTGGACGGCCGCCGCGGGAGTCGTCGTCGCCGTCATCGGTGCGGCCGTGGTTGCCCTCGGCGTTCAGGCATCCGACATCTACATCACCGCGGGTGGGAGCGCCGTCGTCGGCATCGGTACGATCCTGGCCCTTCCGCTGCTGGTCACCTCCATCATCAGCCTCATCGGCAGGATCAGTGGCGACGCGCGGTTCCCGGTGCTGCACCTGGCCACGCGCAACCTGGCCCGCAACTCCGGACGGTCCGCCGCGACCGCCGCCACGCTCTTCGTCTGCGTCCTGGTGGGCTCGGGGCTCTTCGTCGGCCTGTCCTCCTTGAACGCCTCCTTCGACACCATCCTCGGCCACAGCTCTCCCGTGGACGCCAGGGTCTTCGGCGTCGCGCCGCAGACCGATACCGCGCAGCTGACGAAGCAGGTCAAGGCCGTCGACGGCGTCAAGGACGTCACCTACGTCCCCTCCCTCGACCTGACCCAGACCGTCAACGGGCAGACCAAGGACATCAACGTCGACGTCATCGACGTAGGTGCTATCGCTCCCGTCGCGCGCTCGACCAGCGGCCTGGAGGGCCTTCATGACAACACCCTTATCGTGGGAGGCATCTACCAGATCCCGGACGGCTCCACGGTGACCCTGACCGGCGCTGCCGGAAGCGTCGAGCTGACGGCCCGTGTCCAGGAGGGCTGGGGCGCCGTGGTCAGTCCGGCGGTGGCTCAGCGCCTCAACGGAGACGCCCCCACCAATGCCACCATGTGGGTCCGCTCCACCGGCAGCACCATCACGCCTGCGACCGAGCGCGCTCTCAATGCAGCCGTTCGGGGCCAGGAGCTGATGGTGAACGGCAGTGCCTCCGGCGTCGAGCGGATATCGGCCGTCATGACGAGGATGGCCCTCATCGTCTGCCTGGTTCTGGGCGCCGCCCTGGTCATCGCCCTGTCCGGGCTGGCCAACACCACGGACGTCTCGGTCCTGGAGCGGATTCGAGAGATCGGGGTCCTGCGCGCCACCGGCAGCTCCCGCCGGGAGATCCGGCGCCTCATCGTCGCCGAGGGCACGCTCCTGGCGGCCGTGGGCGGCGGGCTGGGGCTCGTCGTCGGCGCGCTCCTCGGGACCGCGGGCACCCTCGCGGCAGCCGGCGAGATGGAGGGGATGACCGTCACCATCCCCTGGCTCGCGCTGCTCGGCACTCTTGCTGTGACCCTGGCCGTGGGCCTGCTGGCCTCGCTGCGCCCGGCCGGACGGGCCGCCTCGGTGGCGCCGGTCATGGCCCTGTCCGAGGAGTGAGGCGGTGGAGAGGACGGGCTCAGACCCCCTGGGTCTTGTGGACGGCGACGACGAGCTTGAGCCGGGAGGGGACGTCGTACTTCTTCATGAGGTGGGAGACATGGGTCTTGACCGTGGACTCGGCGATAACGAGCTGCTCGGCGATCTCGGCGTTGGAGTAGCCCTCGCACAGGAGGGTCAGGACCGCCTGCTCGGCCTCGGTGACGTCGGGGGCCTGGGTCGTCTGCGGGGGCCGCAGGTGGCGGGTGACGAGCCGGGAGGTGGCGGTCGGGGAGATCGTGGTCCCGCCGGCGCTGGCGGCGATGACGGCGCGGATGATCTCCTCGGGCGAGGCGTCCTTGAGCAGGAAGCCGTTGGCGTGCTGGACGAGTGCGGTGACCATGGCCTCGTCGTCGTCGAAGGAGGTGAGCACGACGACGGCGGTGCGGGGCCACTGCTGGCGCACCCGGGTGAGGAGCTCCAGGCCGTCCATCTCGGGCATGCGCACGTCGGTGAGCAGCACGTCCACCCGGATCTTGCGGAGGAAGGCCAGGGCGTCGGCGGCGCGGGAGAAGGTGCTGGCGACTTCGATGCGCTCGTCCGAGCTCAGGTAGGCCCGCAGCGCGTGGAGGACGAAGGGGTCGTCGTCGACGATGGCGACGCGCAGGACCTGTGAGGCCGCGGCGGGATCATCAGTAACGTTGGGGACCGTCATGGAAGAATATTATCCGGATCGGCTCGGGGGAAGGTGGTGAGACGGTGCCCGTGGTTGTGGAGAGCCTGATGCAGCCCACGCGGTACACGGCGTGGCGGCCGAGCTGGAGACTGCACCTGGCGCACGTCCTCCTGGCCGCTGTGCTGACCCTGTTCTCGATCACGAACGTACTGCCGCAGTCCACCTCCATGATCCCCTTTGACCTCCTCGGGGCCCTGGTGCTGGCGCTGTGCACCCGCTTCCCGTGGCCCGGGGCGGCACTGGGCGCCGCTGTGACCTGGAGCGCCGTGGTCGTGTCGGACGAGCAGACCATCTTCCTGGGCCTCCTGCCCTGGTTGTGTGCGGCGATCCTGGTGGCACGCGGCTTCCAGCGCATGCTTGCCTACAGCCTGGTGGTCTTCACGATCGTGCTCATGATCGCCGACGCCCAGTGGGGTGACGTGAGCTTGGGCTGGTCCGAGATGCTGCTGTGGTGGGGATTCATCGGGGGCGCGGCCCTCACGATGGCCGAGCTCATCCGCAGCCCCCGCGACCAGGCCGAGCGCTCTCTGTACACCTATCGGGAGAGCATGGAGCGTCAGCACCTCCTGGTGGTCACCGAGCTGCACGACACGGTGGTGCGCGACCTGACCCACGCGGTCATGACGGCCGAGCAGGCCCGGCTGGCGCACCCCGAGGACACGGCGCTGGCGCCCGAGCTCGATGCGATGACGGCGGCCGTGCGCGCGGCGGTGGAGCAGATGCGCCACGCGCTGCGCGCCATGAGCGACATCCGCGGAGGCGAGCGGCTGGATATTGAGGCGACCTCCGCGCCGCGCCCCTTGGAGGAGGTGCTCGCCGACGCCGCGGCCGTCCTGGGGCAGCGCGGGGCGAGGCTGGAGGTCCAGGGCCTGGAGCTGCTCGGGATCCCGGTGATCCCGCCGGGTGTGCGCCTCCAGCTGCTGCGGGTGCTGGGCGAGCTGGTGACGAACATGTCCAAGTACACGGCCCCGCGGGGGCGGGCGCGCCTGGTCATCGAGTCCGACGGGCGCTCCCTGGAGGCGATGGCGAGCAACGACATCGGCGCACCGGGAACGGTGGGTGCCGTGGTGCCGACCGGCGAGGCATGGGTGGGCGGAGGCGTGCCGGGCAACGGTATGTCCGCGTACGGCGTCTACTCCTCGGGGCTGGGTCTGGAGGGGGCGCGGCGCCGCGTGGAGTCCCTGGGTGGCAGCCTGAGCGTCAGCCGCAGCGAGGGCCGCTGGATCACGATCCTCAGTGTCCCCTTCCAGCCCTCAACAGGCACCGCGCCTCCGGTCGAGGGTTACCAGCAGCGCACAGCACGGTAACCCCGCCTGAGCCCAACCACCATCCCCCTTCGAGACGAGACCGGTCAACATGCCCTTCCCTGCCTTCGACAGCCAGAAATCCGTCACATGGCGCCCCACACGACGCACTCACCTGCTCCACGCAGGAGTTGCCATCTTGCTCCTCAGCACCTCACCGGTGACCATGGGTGTCCCTCCCACCCCCTCCGCGCTCCTGGTCACCGCCCTGAGTCTGGCCTGCATCCCCCTCACATCCATGCTTCCCACCGCAGGAGCAGCTACAAGCCTGGCCATCGCCTGGTTCGCCGCCAACTCCCCATACGATCTAGGCGGCATAGCCTTGTTACTGCCGTGGGGGCTTTGCATCATGCTTTTGGGCCGAGGCCTCCGACGCGACATGATTTATGTCCTCGCCTTCGCAACGACGCTGGCACACCTCTCAGCAGCATCAACGTGGTACTTAGGGCTGATCCAAACAGCAACTTTCGGTGTTCCTTGTGTGGTGATCGGTGAGGTCGTTCGTCATCACCGCCTCCAGGTCAGCACCGCCGAGCAGGAACGCCAGCACAAGCTCGACCAGCAACGACGCCTGGTCGTCTCCGAGCTCCACGACACCGTCGTACGCGACCTCAGCCACGCCGTCATGATCGCCGAGCAAGCCCGCCTGGCCGACCCCCACAACACCCGCCTCAACCAAGAGCTCGCAGCCATCATCACCCCCGTACGCACCGCCGTCGAACAGCTACGACGCAGCCTCAAAGCCATGAGCGCCGCCGAAGGAGACGACTCCCTCCTCCTGCTGGCCGCCTCACCCCCACCACCCCTGACCGACACCATCCACACCGCCCAGGAAACCCTCGCACACCGAGACGCCCACCTGACCACCCACGGCATCGACCTGCTCGACAACCCCAACATCGGCCCAGGCGTCCGCCAACAGCTCGTCCGCGTCATCGCCGAGCTCATCAACAACGCCGCCAAGTACACACCCCCCCTCCAGCACCGCCACCCTCACCATCGAGACCGACAACGACACCCTCGAGTGCATGTGCACCAACCCCATCGCCCCCAACCAACCCACCAGCACCACCACCTCATCCCAGCTCGGCCTCACCCAAACCCAACAACGCATCGAATCCCTCGGCGGCTCCCTCCACATCACCCACACCCTCGACCGCTGGACCATCATCTTCACCGTCCCCCTCCAACCCGTCACTCCAATGCCCACCGACTGGAGCACCGGCCAGGACCGACGCGCGCAGCATTGACAGGGTTGCCGGCGGGAACAAGCTTCGCGTGCGGGGACAGGATTTCTGTCCCCGCACGCGTGGACTGCACCCGACGACGAGTCCTGCTCCCGGGGACCTACTCCACGAGCCTCGGGGGGCTGCCCAGGAGTTGACCGCACTGCACGGGACTCCGACCCTCGTGGAGTGCACTCATGTCTTCCCCAATAGGGTCCGGCCCTCGCGCAGTACGCCCACCGCGCTGCTCGACGTCGTCGTCAGTGCACGCTTCCCACTTCGACAAGGAGCACTCCAGCCATGATGAGGGCGATCCCAGCGATCATGGTGCGGGTCAGTGGCTCACCGAAGAGGAGCCGCGAGGCGATCGCGGTGGCAGCAACTCCCCCAGCCGACCAGATCCCGTAGGCGACGCCGAGAGACAGGCCCTCCCTGAGGCCCAGGGTGAGCAGGGCGAAGGCCGCCAGGTAGCCGACCACGACGACGCCGTACCACCGATACCCCCTGCTGTCGGAGGCGAGCTTGAGTGACAGGGTTCCGGTGACCTCGGAAGCAATGGCCCCCAGGAGGTAGATCCCGCTCATGACGCGTCCCCATCATCCTGCTGAGCACCTGCGCGCTGGGCCCCGATCTCGACGAGAAGCACTCCAGCCATGATGAGCACGATTCCGATGGCGATAGGAGCCGTAATCAACTCCCCGAAGAGAACCGCCGACAGCAAGGCGGTCAGTGCGACCCCCAGGGCACCCCAGATTCCGTAGGCGACGCCGAGAGACATCCCCAATCGCAACGCGAGCGACAGGAAGATGAAGGCCAAGGCGTACCCGATCCCGACGACGGTATAGAAAGCGGGATGATCCAGCGCCTGACGCAGGGCAAGCGTCGCCGACACCTCGGAGACGATGGCGCCACCGAGCACGAGCCCGGAGCACATGCCGCGACTCATCGAGCGCGATCGGTCTCTCAGCCCGTTGAGCACCCTCGGGACCTCGAACACGCACTGGCGACATTCGTGCCACCACGTCGACGGGCACAGTGCGCTCTTGACAGTCACGTGCGGTTCTCCGCGGTTTCGAGCCGCCGGCAGACCATGGAGCCGAAGGCGAGCGCCGGAATGAGCATGAGCAGGGCGTTGGGCCCCCACCACAGCGGGTCGAAGTCGCGGTAGAAGGACCAGAAGGAGATCGCCATGAATCCGGCGCAGAAGGTCAGCATGAGCCCGACCGTCAGCACCAGGTCCCCGATCCTGCTGCCCGCGCGCGTCAGGTAGGCACCGAGGAAGACCGTCAGGGCGGCGGCGACGTCGAGCGGGAAGAAGGACCAGTTCCAGGCCTGAATGACCTGGTTGGAGTAGTCCTTGAAGCGCAGGTGCTCGGGAATGAGGTTGAGGAAGACGGCCGCCCAGTAGAGCAGCAGCCCGGCGTCGACCGCCACCAGCAGCTTCTTGTAGATGGGACTCATTCGTCCACTATTTCACCGGCATTCTCCGGTGTCGAGCCCCCGCCTGGCAGACTCTCAGGATCGCCGGCCCAGGACCAGGCTCATGGCCTCCGAGCGGGTGGCGGCGTTGCGCATGATGCCGCGCACGGCGGAGGTGATGGTGTTGGAGCCGGGCTTGCGCACGCCCCGCATGGACATGCACAGGTGCTCGGCCTCGACGACGACGAGCACCCCCCGGCACTCCAGGCGCTCGACAAGCGCGTCGGCGATCTGCCGGGTGAGCCGCTCCTGGACCTGGGGACGGCGGGCGTAGCCGTCCACGAGCCGCGCCACCTTGGACAGGCCGGTGACGCGCCCGTCGGGGCTGGGGATGTAGCCCACGTGCGCGGCCCCGTGGAAGGGCAGGAGGTGGTGCTCGCACACCGAGTACATGGGGATGTCGCGCACGAGGACCATCTCCTCGTGCCCGACGTCGAAGACCCGCTCGACGTGCTCGGCCGGATCCTGCCCGAGGCCGGAGAACATCTCCTGGTAGGCGCGCGCCATGCGCTCGGGGGTGTCGCGCAGGCCGTCACGGTCGGGGTCCTCCCCGATGGCGACGAGCAGGTCGCGCACGGCCCGCCGCACGCCCTCGGCGTCATAGCTCATGTCCGGCCTCCACCCTTCCCCGCTCCCGCCGGGCCACCCGGGCCCGGCCAGAGCTCACTTGCTGTAGCCCCAGAAGTCGTCCCCGCCGTGGGTGCTACCGGTCCCCCCACTGACGGCGTCGTCGTCGGTGGAGGCAGCGGAGGTGACGGTGGCGGGCGCGACCTCGACGACGGACAGCGTCTCGTCGCTGCGCCACAGAGGGCGCTCGGGCTGCTTGACGACGCGGGAGAAGATCCTCTCCAGGTCCTTCTCCAGGAGCGTCTCGCGGGTGAGGAGCTCCTCGGCCAGCTCATCGAGCACGGCGCGGTTGCGGGTGAGGATCTCCCAGGCCTCGCGGTGGGCGGTGTCGAGCAGGGCGCGGACCTCGGCGTCGACGGTGGCGGCGACCTCCTCGGAGAAGTCGCGGTTGGTGGCATTGAGCCCCAGGACCGTCTCGTTCTCCGTGGTGCCGAGCTTAACGGCGCCGACCGCGCTGGTCATGCCGTAGTCGGTGACCATCTTGCGAGCCGTGGAGGTGGCCTTCTCGATGTCGTTGGAGGCGCCGGTGGTGGGGTCACGGAAGATGATCTCCTCGGCGGCCCGCCCGCCCATGGCGTAGACGAGCTGGTCGAGCAGCTCGTTGCGCGTGGTGGAGTACTTGTCGTCCTGGGGCATGACCTGCGTGTAGCCCAGGGCGCGCCCGCGCGGCAGGATCGTCACCTTGGTGACCGGGTCGGAGTAGGCACCGGCGGCCGCACACAGGGCGTGACCGGCCTCGTGGTAGGCAGTGACGCGCTTCTCGTGGTCGCGCATGACGCGGGTGCGCTTCTGCGGGCCGGCGATGACCCGGTCGATGGCCTCGTCCAGGGCCCGGTTGTCGATGAGGTGGGCGTTGGAGCGGGCGGTGAGCAGGGCGGCCTCGTTGAGGACGTTGGCCAGGTCGGCTCCGGTGAAGCCGGGGGTGCGCTTGGCCACGAGGTCGAGGTCGACGTCGTCGTTCAAGGGCTTGCCCTTGGCGTGGACCTTGAGGATGGCGGCGCGCCCGGCCATGTCGGGGGCCTCGACGCTGACCTGCCGGTCGAAGCGGCCGGGGCGCAGGAGGGCCGGGTCCAGGACGTCGGGGCGGTTGGTGGCGGCGATGAGGATGACGTTGGTGTTGGCGTCGAAGCCGTCCATCTCGACGAGGAGCTGGTTGAGGGTCTGCTCGCGCTCGTCGTGCCCGCCGCCGGTGCCCGAGCCGCGGTGGCGGCCGACAGCGTCGATCTCGTCGACGAAGATGATGGCGGGGGCGTTCTCCTTGGCCTGGTCGAACAGGTCGCGCACGCGCGAGGCGCCGACGCCGACGAACATCTCGACGAACTCGGAGGCGGCCATGGAGAAGAAGGGCACGCCGGCCTCGCCGGCAACGGCCTTGGCGAGCAGGGTCTTACCGGTTCCGGGCGGGCCGTAGAGCAGGACGCCCTTGGGGATCTTGGCGCCGACGGCGCGGAACTTGTCCGGCTCGGAGAGGAACTCGCGGATCTCCTCGAGCTCCTCGACGGCCTCGTCCTCACCGGCGACGTCGGCGAAGGTGACGTCGGGCATCTCCTTGGAGCCGACCTTGGCCTTGGAGCGCCCGAAGCCCATGGCGCCTCCGCGCCCGCCGCCCATGCGGCCGATGAGCCACCACATGATGCCGCCCAGCAGGAGGGCGGGCACGAGCAGCTGGATCATCGAGGACCACCAGGTGGTGGTGGGCACGACGGAGTTGAAGCCGTCCTTGGGGGCGGCGGCCTGGACGAGGCGGTCGACCTGCTCGGCCTGGGCGTCGGTGAAGGAGAACTCGACCTTCTTGCCCAGGGGGCGGGCCTCGGAGTCGCCCTTCTTCTTGGGCTGGACGTAGGTGGAGCTGAGGTCCACCTCGACGCGCTGGGTGCCGTCGACGACGGTGATCGACTCGATCGTGTCCGCCTTGTCGCGCAGGAGGGCCAGGCCGTCGGAGGTGTCGATGGTGCGGTAGCCGAACATCGAGGAGAAGACGGCCCAGCCGAGGATCACGACCAGGAGGAAGGGCACCAGCCACAGGAACGGGTTGCCCAGTGAATCGCGAAGCTTGCGGTCACGCTTGCTGCGATCGTCCTTTCCGGCCCTGCCCGGCTTCTCCGAGTCCTTGCGGCCGGGCTTACGCCCAGAATCTGTCATCTGCGGTAGGTCCCTTCAACATACTGATTCTCAGACGTTAGCCGATAGCACGGCAAAGGTCCCGTTGCGCTTGCTCACGTTCGCGCCGGGCGTGGCCGGGAAGAACCGGGGAAGCGGTGGGGAGGTGGCGGGGAGGCGGTGGGGCGCGCTGCCATGGAGGGGCTCGGGGCCGGCTCCCGCCGGTACTGCACGAGGCCTGGGGGCTCGGGGCCCGCTCCCGCCGGTTACTGCACGAGGCCTGGGGGCTCGGGGCCCGCTCCCGCCGGTTACTGCACGAGGCCTGGGGGCTCGGGGCCCGCTCCCGCCGGTTACTGCACGAGGCCTGGGGGCTCGGGGCCCGCTCCCACCGGTTACTGCACGAGGCCTGGGGGCTACTGGCTGGGACGTGGGTGTACTCCACGGGGTCCGGACTCCCGTGCAGTGCGGCCAACCCCTGGCCAGTAGGACCCGGACCTCGTGCAGTAGGCGCTCGGACACGGCTGGCAGCACACCACCGCATCCCCACGCAATCCCCGCACAGGGAGTGCTCTGCGACGCGTGCCGCAGCACCCCCTTACCCTCAGCCCTGACATCACCTCCATTGATGCCGACAGCGCCGCTGCAACCAGTCGCTCACGTCGTCGAAGTCTCATGCTCCACCGTCTCGTCGACGCCTCTATCAACTGGTCGGCGACGGAGTGGCGCTCGCAGATTGCCGACGGAATCGCACGTAACGAGTCCTCAACCCGAGGAACACTGCACCGATCAAGTCTCGAGCGATGGAGATCGTGGCTCGAGTCGGGAGACACCAGGGCCATGCGTGAACGCATGTGTGCCGACGACGAAGACGGCTGCCGGCTTCGCGAGGTCTCACCTATGGCGGGTTTCCTCAGCACACCCCAGCGACAAGCCGTGATCCGCTGGGAGAGGGACCACTTGCGACGTGAGCCGGAGAGCTCTCCCCTTCGAGCAGCTTCACGGGTTTGCGATTGATGGCATCGACGACTCAACCGCCTCCCCTGCGGACGCACCTTAGGGCACGAGGACTGAGGCCCAGAGGGCAGTCCGCGGCCT
Source organism: Actinomyces viscosus (assembly GCF_900637975.1). Lineage (NCBI taxonomy): Bacteria > Bacillati > Actinomycetota > Actinomycetes > Actinomycetales > Actinomycetaceae > Actinomyces > Actinomyces viscosus. The sequence goes on along the minus strand of NZ_LR134477.1, from coordinate 3,282,749 downwards.
CTAAGGTGCGTCCGCGACGACGTCGATGACGCCCATCCCGTAGGCGCCGTGGGAGCCGACGTTGGTGTAGCGGGCCAGGGCCATAAGCTGGGAGAAGACGGCAGTGGTGGCGCCGGCGGAGGGGCGCTGATACGCGGGCGCCGATGCTGGCGTGGATGGGCCTCGACGGCGGCGAGCACGGCGGTGGTCTCGCTGCCGCACATTAAGACGTGGCCTGCCAACCTCTAATCACCTCCTTCAACTTCTCGTCAGAAAGCACCTCATGCCAGAAGACGTCGAAAAGCCTACGACATGCGCAGTTAGCAACAGGGGCACCACATCCGTTTCCCAATCCGGCGCAGACCAGTCGCGACTCAGTACGGGCGCCGTCCTCGCCGACAGCACTCAGAGCGTCCGCAGCAGCGTCCACCTCAGGTGGATTCGCGCCAGGTGAGCTTGCGGAACTCCAGCAAGCGTCACGCAGCCATCATGCCTATACCGCGGGACCCGCTAGATCGGCCCGCACAGTGAGGTGCATGAGGCTCCGTCGCGAGGGGAGGGCCGCAAAGGTGTTCTCGGTACCCGGTCAAGGCACTCAGTTCGCCGCAGACGCACCTTAAGGGCCGAGGACTGAGGCCCGGGGATGCGTCCGCGACGACGTCGATGACGCCCATCCCGTAAGAGCCGACGTTGGTGTAGTGGGTCAACCCTCGCCCGGCCCCTCAACTACGGCGCAGGCGCAGGATGATCAGGCCGCCGGACAGCAGGATCGCCGCCATGGACAGCACGCCGATCGCCACACCAGTCACCGGCAGCCACCGCTCCCGGGCGCTCTGGGAGGAGGACCGCTCAGCGGCGCTCGTGCGCCCCTTGCTGTCCTGGCCGCTGCTGGCACCCACCACAACCTCGTTACGGTCGTCGTGCCCGGCGCCATTCGAGGACTGCGAGCCGGTGCTCGAACCATCCGGCACCGAGCCACCATTGGCGGGCGGGGCCCCCGGAGCCGGAGTCTGCGCACCCGGCTGGGCCGAGGCCGAGGCTGAGGCCTCCGGACCCGGCGTCGCGCTACTACCGGCGCCGCCAGTGGCTCCCGACTGATCCGGGGCGGCCGCACCGCCCTCGGGCGCGGACCACTGCGGGCGAGCCACCAGGGCCACCTCAGCCATCGTCTGCGCATCCAGCGTCTCCGCCCGTACACCGCCGGACGAGGCCCTCACGACCTTGTTCTCCCCCACGTAGATGCCGACGTCGTATACGTTCCCGAACACCACGGACTGCGCGGGAGCCGAGCCGGCCCCGCCCTGCCCCGCGGGCATCGGGTTGGAGAAGAAGACGATGTCACCGGGGGCGATAGCGCCGTTCGCGTTCACCCACAGACGCCCCTGCGAGTTGAACCAGCCGGCCAGGTCGTCCGGCTTCCAGGACCCGGTCAGATCGTGCCCGACGTCGGCCCGGTACCCCACCTGGGTGTTCTGGTCCGCCACGTACGTGGTGTGCGAGTAGTCCCAGCCGGAGAGCACCATGCCCACCAGCGCCGAGGAGGTGATCGGGTACGGCCCCGAACCGCCGGCACGGACGTTCGCGCCCGACAGCGGCGTGGGACGCGACGGGTCCACCACCAGGGAGCCTCCCGCGGCGGCGAAGGACTGCGCCCGGGCCACCACGTCACCGGCGGCGGCACCGTCCGAGGCGGCAGTCGGGGCGACCGGAACACCCCGTGGCACGGCCCACTGGCCGTCGGCCAGCATGACGGACACGGCCCCCAGCGCGCCGGCGGGGCTCGTGCTCTCCACGGTGTAGGTCAGACCGCCGCCGTCACCCGGCGCCTCATCGCCAAGAGTGGTCAGGGTGCCCGAAGCGCCGCTGACCTGCGCCATCTCAGCAACCGTATTAAAAGTGGTGCCTGCGGCCGGCTCAGCGGCCACGGGGGCCGTCAGGGGCGCACCCAGCGAGGACGCCAGCACCACCGCACCCGCGAGGCCGACCAGCCCCGAGACACGTCGACGCACAGCCTTCTTCACCGTCACCAACTGTCCTTCCACAATCACCCGCCGGCATGGGGCATCCGCCGACGACCTACACTCGTTATCGTAACGTAACGTACACGGCTCCGACCACCTGGAAAAGGGGGCAGGACGCAGGTCACGGGCCTCGCGAGCACCGCCCGGCAGCAGCACTTCGACCGACCCACCCCCGATTCTCCCGTTCTCCCCTCAGGTTTTGTCAAGGTTGACCTGAGTCAGTCAGCCTCCATAGACCTCGGGCCGCAACGTGCCGATGAACGGCAGGTTGCGGTAGCGCTCGGCATAGTCCAGTCCGTAGCCGACGACGAACTCCGTAGGAATATCGAAGCCGACGTACTTGACGTCCACCTCGACCTTGGCGGCGTCGGGCTTGCGCAGAAGTGTGGCGATCTCCACCGAGGCCGCACCGCGGGAGGACAGGTTGCCCAGCAGCCAGGACAGGGTCAGGCCGGAGTCGATGATGTCCTCGACGATGAGGATGTGGCGGCCGGTGACGTCGGTGTCCAGGTCCTTGAGGATGCGCACCACCCCGGAGGACTTGGTTCCCGAGCCGTAGGAGGACACCGCCATCCAGTCCATCGGCACGCTCATGTGCAGCCGGCGCGACAGGTCCGCCATGACGTAGACGGCGCCCTTGAGCACGCCCACGAGCAGGGGGTCGCGGCCCGCGTAGTCGGCGTCGATCTGGGCGGCCATCTCGTCGAGGCGCTGCCCGATCTGCTCCTCGGTGATGAGTACCTGCTGAAGGTCCGATCCCATGTCCGTGGCGTCCATCCGCCCTGCCTTCCTCATGCGTCGTCATGGCTTCGCGGTGCCACCGGGGCCCGGGGAGGCCACCGGTCCGCGTCGACGCCATAAGCCTGCCACACCGGGCCCGACCTGGCACTTCAGCTCACGCGGCGCACCCACACGTCGGGACGGGCGATCTCGGCCGGGGTGGGCAGCAGCGCGGGGTCGGTCCACACGACGTTGAGCCCCTCCTGCCCGATGCGCGCCACGACGCTGCGCACGAAGGCGGCACCGTCGGCGTACTGGGCCTCCTTGGCCTCCAGCCCCATGAGCCGGCGCAGCAGGAGCGCCCCCAGGCCCGGCCCGGGACCGATGCCGCCGTCAACCGCGCGAGAGCGCGACAGCACCGCCCGCAGCCGGTGCACCGAGGGCATCCGGTTGGGCCGCACGTCGTCCAGGACGACCTCGGCGTGCCCCTCCAGAAAAGTCAGCGCAGCCGCCAGGGAGGCGACCTCCGAGCGATCCCTGAAGTTCGTCAGTCCCTCCAGCACGCGTCCCCGACCGGCGCGCGCCGCGATACGCACCGCGCCGCCCCGCCGCGACCGAGGCGCCCGCTGCCCCGTGCTCGCCCCCGCAGCACCGCCGGAGCCGCCGTAGACGGCCTCGACGACGTCGCCGATGACCGTGCGCATGGAGTCGGTCAGGTAGGGGCCGAGCCAGGGGGCGGCCGTGAGCTGGACGGCGTGCGTCACCTCGTGCAGGCAGACCCAGGCGGGCAGGTCGAGCATGTCCAGGTCCATCTGGCGGCGCATCGCCAGCACGTTGGGAGCCACGAGCAGGAGGTGCGGAGCCCCCGGGGCCGCCCGGCCGACGACGCCGGACGCCTCGCCCTCGCCCTCCTCGTCTCCGGACCGCCCGGCTCCGGGCTCGCCGTCGTCGGCACCGCTCGGGGCGGTCGGGGCTGGGGGCACCACCTGCCCCAGGAGCCGGGTGGCCAGCAGGCTCATCGCCCCGGCCACCTCGGCGGCCCCGACGAGCCGGACCGCCTCCGAGGCCCGCGGGGCGGGCACCTGCCCCATGAGGTCGCGCAGCGCCCGGGTGGAGGCGCGCACCAGGCCGGCCCGGTCGACCACGCTCACCCGCGTTGAGTCCGCGACCTGCTGGGCCGCCCGGTGCAGACCGGTGATCCTGGCGACCCAGGCCGGCGCCTCCTGGGCGGAGCGGCGCAGGACCGCCACGGAGCTGGCGCGCGTGGAGTGCGAGGCACTGGGGCCGGCCGGGATGAGCGCGGTCAGGCGCTCCACCGTCCGCCAGTCGACCAGCCCCGCTGCTGTGCCGTTGGTTGTCACCGCCACGCCTTTCTCACCGAATTCTCACTGAAGTCACTGACGTCACCGGGCCCGCGCCCTTCAGGGAACCTACTGGACGGACCCTACCGGCCTACCGGTCCACCGGCATCACGTGGGTTCTCACGAGCAGCCGCAGGAGGCCAGGGGCGCCACGAAGTGGTTGTCGATGGCGGCGCCGGCCGCCGAGCTGCCGTTGGCGGGGAAACCGTTGGCCAGGATCGAGAAGGCCAGCAGCCGCCCGTCGGCGGTCGTGACGACGCCGGCGAGCGAGGAGGTCTGCTCCAGCGACCCGGTCTTGGCGCGCACGGTTCCGGCGGCGGAGGTGCCCAGCAGGCGGTTGCCCAGGGTGCCGTCCAGGGCGGCGACGGGCAGGCCCGCGATGAGGGTGCGCCCGGTCGAGCCGCCCTCGTCACCGGCGGACCTGGCCAGGATCTGGGTCAGCAGCCTGGCGGGCACCTTGTTGCCCTTGGCCAGCCCGGAGGAGTCCAGGAGGGTCAGCCCGGAGGTGTCGAAGCCGTCCTTGCGCAGCTGGGCGGTCACGGCCTTGGAGGCCCCGGCGAAGTCGGCGGTCTCCTTGGCCTGGACGGCCACGAGCCGCCCCTCGACCTCGGTCATCGTGTTGTCGGAGGTCTTGAGCGACAGGGCCAGGATGTCGGACAGCGGGGCGGAGGAGACCGAGGCCAGCTCCCGGGCGCTGCTGGGCGCGGCCGCGCGGGACGCGTCGCCGTCGACCGTGATGCCGGCCTCGCTCAGGTGCCGGGCGAAGGCCTGGGCGGCCTCCATCGCTGGGTCGGCCGGGTAGCCCTGGTTCTGGGTGGCCGAGACGTCCACCATGATCGGCTGGATCTTGGCCACGTACTGCTCGTTGCCGGACTCCCAGCCGTCGTTCCACTGGGCGCCGGTGAACAGGGTGTCGTCCAGGCGCAGGGAGACCGACGTCGTCCCCTGGGCCTTGAGCTGCTCGGCGGTGGCGCGGGCGAGGTCGCCCAGGCCCGCGTGGCCGGCCGTGGCGGTCGGGTCACCGGCGTCCTCGGCCAGCAGGACGTCGCCGCCGCCCACGAGGGTGACGGTCTGGCCGTCCAGGACGGCCTTGGTCTGGAGCGTGTGGCCCGGCCCCATGGAGGACAGGGCCGCCCAGGCGGTGAGCACCTTGTTGGTGGAGGCCGGCGTCACCCCGGTGGCCGCCGACTGGTCCAGCAGCTCCTCGCCGGTGGCGACGTCGACGACCGAGGCGGTCACGCTCCCGCCGGTCAGGGCGGCATCGGAGGCGACCGCCTGGACGTAGGAGCTCAGTGCCGCCTTCGAGGGCGTGGGCGCCCCCGACTCCAGGCCGGAGGGGGCCGTGGTCTTGGCGCTGGGGCCGGCCGGCGTCGGGAAGGGCTGGGGGGCGACGTCGGCGTAGGCCACCGTCACCGGGCCAGGTACCAGGTCGAGAGCATCGCCCAGGCTGTAGTAGCCGCCGAAAACCAGCAGGCTCGCCGCCGTCAGGGCCGCGGTCTGGACCTTGCGCATACGTCCTCCGGACTGGGTTGTTGACAGGCTGGGATGGCCTGTATATCAGGTGGGTGGGGCGCCCGGGAGGTCGTCCCCGCCGGTGCACCGACGTGCAGAGTACGCGTTTGCTGACCTCGGGCGCTGTCGTGCGCCACACTAGTGCCATCAATACCCGCCCCGCCGGATCGACGCCGACCGCCAGGCACCGTTCCAGCGCCCAACGAGCTGAAGACACGAGCGAAGGAGGCTCCCCGTGGAGTTCGACGTCACGATTGAGATCCCCAAGGGCAACCGCAACAAGTACGAGATCGACCACGAGACCGGCCGGATCCGCCTGGACCGCATGCTCTTCACCTCCACGCGCTACCCCGACGACTACGGCTTCATCGACGAGACGCTCGGCGAGGACGGCGACCCGCTGGACGCCCTGGTCCTGCTGGAGGAGCCGACCTTCCCCGGCTGCGTCATCCGCTGCCGCGCGCTGGGCATGTTCCGCATGCGCGACGAGAAGGGCGGCGACGACAAGGTCCTGTGCGTGCCCAGCGCCGACCAGCGCGCCTCCTGGCGCACCGACATCGAGGACGTCTCGGAGTTCCACCGCCTGGAGATCCAGCACTTCTTCGAGGTCTACAAGGACCTCGAGCCCGGCAAGTCGGTCGAGGGCGCCCACTGGGTGGGCCGCGAGGAGGCCGAGGAGGAGATCCGCCAGTCCTTCCAGCGCGAGGCCGACCGCATCGCTCGCGAGGGCCACTGACGCGAGCCGCCCGGACTGGGCGGGGCAGGGCGGCACATATGCTCTCGGCTACCATCCGCGCCGCTCGTTCCTCGCGCCGCTCCCGCCAGACCCGCCACGCCTTCGAGCACATATGCCGCCCCACCCCTGCTCAGGGGTGGGGCGGCTCAGCGTCCCGGCGGGTCACCTCGCGGCGAGAGGGCTGCCGCTGAGAGTGTTTAGAGACGCACCGCGTAGGGCATGACGCCGGAGTAGCGCATGGAGGTCACGCGCACGGTCATGCCGAAGGTCGGCGCCTCGATCATCGTGTCGTCACCCAGGTAGATGGCCACGTGATAGATGCCGGACTGGCTGCCGTCGGAGGACCAGAAGACCAGGTCACCGGGCTGGGCGGCGTCGAGCGGGACGTGGGTGCCCTGCCCGTACTGCACGCGCGAGGAGTGGGTGAGGTACACCCCGGCGGCCTCGTAGGAGACCATCGTCAGCCCGGAGCAGTCCAGGCCCGACGCCGACTCCCCGGCCCACACGTAGGGCGTGCCGAGGTAGCTCATGGCCGTGCTGATGGCGATGGAGGCGGCGTTGCCGGAGTACGACGGGGCGGGCTCGGGCTCAGCGGCCGGGGCGGGCGCGGGAGCGCGGTCCTCGTCGTCGGAGGTCTCGGGCTGGGAGGTGGTGGCGGGGTCCTGGGCCGGGGCCTGGTAGGCGGGCTCGGGCTCGGTCGCCTGCTCCTGGGGGGCGGGGGCCGTCTCCTGGGGGGCGGGGGCCGTCTCCTGGGGCTGGGCTGCGGCCTGCTCGGCCTGCCTCTGGGCGAGGTCGGCGGCGGCCTTCTCCGAGGCCTCCTTGGCCGCGGCCTGGGCGGCGGCCTCCTCACGGGCCTTGCGCTCGGCCTCGACCTGGTTCTGGTACTGCGTCTCCAGCTCGACGGTGGTGTTGCGCTGGGCGGCCAGCTGGGTGATGAGGTTCTGGCGGTTGGTCTGGGTAGTGGAGACGGCGCTCTGGGCGTCGCGGGCGGCGGTCTCGGCGTCGGACTTGGCGGTCTCGGCGGAGGTCTTGGCGCTCTCCTTGTCCTTGACCTTCTGGTCGGCGATGGCCTGCATGCTCGTGGCCACCGACTGGAGGGCCTCGACGTTCTGGACCTTGGCGTTGTTGTTCTCGCCGGCGCGGGCCAGGGCGACGTCGGCGTCGGCCAGGTCGGCCAGCGACTCGCTGGTGAGGTACGGGGTGAGCGGGTCGAGCGGGTTGCCGCTCTCCTGGTAGGTCTGCACGACGATCGAGCCCAGCTCCGAGCGGGCGGCCGCGGTGCTGGAGGCGGCGTTGTCGGCGTTGGCCTGGGCGGTCTGGGCGTCGGTGGTGGCCGTGTTGAGGTCGTCGACGGCGGTCAGGTAGTCCTCGTTGGCCACCTGCGCCTTGACCTGGGCCTGCTCCAGGGTGGTGCTCTGCTGGGCGAGCTGGGCCTCCAGGGAGGCGATGGAGGTGGAGGTCGAGCGCTCCGAGGCCTTGGATCGGTCGATGTCGTTCTGATCGACCGGGTCGGCGAGCGCCGACGGCGCCAGGGTGCAGGCCAGTGCCACGACTGCGGTGGCGACGACACCGTGTCCGTGTCGTCTCTGGGGGATCGGGCTCACAGGGGTTCTCCGTCGTGATGGGGCTGAACGTGAGGATGTCGCCTCACCCGGGGACCGACGTCGGCCCAACCGTCGGGATCCGTTCCGCGAGATCACGGGGGCGCGGGACGGAGGAGGGGACGAGGACGGCGGGTGCGTCGGCCCGGATGTGACGCAACCACACTAGTCGCTTCAGTCTCAACAGAAAACAGAGTTCACACTATTCACAATCGTAACTTACACCCCTGTAGTTCAGGGGTCTTGCTTGTGATGACAAGGCTCTCGACGTCCGTCATGCGACCGTGACCGGTATGACATCTGGCACAACCAACCGTTCGTGCAGGTCAGAGGCGGTTTTGAGCCGGGGTTGCCGAGGCGTCGGCACGGAGCCGAAAGCGGGGGCCGACGACGGTCCCGAGCCCCCGGGCTGGACCTCCTGAGCACCGGGGAGGCCCCGGCCCGCCCCCGCATCGTGGACACACGTTTGGACCGGGCGCGGAGGAAACCGCTAAAGTCGGAGCATGTTCCGTCGTCCTGAGGCCCTCCGGCCGGACGCCCCCGCCACGGGGCGAATGCGCAGCTGACGCGCACGCCGCCGTCGGCCCACGTGCGCGTCCCCGCCCTCACTCACACCCATCGCAGACACTGCAGAAACGGTGACGGCGGACGACCAAGCGCCACGACATCTCGCCACCGACTGCGTCCACCGGCCTCGTCGCCGGGCGCAGCGGGCGCCGGGCAGCACCACTCGCAAGCGCGCCGGAAGCAACGGCGCGGCGCGGGCACCGCCCGTGGCACTGACATCGCCGCCGGTCACCAGGAACCACCAAGGAGTCCTCATGACCGACCAGCACCCCTCCGCCCCCGAGCAGGCCACCGACCGGGCCACTGACGGGGCCGCCTCCCGGAAACTGGCCCAGCCCCCGGTCCCCTCCCCCACCAATCCGGCGGGGTGGCGCTTCGAGACCAAGCAGGTCCAGGCCGGGCACGACCCGCTGGCCGAGCCGACCCACGCGCGAGCCATCCCGATCTACCAGACCACCTCCTACGTCTTCGAGTCGGCCGAGCAGGCGGCCGCCCGCTTCGCCCTGACGGATCTGGGTCCCATCTACTCGCGCCTGACCAACCCCACCAACGACATCGTCGAGCAGCGGATCGCGGCCCTGGAGGGCGGCGTCGGGGCGCTGCTGACGGCGTCGGGCCAGGCGGCCGAGACCCTCACCTTCCTGACGCTGGGGCGGGCCGGCGACAACATCGTGGCCTCCCCCTCGCTGTACGGCGGCACCACGAACCTGCTCACCCACACCCTGCCGCGGCTGGGCTTCGAGACCCGGTTCGTGGACGACCCGGGCGACCCGGCGGCCTGGGCGGCGCTGGCCGACGAGCGCACCATCGCCTTCTACGGGGAGACCATCCCCAACCCGCGCGGCGACATCCTCGACATCGAGGCGGTCGCGGCCACCGCCCACGAGCTGGGCATCCCGCTGGTCGTGGACAACACGGTGGCCTCGCCGTTCCTGACCCGCCCCATCGAGTGGGGCGCGGACATCGTGGTGGCCTCGGCGACGAAGTTCCTGGGCGGGCACGGCTCCAGTGTGGCCGGGGTGATCGTGGACTCCGGCGGCTTCGACTTCGCCGCCCAGCCCGAGCGCTTCCCCACCTTCAACACGCCCGACGAGTCCTACCACGGCCTGGTCTACGCCCGGGACCTGGGGGTGGGCAGCCCGTTGGGCGCGAACCTGGCCTTCATCCTCAAGGCGCGTGCCGAGGGCCAGCGCGACCTCGGCTTCCCGCTGGCGCCGCACTCGGCCTTCCTCATCGCCCAGGGCATCGAGACGCTCTCGCTGCGCATGGAGCGCCACGTGGACAACGCCCTGGCGGTGGCCACCTGGCTGGAGGGGCGCGACGACGTCGCCGCCGTGCGCTACTCGGGCCTGACCTCCAGCCCCTACTACGAGCTGCACCGCAAGTACTGCCCGCGCGGGGCCGGATCGATCGTCACCTTCGACCTGGCCGGCGGGCGCGAGGCGGGGGCGGCCTTCATCGACGCGCTCGGGCTGTTCTCCAACCTGGCGAACATCGGCGACGTGCGCTCCCTGGCGGTCCACCCGGCCACCACCACCCACTCCCAGCTCGACGACGCCGGGCTGGCCGCGGCCGGCATCAGCGCCGGGACCGTGCGCCTGAGCGTGGGGATTGAGCACATCGACGACATCCTGGCCGACCTCGAGCGGGGCCTGGCGGCAGCGCGCGCCGTCGGTGCAACCGGGGCAGCCGGAGCCTGAAGCCGCCGTGAGCGCGCGGACGCACCTTAAGGCCCGCGGACGGCCCCTGGAGGGTCAGCCCCGGAGCCCTATGGAGCGTCCGCGAGGCGGCGTCGATCCTTCTTCCACTCGTTTCCCGATGATCGCGACCAGAGGCAGCCTGTCATGAGCAATCCCACCCCCTCCCACCCTCAGACCGCCCCGTCCGCCGACGACACCGCACCCGCCGCCTACGGCGTGGGAACGGCCTCCTCCAAGCTCGTCGACCGCAAGGCCGGCTCCCCCACCGGGGCCTGGCGGCCGGGAGACGAGCCGGGACGCCGTCGATTCCTGGAGATCGGGGACCTGCCCCTGGAGTCCGGGGAGGTCCTGCCGGACACGGTCCTGGCCTTCGAGACCTGGGGCCAGCTGAGCCCCCAGCGTGACAACGCGGTCCTCGTGCTGCACGCGCTGACCGGCGACTCCCACGTCACCGGCGAGGCCGGGCCCGGGCACCCGACGCCGGGGTGGTGGTCGGACCTGGTGGGGCCGGGGCGGGCCATCGACACCGAGCGCTACTTCGTCGTGGCGGCCAACATCCTGGGCGGCTGCCAGGGATCGACGGGCCCGTCGTCGACGGCGCCGGACGGGCGGCCCTGGGGGTCCCGCTTCCCGTGGCTGACCACGCGCGACGCCGTCGAGGCCGAGGCCCGGCTGGCCGACGCCCTGGGCATCGAGGTCTTCCACCTGGTCATCGGGGCCTCGCTGGGCGGGCACCGGGCGATCGAGTGGGCGGTCACCCACCCTCAGCGGGTGCGCAACCTGGCGCTGGTGGCCACGGGCGCCTCGACCACCGCCGACCAGCTGGCCTGGTGCCACCTCCAGGAGCTGGCGATCGTGGCCGACCCCTTCTTCTTCGACGGCGACTACTACTCCCACTCGGTGGGGCCGGTGCGGGGGCTGGGGCTGGCGCGGGCGCTGGCGCACACCACCTACCGCAGCGCCGCCGAGCTGGACGAGCGGTTCGGGCGGCGCCACCAGGGCGAGGAGGACCCGGCCGTGGGCGGGCGCTACCAGGTGGAGTCCTACCTGGACTACCACGCCGGCAAGCTGCTGGCGCGCTTCGACGCCAACACCTACCTCATCGTCACCCACTCGATGATGGTGCACGACGTCGGCACCGGACGCGGCGGCATCGAGGCGGCGCTGGCCAGCGTGCAGGCGCGCACGCTCGTGGTGGACGTGGACTCCGACCGCCTCTTCCTGGCGGCCCAGGCCGAGGAGCTGGCCGGCGGCATCCCGGGCGCCCGGCGCGAGACGATCACCTCCCTGCACGGGCACGACGGCTTCCTCATCGAGGCCGAGCAGATGGACGCGATCCTGCGCGACTTCCTGGCCGGCGCCTAGAGATCCACATCTTCTTCACACACGACGGTGGGATCATAGAAGCGTGAACGAGACGACCGAGCACGCCCCGGTGGGCGCCTGGGGGCCGGACTTCCTGGGCCCGGGATTCGAGGCCCGCACCCTGGAGCTGCTGCCCGACGACGAGGACGACGGCGCCGTCGCCACCCTGGTGCGCCACCTGCCCGCCCTGGACCCGGGCGCCCTGCCGGGCACCCCCACCACCCCCGGCTTCGTCTACCTCTACCTGCACGGCTGGAACGACTACTTCTTCCAGACCCACCTGGCCCGCGAGATCTCCCGCCTGGGCGGGGCCTTCTACGCCCTGGACCTGCGCCGCTACGGCCGCTCCTGGCGCGAGGGCCAGATGCTGGGCTGGTGCACCTCCCTGGCCGACTACGACGAGGACCTGGGCCTGGCCCTGTCCGCCATCCGCGCCGACCAGGGCTGGGAGACCGAGGTCGTGCTGTCCGGCCACTCCACCGGCGGGCTCGTCGCCGCCCTGTGGGCCGACCGCCACCCGGGGGCGCTGCGCGCCCTCATCCTCAACTCCGCCTGGCTCTCGCTCCAGGGCTCCGAGCTCGTGCACCTGGTCGGCGAACCGGTCCTGCGCACCCTGGCGCTGCGCGACCCGCGCATGTCGATCCTCGACGGCTGGGTCGACCCGGCCCGGGCTTTCTCCATCACCGACGGCTGGGATACCGAGCGCGACGGCGAGCTGCCCGACCCGGCCTGGGCCGACGACCCCTACGTGACCGGCTGGGACATCAACCCCGCCTGGTCGATCAAGCCCTCCGCGCCCGTACGCGTCGGCTGGCTGCAGGCCGTCATGGAGGGGCACAACCGGGTCGCCCAGGGCCTGGACATCCGCTGCCCGGTGCTGTCGATGGGCGCGGCCACCACCCGGCTCGGGGTGACGTGGATGCCGGAGTCCAGGCACGCGGACACGATCATCGACGCCGACGCCACCGCCCGCCGCGCCGTCATGCTCGGCAAGCTCGTGACCATCGCCCGGTTCCCCGGCGGGGTCCACGACCTCACCCTGTCCGAGCCGCCCGTGCGCGAGCAGGTCTTCTCCGCTCTGCGGCGCTGGATGTCCGCCTACGTGCTGCGCTGAGCCGGCCCGACGACGGCCGCGGCCGGCCGCCCGCGCACAGGGCTAGACCAGTCCGTTGCGGTAGGCCCACACGACGGCCTGCACCCGGTCGCGCGCACCGATCTTGGGCAGGATCCTCGTCAGGTGCGACTTGACCGTGCTGGTCTCGACGAAGAGCGCGGCGGCGATCTCCGCGTTCGACATACCGCCGGCCAGGAGCTGGACCACCTCGCGCTCGCGCCCCGTGAGCACGGCCAGCCCCTCACCGTTCCCGGCTCGGGCCGGCCGGCGGGCGAACTCGGCGATGACCCGCCGGGTCACGCCCCGGTCGATCAGCCCGAATCCGGCAGCCAGCCTGCGCACGGCGTCGACGAGCTCCTCCGGCTCGCAGTCCTTGAGGATGAATCCGTCGGCCCCGGCCTCCAGGGCTCCGAAGACGTCGGCGTCCAGGTCGAAGGTGGTGACCACCAGCACCGCCGGGGTGGCGTCCTCACGCTCGGCGACGATCTGGCGCGTGGCCGTCAACCCGTCACCCTCGGTCATCCGCAGGTCCATGCACACGACGTCGGGGCGGGCCGCCCGCACCACGCGGACCGCCTCCCTGCCGCCGGAGGCCTCACCCACCACCGTGATGTCGTCGTGCTCCTCCAGCAGGATGCGGAAGCCGGCGCGGACCACCGCCTGGTCGTCCACGAGCACCACCCTGATCACGCGTCCTCCTCCTGAGCCTGCTGGGCCAACGGCAGGACCAACCGTACCCGCCAGCCGCCGCCGGCCACCGGGCCGGCCTGGAGAGAGCCGCCGACGGCGTCCGCCCGCTCCCGCATGACCGTCAGGCCGGTGCCGCCGCCACCGGGGTCGGCCGGAGGCATGCGCGCCGGGTCGTTGAGGACACACAGCTCAAGGGCGGCCGCCGCGCGCTCAACCTCCACCGTGATCGGGGCGCCCGGAGCGTGCTGCAGGGCGTTGCTGATGGCCTGCTGCGCGACCCGGAAGAGGGCCGTTTCAGCCTGCGGTGGCAGGGCTGGCGTATCGGCGGGTGCCTCAGCGGGCGTGCCGCCAGGGGCTCTGACGGAGGCCGCTTCACCGGGCTCGCCGCCCAGCAGGCCGCCGTCGAGCAGCTCGATGTCGACACCGAGCGCGCGGGTGGAGGCCACCAGCTCGGGCAGGTCGCGCAGCCCGGGCGCGGAGGCCTGGCCGTCCTCGTCGCTGCGCAGCAAGCCCACCACGGAGCGGAGCCCGGAGAGGGTCTCCTTGGCCTGGCTACGCAGCTGCTGGGCGGTCTGCCTGGCCGACTGCGGGTCGCGGTCGATCAGCCTCTCGAGCGCAGCCGCCTGCACGACGATCCCGGCCAGGTGGTGGGCGGCGACGTCGTGCAGCTCTCCGGCCAGGCGGCGGCGCTCCTGGATGAGGGTCACCTCCAGCTGCCGTTCGTGCTCGCGTCTAAGAAGCTCCTGGCGGGAGCGCTCGTACCTGCGGCTGCTGGCCAGTGCTGCGCCGCCCAGCACCGGCAGCAGGTAGAGCGCCAGCTTCACCAACGCACTCACAATGCCGCTTTGCCACTGCTCCGGCGGGTTGCGCCACACGTCAACCGCTGCGCTGCTCAGCGCCAGGGCCGCCAGCACGGCCACGGTTCGACGTGGGGGAAATCGCATCCCGATACCGAAGGACACCACGACCTGGCCGTACCCGCTGGCGATGAATCCCACCGGAACAACCAGTGATGTCACGACCTCCGCCGACCACACCAGTGCCTGGCAGAGCAGCGGGCGACTGCGCCACAGCACGAGGGCCAGCCCCTCGACCCCGAGCGGGATCGCTGTCGCGGCGAACCACTGTCGAGCACCGGCGGGCACCATGGTGCTCGCGAGAAGCACAGCCGTCGGCTGGACCACTGCGAAGGTAAGAGCCAGCAGCACATCGTTGCGCTGGATCGAGAGCGCGCTGGCGGGAACGGACAGGCTCATGGCTGCATTGTCGTCGACGGGCACCGGCCTCTGCGCCCAGGTCACAGTCCGAGCCTGGGCACCAGGGCGTTGCCGGCCCAGGCCCACCAGGCCAGCGCCACCAGTGCCGCCAGGAGTACGGTCGACATGGTGACTCTCCGCCAGCCCGCGCGGCGCCTCAGAGCGATGACGAGGTCGGCTGCCGCCGGGATGACGGCCGCCACCCCGAGGGCCTGGAGCACCTGGGCACCCCGGATCACCGGGACGATCCAGGAAGGAGCGCCGACGACGGCCGCCTGAGTAACCATGAATACGGCAAGGACCAGGATCCAGGTGAGCTGCGCAGCCAGTGCCACGGCCCCGCCACCACGGGCCACGCGGGTCAGCCACGGCACCGGAGCGCTGGCTTCCTGACCTCGCTTGAGGGCTCGACGTCGTCGCAGCGCCCCGACCGGCCAGGCCACCGTCACCACCAGCAGCAGGACCAGACAGGCAAAGAAGACCGGGGCGAGTGCCTGCTGAGCCGGTGTCATGGGCAGCAGGGCAGAAGCCGGCCCCTGACTCAGGCTGACCACCTTGCCGTCCTCGACCTGAGCAGCGATGGCGCCGGCACCGTCGACCTGTCGCCAGACCCAGGGCTCGACCTCGACATACCGATTCTCACCGACGACGAGCCGCCCGTCACCGCCATGCTCTATCGTCGTTGAGAACACAACAGGCACCCAAGCCGCCGCGAAGGTGGCCCACGGGGCCCTGCTGGAGATGTAGGAGCCGGCCACCTGGCGGGCGCGCTCGGAGGAGTCCTTGCTGCCGGAGGCCTTGACCGTCTCGCCGGGGAAGTAGCGGTCGGCGAAGCCCTGGGCCAGGTCCTCCCGCAGGCTGTTCGAGGACACGTTACTGCTATCACCGTTGTAGGAGATGAAGATGCCGGTGTTCTCCTCGGGGTAGAGCTCGAACTTGGAGTGCCAGCCCTGGATGTCCCCGCCGTGCTCGACGACGCGTCTGCCGTTGCGGGTGAGCTCGAAGTAGCCCAGCCCCATCTCCCCGGCCTTGGCCCGGTTGCCGAGCGTGTCCTCCCCCAGTCCGGGGGACCACATCTGCTCCCAGGTCTCCTCCCGCAGCAGCTTCGGTGAGCGGCTCAGCTGAGCGTTCATGAAGGCGGCGAAGTCCGGCGTCGACACGGTCAGCGACCCGGCCGGGAAGTCCCCCATGAGCTCAAAGGGAACCTTCTCGCCGGTGGAGGTGTAGCCCGGGCCCAGTGAGCCCGCCAGTCCTTCGGGCAGGGGCTGCTCGTAGGTGGAGGTGGTCATCCCCGCCGGCTCCAGGACGTGCTCACGCACGTAGGTCTCGAAGGGCTGCCCGCTGACCCGCTGCACGATGTAACCGGTCAGGGCCATCCCGTAGTTGGAGTAAGCCGGGGTGGTGCCCGGCGCGAAGACCTGCCCTGGCTGATTATTCTTGACATAGTCCTCCAGCTTGGTCTCATTCTGGGCGAGCTTCATGCTCTGCTCGAAGCCCGCCGAGTGGGTCAGCAGGTGACGCAGGGTGAGGGGCTCATCGAAGCGCCGCTCGATCTCGAAGTCGAGGTAGGCACTGATATCCGTATCAAGATCCAGCTTGCCCTGCTCCACCAGCTGCATCGCCGCGATGGAGGTCGGGATCTTGGAGATCGAGGCCACCCGGAACAGGGACTTCTGCGGGTCCACCGCCACCGGATCACCGCCCGAGGCACCTGTGTCGGACCAGCCGTAGCCGCGGGTGGTGACCACCTGGCCGTCCTTGACGACCGTCACCACGGCACCGGGGATGTCGCCGTTCTTCAGGGCGTCGGGGATCTTGCCGTCCAGCCAGGCGTTGACGTCCTCGGTCGTCAGCTGGTGCTCACCGGCCGGCGGCTCCGGCGGCGGCACACCAGCCGACGACGATGCCTGGCCGCAGGCGGTCAGCAGGGACAAGGACGCCAACAGGGCCACGACAACCAGGGCCATCGTCTTGCGCGTCAGGGTGCGCGTCGCGTTCATGATCATCTCCCAGGCCCGCGGGGTCGGGAAGCCGCGAGCCGCCTCAACCCTCACGGTTCCGGGAGGCTCTCCTCTACGGGCGCGGGACGGCAGCGCGCTTACGACCTACGACGCAAGCCACGTGGCCAGGCGGAGGAGAGGGACGATTCCGACGCCCGGCTCGTCGCGGACGCACCATCAGGCCCGGCGACTCATCTCTGCGGGGCAGTCCGCGAGCCCTCAGGTGCGTCCGCGGCACTCATGACGTACCAGCCAGGGCCGGGGCAGGCGGGCTCAGGAGCTGCGGTCGGCGAGGTCGTCGCGCAGGTCCCCCAGGTGGGCGCCGCGCACCCCGACGCGCCACACGCGCCAGCCGTCGGCGTCGCTGACGTCCTGGGCGGCGTTGGCGGCCGAGGTCGGGTCGGTGAAGGAGCGCCCGTCGGACAGGGTGATGACACCCTCCACCGACAGGGTCGCCTCGTGGTAGATGCCCCGGCGCAGCCGCTGCCAGATGAGCTGGGTGGACTCCCCCAGCGAGGCGGCGACCGCAGCCAGCTCCGCGGTCTCCTGGACCACGAGGGACTTCGACGGGTCCCCGCCCAGGGCCTCGGCCACCGGGTCGAGCGCGTCGGCCGACCCCCGCAGCGGCTCCCAGGATACCAGGGGCACTGCGCCGGTGGGCTCCTCCGGGCGGGCCTCGTTGGGGGCCACGGTGGACCAGGCCTCGGCGGCCTGAGCCGAGTGCTCACCAGTCTCGGGGACGCCCGAGGCGGCCGGCGACGTCGCGGCGTGAGACGTCGGCGACGCGGCGGCACTCTCCTGCTCGCGGGACTGCGTCGCCCGCGAGCGCCGCCCCCTGCGGGTGCGGGAGTCGACGTCGTGCGGGGCACCGGAGGGCTCGGAGGAGGACGAGAACTCGGGGCCCTGCCCGGCACCGGGGGCGCTGTTGGAGGCGGCGCCGCGCGGCGCATTCGGGAGTGCTGAACCGGCGGGGGCAGTCGAGCCGCTCCCGGCCGACAGGGCGCTTCCCCCGAGGATGTCCACGCCTCCGGCCAGGGCGGCGACGGCGTGAGCCTCGGCGCTGATGCCATCGCCCTGGTCCGTATGGTCGCCGCGGCCGGTGTGGTCGGCACGGTCTGTGCGGTCTGAGTGGTCTGTGCGGTCTGAGTGGTCTGTGTGGTCTGAGTGGTCTGTGCGGCTCGGATCGCCGGTGCCCTGTCCCTCTCCGGCACCGGTGCCGACGCCGCTGCCGGTCCCTTCGCGGCCGGAGTCGTCTGCATTCGGCTCGTCACCCAGGTCGACGGTGACGGGGCCGGTCAGGGAGTCCCCGCTCAGGATGTCGGCCAGGTCCCGGCCGACACTGCCGGTGCCGGGCTGCTCGTCGGCGCCGCCGTCACTGTCGCTGCGGTCTGCGCGCTCATGGCCGGCTCCGCGGGAGTCCGCCGCGGAGGCGGGGGCGTCGTCGTGGGACTCGGCGGCGCCGGCGGAGGTCCGCGCGGCATGCTCGTCTGTTCCGGGAAGGTCGGCGGAGGCCTCGCTGGCGGCCTCGCCGGCAGGGTCGCTCCCGGTACCACCGGCGGTGTCCTGGGCCGATCCCTCAGCGGGGGCGGACGAGGCGTCATCAGCCGGTTCATCGGCCGCAATCCCGGCCCTGTCCCCGTCCTCGTGCCCGGCCGGGTCGTCGGGGTCCTTGGGGTCCTCGGACCGGTCCTCGGCCTGGTCCTGACCCGCCTGGGCGTGCACCTGGGGCTGCTCGGCGGTCACGGCCACCGGCTCGAACAGCTCGGAGAGCGCGTCGGCAGCGCCCGACGCGGCGAAGGCACCCGCGGGAATACCGCCACCGGCAGCCTCCCCGGCGGCGTCGCCGTCTCCGGGATCCTCCTGCGGCATGACGATCTCGATGGGGCCGGTCACCGGGCTCGCCTGCGCGGCCTGCTCGGAGACGTCGATGGCCCGCGAGCCGGCCGCGGACGCCGTAGAACCGGCAAGCGCCGGGCGGGGCGCACGGGCCACGAGCAGCGGCCCTCCGGCGGCCACGTCCAGCCCGGAGATCTTCTCCACGACGACGACGATGCGGGACTCATCCACGATGCGCACGTCCACCTCGTGGATCTCCAGCCCGGAGGAGGCCAGCACGCCCAGTCCCCCGACGACGTCGGGCTCCAGGGAGGCGCTCAGGATCGTCAGCCGAGGCCCGGCCTCGACCTGAGCGGGCATGGCCTCGCGGAACTCGTTCCAGTCCTCGCTGAAGGCCCCCAGCCCACCGACGTACCTGCTGGCGATCTCACGGCGGCCGGCGGCGGCGGCCTGCGTCAGGCGCGACATGGCGGCCAGCAGCCCCGCGGAGTCAACACTCTCCAGGACCTCGACGACGACGACCTGCCCGGTGGCGTCCAGGGCGGTCAGGCTCGCTCCGCCGTCGATCTCGTCCCAGGCCAGGGGGAAGAGCGGACGGCGCAGAACGTCGACGATCTGACGCTGGATGGCGACCAGGCTGTGGGACAGGGTGATGGCATCAGCGGAGCGTCCCAGGCGCACGGGCAGGAGGTGGTTGCCGTCGAGCTCGTACATGGCCATGGATGGGGCCGCCTTTCCTCGTCGTCCTGCTCCGCGATGGCCTCCAGCACAGTCGGGCGCACGCGTGGGCAGCTCACAGTCGAGTCGCCCACAAACGCAGTGCCCAGCCATCCTGTCACGACCGCCAGCACACGGCAGCGTATCTCATCATGGCAACGAAGGGCGGGCCGCCGGGCCGCCGCATCGGCTCCCGAACAGTGAGAAAACCGCCGCCATACGCGCATATCGAGGTTTTCTCTCAGGGTTATCCCTGATTCTTAGAGAGACCGGTCTCATGGGCTCATCCCCCTCGAGGGGGATGAGGATGCCTACGAAGTGGATAAGAATGTCGGCTGACCGGCCCCTCCCAGAGAGCCGACCGGCCCTTAACGCACCGTCAACCTCCCCCCGCCTACCGTCTGAGGAGTGTTCATGCCGTCGGCCTCGTCCACCACGACTCCCCCGGACGTACCCGAGAGCGACCCCTCCCCGGTGTCCTCCTCCGCCTCATCCGTCTCCTCACCGTCTCCCGCTGCGGAACCCTCCCAGCCCTCCCGGCCCGCCCGGAAGCGCCCCGGGGCGCCCGCTACCACCTCTACTACCTCCGGGGCCGCAGCGCCGTCGTCCGCGCCAACAGCGTCGTCGTCCGCGCCGGCCTCGGGCCTCAGGTCATACGCGCACCGGGCCTGGCGGGCCACCCGCACCTGGTTGGCCCCGGCACCGGCGGCAACCGCCTCCGCCGTGATCGTCCTCCTGGTCGGGCTCGTCCTCATGCCCTGGGGCCACCGCGGCCAGATGGCCCTGGCCGCTCTCATCAACCGGCCCGAGCGGGCCTGGACCCTGCTGACCGCCTGGGCGGCCCCCGGCCACCTGGTGCCGGTGGCGGGCGTCATCGCGCTGCTGTCCATCGGGGTCCTGCTGGAGCGGCTCCTGGGGACGCAGCGGTGGCTGGTCACCGGCGTCATCTCCGCCGCCGGGGGCATCGCCCTGGCCCAGGCGCTCTACCCGCTCATCGGGCGGGTGTGGGAGGCCTGGTCCCCCTACCTCGTCCACGCCCCGATCCAGGGTGTCAGCCTGCCCATGGCCGGCCTGGTGGCGGCCTCCACCAGTGTCATGCGCCCCTCCTGGCGGCGTCGCGTGCGCCTGGTCATGTTCGCCGTCCTCATCGTCTCGGCCGCGGTGACCGGCACCGTGGGGGCCCTGGCGCGCCTGGGGTCGGGCGTCGTCGGCCTCGTCCTGGGCATCGTGCTGGAGCGCGGGCAGCAGACCGCCCCCTCCCAGGAGCTGCCCCGGCGGGTGGAGCGCGAGCTCGTGGCCTTCCTGGTGGCCTGCTGGTCGGTGGGCTGCGCCCTGGCGGTCCTGAGCAACGCCGCCGGCCCCCTGGCCGACGCCCGCTACGGGCTGACCCCCGCCATCCTGCCCAAGGACGCCGTCGTCTACCCGGTCGAGCTGCTCCTGCTGTGCATGCCGGCCGTTCTTCAGCTGGTCCTGGCCGACGGTCTGCGCCGCGGACGCCGCTCGGCGGCCCTGGGCACGATCGCCCTCCAGATGTTCCTGGGGGCCTGCGCCGCCATGTTCGCCCTGGTGGAGAAGATCATCGACGAGCAGCTGCCCGAGTCCGCCACCACCACGGCCCGGATCCTGCACAGCTGGCTGTACTCCGGCCACCTGCTGGTGCCGCTGCTGCTCAACATCGTGGTCATCAGCCTCGTGGTGTGGAAGAGGAGCTGCTTCACCCTGGGCTCACGCCCCGGCGTCATCCGCCGCGCCGTCATCGCCTGGGTCCTCACCGGCCTCGGTGGGGCCGCCGTCAGCGTGTTCGGGGGACTGCTCATCTCCCGGGACTTCTCCCCCTACGCGACCTGGTCCGACCTGCTGGAGACCTACCTGTCCTACCTGCTGCCCGTGAGCACCGGCGGCATCATGGGCCTCATCGTGGAGCCCCTGACCCCGATGGCCCACCTCGTCACCGAGTGGGTGCCGGTCGCCGTGTGGCTCCTGACGATCCTGTGGGTGTGGCTCGCCCAGTCGGCGCCCGCCCGCACCCGGGTCTCCAGCCGCGAGGAGCTCACCGAGCTGGTGCGCAGCCGCGGCGCCGGGACCCTGGGCTGGATGCTCACCTGGGAGGGCAACGAGGCCTGGGTCAATGAGTCGGGCACGGCTGGCTTCTCCTACCGGCCCAGCCGCGACGTCGCCCTGACGGTCGGGGACCCGGCCGCCGACGACGCCGACGTGGCCCAGGCGGTGCGCGACTTCGCCGGTTTCGCCACCGACGCCGGACTCATCCCGGCCCTCTACACAGTGCACGCCCCGGCCATGGAGGCGGCCCGCGCCATGGGCTGGACGATTCTGCAGGTGGCCGAGGAGGCCGTCCTGGACCTGCCGGACCTGGCCTTCCGCGGCAAGGCCTACCAGGACGTGCGCACCGCCCTCAACCACGCCCGCAAGGAGGGCATCGAGGCCGTGTGGACCACCTTCTGCGACTGCCCGGCCGGCCAGCGCGACCAGATCCGCGCCATCTCCCAGGCCTGGGCCAGTGACAAGCCGCTGCCGGAGATGGGATTCACCCTCGGCGGCCTGGCCGAGCTCGACGACTCCGAGACGCGCCTGCTGCTGGCCGTTGACGCCGACGGCACCGTCCAGGGCGTCACCTCCTGGCTGCCGGTCTACCGCGACGGGCGGATCATCGGCCTGACCCTGGACTTCATGCGGCGCCGCGAGGGCGGCTTCCGCCCCGTCATGGAGTTCCTCATCGGGCGCGCCGCCCAGGACGCCCAGGCCGAGGGCCTGGAGATCCTGTCCCTGTCCGGGGCGCCGCTGACCCGCTCCGCACCGGCCGACGGCGGCGCCGCCTCCCCCTTCGACCCGCTGCTCGACCTGCTGGCCTCCGTGCTGGAGCCGGCCTACGGCTTCGCCTCCCTGCACGCCTACAAGCGCAAGTTCAAGCCGCGGGCGGTGCCCATGTACCTGGCGGTCCCCGACGTCGTCGACCTGCCCACCGTGGGGATCGCGATCGCCCGGGCCTACCTGCCCGACCTCAAGCCCTCCCAGACGGCGCGCTTCGCCCAGGTGCTCATGAACCGCGACTGAGGCCGGACGCGGGCTGAGGCCGGGCGTACTGCACGGGCCTCGGGTGGCACTGGCCGGGAGTCGACCGCACTGCACGAGGTCAAGACCCCGTGGAGTACACCCGCACCTCCCCCAGTAGCACCCGGACCACGTGCAGTGCCGGCAGGACACGGCGCACCCAGGGCTCACAGGGCACCCAGCACGCACGATGGAGCCGGCCGGCTCACCCCCTCGGGTCGAACCGGCCGGCTCCGCTCGTGACTGCTTTCAGCCTCTGGCGGCTGCGCCGCGGTGCTGCTCGCGGTTACTCGCCCTTGTCCTCGACGGCGACGCGCCCGGCCTCCAGGCGGGCCACCGGCACCCGGAAGGGCGAGCAGGACACGTAGTCCAGGCCCACGCGGTGGAAGAAGACGATGGACTCGGGGTCCCCGCCGTGCTCACCGCACACGCCCATCTTCATCTCCGGCTTGGTGGAGCGGCCGCGCTCCACGCCCAGGCGCACCATGCCGCCCACGCCGTGGTCGTCGATGGTCTCGAAGGGGGAGATGCCGAAGATGCCGTCGTCGATGTAGCGGCCCACGAAGGAGCCCTCGACGTCGTCGCGCGAGAAGCCCCAGGTGGTCTGGGTCAGGTCGTTGGTGCCGAAGGAGAAGAAGTCGGCCTCCTCGGCGATGTGGGCGGCGGTGACGGCCGCGCGCGGCAGCTCGATCATGCAGCCCACCGGGAAGTCGAGCGTGTAGCCGGAGGCCTCGGAGACCTCCCGCAGCACCTGCTCCACGCGCTCGCGCGCCAGCTGAAGCTCACGCACCGAGCCGATGAGCGGGATCATGATCTCCGGGTGCGGGTCGCCGCCGACCTTGAGCCGCTCGACAGCGGCCTCGGCAATGGCGCGCACCTGCAGCTCGATGAGGCCCGGCATGGTCAGCAGCAGGCGGGCCCCGCGCAGGCCGAGCATCGGATTGGACTCGTGGTTCTTGCGCACCACGGCCAGGAGCTCCTCATCGGCCGGGTCCAGCTCACCGCGCTCACGGTCCACGGCCACCTTGACGCTCAGCTCGGTCAGGTCCGGGAGGAACTCGTGCAGCGGCGGGTCGATGAGGCGCACCGTCATGGGCTTGCCGTTCATCGTCTCGAACATCTGGATGAAGTCGCCCTTCTGCAGCGGCAGGAGGGCCGCCAGGGCGGCCTCGCGCTCGGCGTCGGAGGCGGCCAGGATGAGATTCTGGACGAACTGCTTGCGCTCGCCCAGGAACATGTGCTCGGTGCGGCACAGGCCCACGCCCTGGGCGCCGCGGTGGATGGCGTGGCGGGCGTCGTCGGGGGTGTCGGCGTTGGCGCGCACCTCAAGGCGGCGGACCTTGTCCGCGTGGCGCATGAGGCGGTCCACGGAGGTGACGAGCTCGCGGGTGTCGACGTCGCCGGCCACGTCGAGGGCCTCGGCCAGGCCGCGGCGCAGGTAGGTCATGACCGGGGAGTCGACGACGTCGACCTGGCCGAGGAAGACCTCGCCGGTGGTGCCGTCGATGGCGATGATGTCATCACTGGTGAAGACCTCGTCGCGGCCGGCCACGCGCAGGGTCTTACCGGCGGCGTCGACCTCCAGGGCCTCGGCGCCGCACACGCAGGTCTTGCCCATGCCGCGGGCGACGACAGCGGCGTGGCTGGTCTTGCCGCCGCGGGCCGTGAGCACGCCGGCGGCCGCCACCATGCCGGGCAGGTCGTCGGGGTTGGTCTCGCGGCGCACGAGGATGACCTGGTCGCCCTTCTCGGAGCGGGCGACGGCCTCCTCGTTGTCGAAGGCGATGTAGCCCACGGCGGCGCCCGGGGAGGCGGGCATGGCCCGGGTGAGCAGGTCGCGGGCGGACTCGTCGTCGAACTGGGGGAACATCAGCTGGGTGAGCTGCTCGCCGGAGACGCGCGTGAGGGCCTCGTCCATGGTGATGAGCTTCTCGTCGACGAGCTGGGTGGCCACGCGGAAGGCGGCCGCGGCGGTGCGCTTGCCCACGCGGGTCTGGAGCATCCACAGCCTGCCGCGCTCGATGGTGAACTCGATGTCGCACAGGTCGCGGTAGTGGGTCTCCAGGCGCCGCATGATGGAGCGCAGCTCGTCGTAGGAGCTCTTGTCCAGGCGCTCGAGGTCGGCCAGGGACAGGGTGTTGCGGATGCCGGCGACGACGTCCTCGCCCTGGGCGTTGACGAGGTAGTCGCCGTAGACGCCGGTGCGCCCGGTGGAGGGGTCCCGGGTGAAGCACACGCCGGTGCCGGAGGTCTCCCCCATGTTGCCGAAGACCATGGTGCACACGTTGACGGCCGTGCCCAGGTCGTGGGGGATCTTCTCGCGGCGGCGGTAGATGTGGGCGCGCTCGGTGTTCCAGGAGCGGAAGACGGCCTCGGTGGCCATGTCGAGCTGGGCGCGCGGGTCCTGGGGGAAGTCGATGCCGGCCTGCTCGCGCACGATCGCCTTGTACTGCTCGACGAGCTCGGTGAGCGCGTCCACGTCCAGCTCGTAGTCGAGGCTCACGCCGCGCTCGGCCTTCTTGGCGTCCAGGGCGTCGGAGAAGTGCTCGCCGTCGATGTCCAGGACGGTCTTGCCAAACATCTGGATGAGCCGGCGGTAGGAGTCCCAGGCGAAGCGCTCGTCGCCGCTGGTGGCGGCCAGGCCCTTCACGGAGGCGTCGTTGAGGCCGATGTTGAGGACGGTCTCCATCATGCCGGGCATGGAGAACTTGGCGCCGGAGCGCACCGAGACGAGCAGCGGATCCTCGGCGGCGCCCAGCTCGCGCCCCAGTTCCTCCTCCACGCCGCGAAGAGCGGTGGTGACCTGGACGGCGAGCTCGTCGGGGACCTCGCCGTCGGCCAGGTAGGCGCGGCAGGCGTCGGTGGTGATGGTGAAGCCGGGGGGAACGGGCAGGCCGAGGCGGGTCATCTCCGCCAGGTTCGCTCCCTTGCCGCCCAGGAGGTCCTTCTGGTCCTTGTCACCCTCGCTGAAGCGGTACACGTACTTGGGCATCCTTGCCTCTTTCGGTTCTTGTGGAACTACTAGGGACTCCGTGCACGCGCAGGCGCACGAAGGCCACTCTATGTGACCTCGGTCCCATATCGAAATCGGCTCGCCCAGCCGCGAACACGGCCGGCCCCGGCCCGAAGGGCCCGCACGGGTGCCAATGGCCAGGGGATGTCCTCACTCCACGAGGTCCGGACCCTCGTGGAGTACACCCGAGTCCCAGCCAGTAGACCCCGGACCTCGTGCAGTATCGCCAGCTGTTGACGGGAGCCGGCGCCGGCGCCACTCAGGGGCGCAGGGCGATGAGGCCGAAGTGGCCCGGCAGGGTGACGCGGGTGGGCAGCGGCTCGCCGTCGGGCGCGCCGGTGGGGCCGGGCAGGACCAGGCCCGCGGGCAGCTCCAGCCCGGCCTGCCCCTCGCCGCTCAGGACGACGGCGGCCAGGCCCCCCTCGAACTCGCGAACCCAGGCCCCCGAGCGGCGCTGGGGCCGCCCGAGCGGCCGCCCCAGGTCCGCGTCGAGGGCCGGGAACCAGGGGGTGCGCGAGTAGTCGTCGTGGCCGGTGGCCGCGTAGGCGCCCTCCCCTCCTCCGAAGACCCAGAAGGCCGCCAGCCCGTAGAGGCCGTAGGGGAGGCGGGTAGCGCCATCGCCCCGGGTGCCGGTGCCGCCGCCCCCGCCGTCGGGCGTGCGCACGATGGACAGGCCGGGGCCGCGCAGCTCATGGATCTGGGCCAGGGCGGTGGCCTCGTCGAAGAGGTGGTCATCCCCCCAGCCCAGCCAGCACTCGTCGAAGCCGCCGCCCCAGGCGGAGTGGCGGTCCCAGCGACCGGGCTCGCGGCGGGCCTCGGCCACGTTGGGGATGAGGATCTTGCCGACGCTGTTGAGCCCGGCGCCGACCTGGTCGACGAAGGTGTTCAGCTCGGCGCGCAGGGCGGCGGCGTCGGCGATGCCCTCCAGCGGGAAGTCCAGGTCGTAGTAGTCGTCGAAGACGTCGTTGTCCGCCATGATGCCGTCGAAGGCGGTGCCGGCGGTGGCCTGGCAGACCTCCTCGACCCAGCGGCGGCGGTAGTCGGGGTCCCACACGCGGGCCTGGAAGTGGCCGGGGTAGGTGCTCCACTCCACCAGGTCCCCGTTGTCGCGCTTGGCGAGCCAGCCGCGGCGGCGGGCCTCGCGGTAGGACAGCCCGGAGGCGCGCATGGAGTCCGGCTCGAAGTCGCGCGTGGAGGACAGGCACCGGTAGGCCAGGACCGTCATGTCCGGGCGCGCCTCCTTGAGGCGGGCGGCGGCCTCGGTCTCCCAGGGCTGGAGGATCGCGGCCCGGTAGTGGGCGATCGCGAAGTCCAGCTCCCCGGGCTCGAGCGGGTTGCCGTAACGGATCCAGGCTCCGACGCCGCCGGTGCTGCTCCTCATGCTCCTCCTTGGTCGGTTTCCGGACGGGCCTGCTCGCCGGCCCCGCCCTGACGGTAGATCTTGTTGTAGGAGGCGTTGACCTTGACCAGGTCGTAGGCGGCCTCCACGCGGCCACGGGCGTTGAGGCTCAGGCGCTCATAGAGCTCGACGTCGCTGATGACCTCCTGGACCTTGTCCGCCATGACGGCGGGGTCGCCGGGCTCGATGATGATGCCGCAGGCGTCCCAGGTCTGCCCGTCCTCGGTGACGATCATGTCCTCGACGACGGAGCGCACGGCGCCGACGTCGGTGCTCACCGTGGGGATGCCCGCCCCCATGGTCTCCAGGGAGACCACGGGAAGGCCCTCGTTGTAGCTGGGCAGGACGAACAGGTCGAACTCGGGCAGGAGCTCGCGGACCTTGACGGTGCCGCGGATGGTGATGACGCTCTCCAGGCCCTGCTCGACGATGCGGGTCAGGCACTGCTCGAAGTAGGAGGGCATGTGCTCGGTGGGCCCGCACACGTCCAGGTGGATGTTCAGCCCCCGGTCCACCATGAGGCGCACCGAGTCGATCATGTCCAGCAGCCCCTTGATGGGCACGACGCGGGCGATGTACACGAGCTTCCACAGGTGCTTGTCCGCGCCCTCCTTCTTGATCTCCTCGATGGCGGCCAGGCGGGCGGCATAGGAGGCGTCGAACTCCTCGGTGACGATGCCGTTGGGGATGACGATGGCCCGACCGGCGTCGCCTCCGAGCTCGTTGGCCTCGGTGATGGCCCGCGGGTAGAGGTAGGTGGAGGCGTAGGCGTAGGGGTAGCACAGGCGCCCCATCTCCAGCCACCAGGCCATCCACATGCGCTCGCGCCCGGTGACGTCGAAGGTGCGGTAGTCCTGCAGGGTGATGTTGAGGTCCATCCGGCGCTCCAGGAGGGTGTTGACCGTGTCGCGCACGTAGAGGTTGTGCTCGGTCAGCAGCACCCGGGTGCCGTGCTCGCGGGCGGCGTTGACGCTCAGGAGCATGGCGTAGCCGGTGGTGTGGGCGTGGTACACCGAGGCGCGCGGGACCGGCTCGGCCAGGACCGCGTAGGCCAGGGAGAAGAAGTCGCGCAGGCACCAGAAGATGTCGGTCATCGACATCCCCAGGTCCGGCATCATGTCGTGGTAGGCCTCCATGAACTCGCGCGTCCCCAGGATCGCCCAGACCGGGTAGCGCCGCGAGGCGCTCAGGCCCTCGCTGATGATCTCCCACAGCGGCTCGGTGCGGCCCTCCTGGGCCAGGGCGAGCAGGGCGCCCAGGATGCGGCGGGACAGCTCGCGGCGCTGGCGGCGGTTCATGCGCAGGTCGCGCGGGCGGGCGCGCAGGAAGTCCTCCTGGTGCTCCTCCATGGACAGGTAGAGGACCCGGACCCAGGCGACGTTGTCCGGCATGCCGTAGAGGTCCTTGAGCGCCGAGTGGGAGTCCCAGGTGATGTGGATGATGCCGAAGGTCAGGTCGGGGTTGCCGGTGATGATGTCGTGGACCACCGCGGAGACCCCGCCCTTGAGGTAGGGGTAGGTGGACTCCATGACGATGGCGACGTCGACGTCGACGTAGACGCCGTCCTCGGGGACGCCGTCGGGCAGGGTCTGGGTGTCCGGTTCCGGCTCGGGCTCCTCGGGGACCTGGAGGAGCTCGGCCGCGCCCGCCTGGGCCTCCTCCTCGGCCTCGGCGTTCTGCTGGGACAGCGGGATCGCGGCGGCGTCGGAGGCGGCCGAGGCCACGGACTCCCAGGCGATGGCGGTGGGCGCCATGGGGCTCGGTGAGCCCGCGCCTCCCGCGCCCTGGGTACCGGCCGCACCCGCTGTACCGACGGGGCCACCGGGGACACCAGGGCCAACAGAGTCACTGGGGATACCGGCTCCGTCCGGGCCGACGACGGGGGCCTGCGCCTCCGGGGCCAGCACCGTCTCCTGGAAGGGCGCCACCGGGGCGGGCGACGGCAGGACGCTTTCGTCGGCCCCCTCGTCGGGCGTCGACGACGCGGCCCGGGTCTCCGGCCCGGCCGCCCGCTCCGGTAAGGCCGCCCGCTCCGGCGAGGCCACGGATCCCGCCGATCCCGGGGAGCCTGCCGAGGCCGGCGGAGAGGCCGGCACGGGCTCTGAGCGCATGGTCCCGAAGATCGGGGAGTCCAGGACCTCGGCGCCCTCCGAGGGGGCGGCCGGCTCCGGGGACCGGGGGCGCGGCTGGACCACTCCGTAACCGGCCGGAGCCGGGGTCTGGACGACGCCGTAGATCGGCGCCGCGGGGACCTCGGGGGTCGCTGCCGACTCGCTCACCGGCGGAAGGTCGCGAGGGGCGGTGCGCCCCGGGAGCTCGGAGCTCGCGGCGTCGACCGCGGCTGGCGTGCCGACCGCCCTTGTCACGCCGCGAGGTTCCGCCAGGTGCTGGCTGCGACGGGCCCGGTGTCCATCGGGCGCTCCGGCCGCGTCTGAGGCACTGGCGGCACTAGGAGTAGCGGGGGCGCTGCGGGCACCGGGCGCGCTGGCGGCACTGCGGGCACCGGGCGCACTGCGCGCACTCCGGGCGCTGGCAGCACTACGAGCACCGGGCGCGCTCCGGGCGCTGGCGGCACTGGGGCCCGAGGGGCCGCTCAGAGCGCTCGACCCGCCGGTGGTGACGACGACGCCGTAGCCGTCGGGGCCGACCTTGACCGTGGGACCGGAGTCCTGGCCCCGGTCGCCGATGCCGGGGGCGTCGTCGGGACTGGGCATCGGGGCGTAGCCGCCGGCTGGGGCCGAGTAGCGCAGCGGAAGACTCTCCAGCCGGGCGCGGAAGGACGACGACGAGCTCACCAGGACATGGCCTTTCCCCAGAAGAAGGAGTACTCCGGCGCGGCCCACCGCCTGCGGTAGAGCAGCAGGCCCAGCGCGCACAGCGCGAGGTCGACGCCGGCCAGCGGCAGGTAGGCGCCCGTGCCGGCCACACGCAGCAGCAGGGCCGCGGCGACGGCCACGTGGATGCCGGACAGGAGCAGGGCGGAGGTCGAGTCGCCGATGTGGTCGATCTCGTAGCTCAGGAGGGTCAGCACCGTGAACAGGGTCGAGGAGAGGCACACCTCGAGGACCAGGGGCACCTGCTCGGGGGCGATGAGCGCCATGGAGCAGATGACGATGATGATGCCGGCAACCCCCACGACGCAGGCACGGATGAGGCTGGCGTCCAGCAGGCGGCGCAGGGTGCGCCCCCGGTCACGCAGGCTGGCCATTCCCTCGCGCTTGAGGACCGTCTGGAACATGGCGATCTCGGTGTTGACCCGCGGGGCGGTGACCGCGAAGTAGTAGCAGTAGGCGACGACGGCGGGCTGGAGGCACAGGTAGACCAGTGCCACGTCGAAGTCGCGACCGGCACCCAGGAAGAGGAAGAACTTGTCTGACCACAGCACTCCCCCCAGGATCGCACCTCGAAGCATGTCCTGCATGAGGATGCCGGTGGACACACCCCGGGGGCGCAGGATCCTGCCCAGGGACCGCCCCATGGACAGGACCTGGCTGAGGGTGCCCAGCAGCGGGGGCAGGTACCACCAGGTGGGCTCGGCGATGAGGGCGACCGCGTAGAAGAGCCAGCCCACCGACCACAGGCGGCGCCGGCCCGAGACGTCGGCGACGATGAGCGACTGGACGAAGACGACGTGCAGGAGGAGCAGGGCGATGTGCACCCCCATGACGCGCAGGTTCCAGCCGGTCACGGCGGCCATGACGAGGACCTCCAGCGCCGTGGGGAGAAGCGCCCACAGGAACAGGGCCGGCCAGATGGAGCAGTAGCGCTCCAGGACGGCCCTCGGGCCGCGGCCGATCGAGTCGCCCAGGAGCCGGTAGACGGGGGTGCCGATGATCTGACTGAGCCAGGGCACTGCCACCGACACGCTCAGGACGATGACCGGCAGGCCCGTTCCGTCGATGGTGCTGGCGGCCATCTTCTGGGAGACGACGGGGAAGGTCAGACCCAGCAGGATCGCCGGGGACATCCCCAGGAGCATGGCCGCCCCCCAGTGCCAGCGGGCCCCGGGGGCGATGCCACCGCGCTTGAGCGCCCGGGTGGGGGGCGCCGTGACGAGCCCCAGACCGATGAGGACGGTGACGACCAGGACGCCGATCGTCCCGGTCATCGGCCAGGCGATCCAGGACAGCACCGCCGTGACCAGGCCGACGGCGCTCAGGGCCGCAGCAGCGTTGGCGGTCCGCAGGCGCGGGAAACGGTGCTGATGAAAATGTCGCGGTTCGTATCTGAGTTGGGTCATGGGAGTAGTGGCACCAAGGATGCGTGAGCGCACGCAGGCGATCCGAGCCGGGCATTCAGAACCGTGGATGAGGAGTGCAACGGCAGCCTGAATGAGGGCAGACAGCTACGGACAGTAACGGACGAGAACGGGCAGAGACGGTTAAGACAGCCCCGCACAGCGCGGAGCGACGACACCGACCGACCAGGTCCTAGGGACGACTTTCGCCGGAGCGTCACTCCACTGTATCCGGCAGAGGGCGCACATGAGACGGTCAAGCCGAACTTTCAGTTTATTCTCTTGGCGTACCCAGGCTCCATTAAACCTTCATCTGTTTATCCCGTGACGATCCCGCCTTCGAGTCCTGTCATTATTCACGATCCCCGGCGGCCATCCACCAGGCCCGGCCACGCACCGAAACGGTCGCCACCTGGAAAAATATGGTGACGGAACAGCTGCGCACCGCCGGCCTCACTGTGGTTCGCACCAAGGCGCGGGTGCAGGGGCGGGCGCAGGGAGGCGCCGCCCTCGCCCCGGACGACGATGGGCCGCAACCCGCCCGGGTTGCGGCCCATCGTATGGGACTGATAGTGGAGCTCAGTGCCCCGGCTCGGCGGCCGGTGAGGCGCCGCCGTCGCGACTGATCGGCGTCGAGGGGATGCGCATCGGGGCGGAGGCTCCTCCCCCACCGCCGGCTGCGGCCTCCTCGGCCTCGCGCAGCGCGGCCACCTCGGCCTCACCCTGCTCCCAGGGCTCACCGCGGAAGATGAACTCGCCCAGGATGGACTCGCCCTCGGCGTCGACGATGACCTTCTGCCCCCGCTCGATCTCCCCGAAGAGGATCTTCTCGCTCAGGGCGTCCTCGATGTCGCGCTGGATGGCGCGACGCAGCGGACGGGCGCCGAGGACCGGGTCGAAGCCGCGCTCGGCCAGGAGCTCCTTGGCGGCGTCGGTCAGCTCGATCGTCATCTGCTGCTCGGCCAGGCGCTTGTCGAGGCGCGCGATCATGAGGTCGACGATCTGGCGCACCTCCTCCTTGGTCAGCTGCGGGAAGACGATGAGGTCGTCGACGCGGTTGAGGAACTCGGGCCGGAACTGCTGCTTGAGCTCGCGGTTGACGTGGGACTTCATCTCCTCGTAGTCCATGGCGCCGGACTCGGTGGACTGGAAGCCGGTGGCCACCGACTTGCCGATGTCCTTGGAGCCGAGGTTGGTCGTCATGATGATGACGGTGTTCTTGAAGTCCACCACGCGGCCCTGGGCGTCGGAGAGGTGTCCGTCCTCCAGGATCTGCAGCAGCGAGTTGAAGATGTCCGGGTGGGCCTTCTCGACCTCGTCGAACAGGACCACGGAGAAGGGCCGACGGCGCACCTTCTCGGTGAGCTGGCCGCCCTCGTCGTAGCCGACGTAGCCGGGAGGGGCCCCGAAGAGGCGCGAGACCGTGTGCTTCTCGGCGAACTCGGACATGTCGAGCTGGATGAGGGCGTCCTCGTCGTCGAAGAGGAACTCCGCCAGGGCCTTGGCCAGCTCGGTCTTTCCGACGCCGGTGGGGCCGGCGAAGATGAAGGAGCCGCCGGGTCGCTTGGGGTCCTTCAGGCCGGCGCGGGTGCGACGGATCGACTTCGACAGGGCCTCGATGGCCTTGTTCTGGCCGATGATGCGCTTGTGGAGCTCGGACTCCATGTTGAGGAGCTTGGCGGACTCGGCCTCGGTCAGCTTGACCACCGGGATGCCGGTGGACATGGCCAGGACCTCGGCGATGAGCGCCTCGTCGACCTCGGCGACCTGGTCGAGGTCACCGGACTTCCAGGCCTTCTCCTTGGCGGCGCGCTCGTCGGCCAGGCGGCGCTCGTCGTCGCGCAGGGAGGCGGCGCGCTCGAAGTCCTGGTCGTCGATCGCGGACTCCTTCTCCCGCTTGACCTCGGCGATCTTCTCGTCGATCTCGCGCAGCTCGGGCGGGGCCGTCATGCGGCGGATGCGCAGGCGGGCGCCGGCCTCGTCGACCAGGTCGATGGCCTTGTCCGGCAGGAAGCGGTCGTTGATGTAGCGGTCGGCGAGCTTGGCGGCGGCCTCGATGGCCTCGTCGGTGATGACGATGCGGTGGAAGGCCTCGTAGCGGTCGCGCAGGCCGGTGAGGATGCCGATGGTCTCCTCGATGCTGGGCTGGTCGACGGTCACCGGCTGGAAGCGGCGCTCCAGGGCGGCGTCCTTCTCGATCTTGCGGTACTCCTCCAGGGTGGTGGCACCGATGGTCTGGAGCTCGCCGCGCGCCAGCATGGGCTTGAGGATGGAGGCGGCGTCGACGGCCCCCTCGGCGGCGCCGGCACCGACGAGCGTGTGGATCTCGTCGATGAACAGGACGATGTCGCCGCGGGTGCGCACCTCCTTGAGGACCTTCTTGAGGCGCTCCTCGAAGTCACCGCGGTAGCGCGAGCCGGCCACGAGCGAGCCCATGTCCAGGGAGTAGAGCTGCTTGTCGCGCAGGGTCTCGGGGACGTCGCCGTGGGCGATGGCCTGGCTCAGGCCCTCGACGACGGCGGTCTTGCCCACGCCCGGCTCCCCGATGAGGACGGGGTTGTTCTTGGTGCGCCGGGAGAGGACCTGCATGACCCTCTCCATCTCCTTCTTGCGGCCGATGACCGGGTCGAGCTTGCCCTCGCGGGCGGCGGCGGTGAGGTTGCGGCCGAACTGGTCCAGGATGGCGCTGCCCGATGGCGTGCCCTCCTTGGAGGGGCCGCCGGCGTTGACCGTCTCCTTGCCCTCGTAGCCCGAGAGCATCTGCATGACGGTCTGGCGCACGCTGGACAGGTCGCCGCCGAGGTTGGTCAGGACCTGGGCGGCCACGCCCTCGCCCTCGCGCAGCAGGCCGAGCAGCAGGTGCTCGGTGCCGATGTAGTTGTGGCCGAGCTGGAGGGCCTCGCGCATGGACAGCTCGAAGACCTTCTTGCCGCGCGGCGTGAAGGGGATGTGACCGGTGGGGGCCGACTGGCCCTCACCGATGATCTCGATGACCTGGCTGCGCACGGCTTCCAGGGAGATGTCCATGGACTCCAGCGCCTTGGCGGCAACTCCCTCGCCCTCGTGAATGAGGCCGAGAAGGAGGTGCTCGGTGCCGATGTAGTTGTGGTTCAGGGCCCGCGCCTCGTCCTGCGCAAGCACGACGACGCGTCGGGCGCGGTCGGTAAAGCGTTCAAACATCAGTAGTTCCTCCTCGGCACGTGCTCGGTGCGGGACCACTCGTCCGGTGGTGGCGAGGGATGTCGCAGCGCCGCGGAGAGATGGCGCTGGGGGCACGTGCTGACAAGGCTAACCAGCCGGATGCCTTGCCCATGCCCCTGTTCGCGGTAGGCGTGAGTCAGCCTTGAGCCGGGTCGGCTCAAGCCGAGGACCCCGCGCTCTCCGGCCCGTCCTGCGGCCCGGTGTCCGGCCTCATTGCGTTCGTAGGGTAGGTCGCGCGTTCGTACCCTCTACCCCTCGAACGCGAGACACAAGGTACGACCGCACCGGCGGTGGCCGAGGCGAGGCGCGCGGGGCAGGACGAGCCGGGATTCAGCCCAGGTCGAGCAGGCCGCGGCGCAGGGCCTCGGTGACGGCGGCCGTGCGCGAGTCGACGCCGAGCTTGGAGTAGGCGCGCAGCAGGTGGGTCTTGACGGTGGCCTCGGTGATGTAGAGCTCGGCCCCGATCTGGCTGTTGGACAGTCCGCGAGAGGCCGCCTGGAGGACCTGCCTCTCGCGCGGTGACAGGGTCACCGGTGCCTCAGCCCGGCGTGAGGAGCCGGGCGCGCCGGGTGCGGCGCCTCGCGCCACACCGACGAGCCGGGTGGTGATGGCCGGGCTCAGCACGCTGCGGCCCACGGCGGCGGAGAGCACGGCCGCGATGATGTCCTCGCGCGGGGAGTCCTTGAGGAGGTAGCCGATGGCCCCGGCCTCGACGGCGCGCAGGATGTCCCCGTCGGTGTCGTAGGTCGTCAGGACCACGACCCGGGGCGCGGCGGGGCGCGCGGAGATCCGGCGGGTGGCCTCGACGCCGTCGAGACCGGGCATGCGCAGGTCCATGAGGACGACGTCGGGGGCCAGCTCGGCGGTCAGGGCGATGGCCTCGGCGCCGTCGGCGGCCTGACCGACCACCTGGAGATCCGTCTCGCCGGTGAGCATGCCGACGATCCCGGAGCGCACCACCGGGTGGTCGTCGACCACCAGGAGGCGGACCCGGCGGCCGCTCGAGCCGGGTGGCGGGCACGGGCCGGCGGAGCCGTCCGGGGATCCCGGGGTGCTCGCTGAGGTGGGGCCGACGTCGTTCACAAGGGCATTCTGGCCTCGACGACGGTTCCGACACGCCCGTGCTCATCGGGCTCCTGAAGCGGGTCGACGGTCAGCGTCCCACCGAGGGTCTCCACGCGTGCCCGCATCCCGGTCAGCCCCGTTCCCTCCGGCGCCCCTCCCGCACCGACGCCGTCGTCGGCGACGGTGACGATCAGCTCTCCGGTCTCGGAAGGGGAGACGGCGACGTCGACGTGCTGCGCCTGGGCGTGACGCGCGACGTTGCTCAGAGACTCCTGGACGATGCGCAGGACCGCGACCTGGAACGCGGAGGACATCTGGGCCGGCAGCTCGGCAACGAGGGAGATGTCCACACCGTGGTGCTCCTGGGCCCGGGCGAGGCGCCGTAGCGCGGCCTCCAGGCCGTCGTCGCGCAGGGCGCTGGGGCTCTCGCCGGCCACCAGGGCCCGGGCCTCGGCCAGGTTGTCGCGGGCCACGGCCTCGATCTCGGCGAGCAGCCCGTACAGGGCTCGCGCCTCATGGGGATCACCGTTCGGGTGCTCGACGAGATCATTGAGCGCCGTCTGGGCGAGGTTGATCACGGAGATGAACCCCTGCGCCAGGGTGTCGTGGACCTCGTGGGACCAGCGCTCGTGCTCGGCGGCGATGCCCGCGGCGCGCTCGGCGGCGACGAGCTCGCTCTGCGTGCGGGCCAGGGCGGTGAGTGCCTCCTCCTTGTCGGCCAGGGCGTGGATGGCCTCGAAGCGGACGATGTGGACCCAGGTGCCCCAGGTGCCCGTCACCAGGACGACGACGACCATGATGAGGGGGTTGATCCACCAGGACTCGTCGCCGTCGCCTCGGAGGTAACCTGCGGCGGCGAATCCCGCCGCGAAGACGAGGTGCGCCACGACGGCGGCCCACCACCTGGTGTAGACCCACCAGAGCATCGGCAGCACGATGAAGAATCCCGGCATCGCCAGGTCGGTGTAGTGCACCGCCACGAGGTTGGCGACCGCCAGCGTCCAGGTCAGGAGGCACCAGACCCACCGGGGCAGGCCCGCCCGGTCGAGCGGCGGGTACACGCCCGTGGGGCTGTCCGTGCCCTCACAGGCCAGGCGCAGCTTTCCGCACAGGTCACGGGGCCAGGACACGAGATCCTGCGTCTCCCGGGTCATCTGTCCACTGTATCGCGGCGGGTGATGACGACGGCGGCCACGACGCCGCCCACGAGCCAGGCGGTGACGACAGCCAGTCCCTTGCCGGTCTCCCAGGTCCCGGCGGGTTCGGCAACGGCGGCGGTGGCGGGCAGGAAGGCCTCGCGCATGAGCTCGGCCGACCAGCGCACCGGCAGGACCGAGAAGCCGTGGACCATCCAGGTCGGCAGCTGGGACAGGGGCAGGAAGAGACCGGAGACGAACTGGAGGATGATGATGACCGGCGTGAGGACCCCGGAGGCGGCGCGCGAGGAGGGACAGCAGCGGCCGACGGCCAGGCCCAGGGCGGTGCAGGCCCCGATCGTGAGCACGAGGGTCAGGGCGGCCAGGGCCCAGGAAGCCGCAGCGGCGGGCAGGCTCAGTCCCAGGGCCAGGCGGCCGACGCCGATAAGGACGACGATGTTGAGCACCGACAGGGCGACATTGGCCAGGCACTTGGCGGCCACATAGGCCCAGGCGGGGACGGGCAGGACGGCCAGGCGCCTGAGCTCACCGGACTCCCGTTCGGCTGCCACGGAGATCGCCAGGATCTGCATGCAGGTCATGAGCACGCCCATGGTGATCATGGCCGGCAGCATGTACTCGCCGTAGGTGATGCCGCCGCTCATCTCACCGGGGAAGACGGCGTTGAACAGGATGAGCATGAACAGGGGGTAGAGGAGACCCATGACGAAGGCCATGGGCTCGCGTACGAAGCTGACCAGACTCGCCCAGGTGAGGGTCAGGACGGCGGCCGATGCGCTGCCGGGTCGCTGGGCCGCGGGCCTGGGGACGGAGGAGAGGTCCAGCGTGGGTACCGGGTCGGGGCCGGCGGCGTCCGGCTCGGGCTGAGGCAGGGCACTGGGGTCGAGAACGGTCGCCATGGGGGCTCCTCACACTGACGGACGGGAGACGGAGACAACGAAACGAGGGGACTGGAATGACGGAGGAGGACGGGGACGCCGGCGCGCTGGGGAGGGGAACGGAGGGCGCGCCGGCGGGTCAGGGGGCAGGCTGCTGTGAATGGTGCCGGGAGACGAGCTCGAGGTAGTGGTCCTCGAGGTTCGGGGTGTGAACCTGGAGGCCGGGAACCTCGCCGTCGGGTCCGGTGAGACGGTCCAAGAGGCTGCGGACGACGGCGGTGGGTGTGGTGGTGACCTCGCTGCGCTCGACGCCGTCCTCGATCCAGCTGACGGTGCGCCGGCTTCCGGCCTGGCGGGCGAGGGCCTCGGGGGTGTCGTGCTCGACGACGCGGCCGCCCAGGATGATGGCGACCTCGTCGGCCAGGTGGGCGGCCTCGTCGAGGTAGTGGGTGGTCAGCAGGACGGTGGTGCCGCCGGCGCGCAGGCCGCCCACGAGGTCCCAGAAGACGTGGCGGGCCTGGGGGTCGAAGCCGGTGGTGGGCTCGTCGAGGAAGAGCAGCTCGGGGCGGCCGATGATGGCCAGAGCGACGTCGAGGCGGCGGCGACGGCCCCCGGACAGGCGGGCGGCGCGGGTGCGGGCGTCGTCGGTCAGGCCCACGCGGTCGATGGTCTCGGCGACGTCGGCGGGGTGGGAGTAGAAGCGGGCGATGTGGCTGACGGCCTCGGTGACGGTGAGGTCCTTGAGGTCGGTGGAGGTCTGGGAGACGACGCCGATGCGGGCGCGCCAGGCGCGCGAGGCTCGAGCGGGATCCTCCCCCAGGACGGTGATGGTTCCGCCGCCGCGGCGGCGCAGGCCCTGGAGGATCTCGACGACGGTGGTCTTGCCGGCGCCGTTGGGACCCAGGAGGGACAGGACGGTGCCGGCCGGGACGGCGAGGTCCAGGTTCTCCAGGACTCGTTTGTTCCCGTAGGTCTTGGTCAGGCCGCTGATCTGGACGGCGGGGAGCTGCGACATACCCCCAGTGTGTGACCCGGGTCGCGGGGTCGGTAGCGACCGGTCGGGCCACGGTGGTGTCCACCGTTCGGTGGACGGCTACCTTTAGAATTCACAAGACCGCCCGCCCACCTGTGATACACCTCCAGATTTCAGACACACCCCCATACCTCAAATCAAAGATCCGCACGCCATACCATAGATGCCCCCCAACTTACTTACCAAATCTAATAAAGCTCACCGCAATTCGTTAAAATTTACACACCTTCCCACATTTCTTAAATTATACACCCTTCTGCATCCTTTCCAGCGAAAAACTCAAAGCAATTTGATCCATCTCACCATCAATAAGTGGCACTGGACAGTCATCCAGGTCGGGGCAGACGATGCAGATTATAAGCAAAAGCACAGCTTTCGCCTTCAATAAACTACCACCCTCGATGAGGCCAAATGATTTTCTTACCACACCTTCAGTCACCTGCTTAATAAGAGTGAAGTTTTCATTTTCGTTTAACTTACTTTTAATCTCGTTCAGCAATTCATCAGCAGACGTCTCTGAACTTAAATCCAGAACGCTATATAGTTCGTAGAATAGTTCACATAGCTCATGTCCATACATTATGTTGGACATTATGTTGGTCACTTTAACTCGATATGGCGGTCTTTAATCAAGCTTTTCTTGGGTTGGTGTGATGGGTAGGTGCTCGAAGTCGTAGTCGAAGGTGCGGCTGGTGATGTAGCTGGTGAATGCGGTGTAGGTTTCCTCGGGGTTGTCTCGTTGTATGTTTGAGATGTTCTTCTTGGCGGTGTTCCAGACGTGCTCTATTGGGTTGTGGTCGGGCGCGTAAGGAGGTAGGTATGGCGGTCTTTAATCAAGCTTTTCTTGGGTTGGTGTGATGGGTAGGTGCTCGAAGTCGTAGTCGAAGGTGCGGCTGGTGATGTAGCTGGTGAATGCGGTGTAGGTTTCCTCGGGGTTGTCTCGTTGTATGTTTGAGATGTTCTTCTTGGCGGTGTTCCAGACGTGCTCTATTGGGTTGTGGTCGGGCGCGTAAGGAGGTAGGTAGATCGGCCTGACGCGCTCCAGGGCCTGGCCGGGCTCATACAGGTCAGTGACCGCCTTGGCGTGGTGGAAGCCGGCGTTGTCAAGAACAACAGCGATCTTGTCGTTTGCCGTCTCGCGTACCAGACGGGCCAGGGCCAGGGTGACCTGCTCGGCGTTCTGGTTGCCCTCGATGGGGTAGACGCGCACCTGCTTGCTGGTCAGGCTCAGGGCGCCGAAGAAAGACTGGGCCGAGCGTTCTCGGTCGACATAGATCTTGGTCCGACGGCCGGTGGGCAGCCACATACGCCGGGTGACGGCCTCGTGCTCGACGCGCACCTCGTCGACGGTGTAGACCTCCCAGCCCCGGGCCAGCAGGTCGGCGACCTCCTGACGGACCTGGTCCATTCGCTCGGTGACGGCGGCCTCGTCGCGGCGCTTGTCGAAGGGGTCGGGCAGCTTGAAGCTCATCCCCACGAAGCGCAGGAGCAGCTGGTAGGAGGAGTCTGAGGCGTACTCCACGCCGAACTTGATCCGCACCACGTCACGCAGGGCCGGTACGTCCCAGAAGTCCGCCCTGATCCCGCTCTGGGCCGGTGGCCTACTCAGGATCCGCTTGAGCTGCTCCTTGTGGGCGCGGGTGAGCTTGGCGGCGTTCTCGTTGCCGGCGTGCCCAGTGACAACCGAGTGCAACCTGGAGCACCGCCAGCGGCGCAGCCAGTTGCTCACCGTCCTGCGGCTGCGGCCGACCATCTCAGCGATAACACCCGTGCCGACACCACGAGAGGCATACAAAATGGCCTCAGCCTTTAAACGCACCAGGACGAACGAGTCACCGCGTTTCTTCCACGCCAGAAGAACATCCCGCTCCTCCGCAGTCACATCAACAACCACACACACATTCTATATCGATACCCCCAAAACCACCCGACAACACAACCCCAGAAGGAAACTTTGTTTAATGCCGGCCATAAACTTCTATTAAGTTTACAACCCTTATCAAATCACAACAAGGGAGAAGTTCAACCTTATCCGCAAGTTTTTTTGGAAACCCCCCGCTCTTTGGACTTCCATTGGACCGCAAGCCTCGAGAACTTGAACGGCCTCGGGGAGTGACTCCTGCATATAGCCCCTGAGAGGCTGACACGCCAGTCCCGCACTTGGGGCATCTTTCTTTGGCATCCGGCGAACGATGCCCTCGAACTGGAGCGGTACATTCTCTGTTCATACTACGAGCATACACGTATATTCTCAGATGCT
Organism: Actinomyces viscosus; assembly: GCF_900637975.1. Lineage (NCBI taxonomy): Bacteria > Bacillati > Actinomycetota > Actinomycetes > Actinomycetales > Actinomycetaceae > Actinomyces > Actinomyces viscosus. The sequence continues at coordinate 3,242,262 of NZ_LR134477.1, read as the reverse complement.
GTCAACCACCCCCCACGTAGTGCAGTTTTCTAATTTCAATAAAACTGAAGCCTCTACCAAAAAGAGGGCATCCTTACACATTAACACAGCCGATCATCAGAAGGGAGTCCCTAACCTAGAAAGCCAGATGGGAGCACTATGCAGCAATACACGCCTACATCTATGGCCGGCATTAAACAAAGTTTCCTTCTGGGGTTGTGTTGTCGGGTGGTTTTGGGGGTATCGATATAGAATGTGTGTGTGGTTGTTGATGTGACTGCGGAGGAGCGGGATGTTCTTCTGGCGTGGAAGAAACGCGGTGACTCGTTCGTCCTGGTGCGTTTAAAGGCTGAGGCCATTTTGTATGCCTCTCGTGGTGTCGGCACGGGTGTTATCGCTGAGATGGTCGGCCGCAGCCGCAGGACGGTGAGCAACTGGCTGCGCCGCTGGCGGTGCTCCAGGTTGCACTCGGTTGTCACTGGGCACGCCGGCAACGAGAACGCCGCCAAGCTCACCCGCGCCCACAAGGAGCAGCTCAAGCGGATCCTGAGTAGGCCACCGGCCCAGAGCGGGATCAGGGCGGACTTCTGGGACGTACCGGCCCTGCGTGACGTGGTGCGGATCAAGTTCGGCGTGGAGTACGCCTCAGACTCCTCCTACCAGCTGCTCCTGCGCTTCGTGGGGATGAGCTTCAAGCTGCCCGACCCCTTCGACAAGCGCCGCGACGAGGCCGCCGTCACCGAGCGAATGGACCAGGTCCGTCAGGAGGTCGCCGACCTGCTGGCCCGGGGCTGGGAGGTCTACACCGTCGACGAGGTGCGCGTCGAGCACGAGGCCGTCACCCGGCGTATGTGGCTGCCCACCGGCCGTCGGACCAAGATCTATGTCGACCGAGAACGCTCGGCCCAGTCTTTCTTCGGCGCCCTGAGCCTGACCAGCAAGCAGGTGCGCGTCTACCCCATCGAGGGCAACCAGAACGCCGAGCAGGTCACCCTGGCCCTGGCCCGTCTGGTACGCGAGACGGCAAACGACAAGATCGCTGTTGTTCTTGACAACGCCGGCTTCCACCACGCCAAGGCGGTCACTGACCTGTATGAGCCCGGCCAGGCCCTGGAGCGCGTCAGGCCGATCTACCTACCTCCTTACGCGCCCGACCACAACCCAATAGAGCACGTCTGGAACACCGCCAAGAAGAACATCTCAAACATACAACGAGACAACCCCGAGGAAACCTACACCGCATTCACCAGCTACATCACCAGCCGCACCTTCGACTACGACTTCGAGCACCTACCCATCACACCAACCCAAGAAAAGCTTGATTAAAGACCGCCATACCAAGAATTTAGAGCCGCCGGCCGACAAGTCGCCGGTCAGGCACTCATCGGCCAGCGGAATTCGCTCCACCACGCACCGCGGGCCGGCGAAGGCTCGTGCTGCGAGCCGCCGTCCGGCAGGCCTCCACCAGGACGTCGATGGCCAGCGGCCGAGGGCTCTCCGCGCGGGTGACCACCTCGACCCGCCGGTGCTCCTGGGCCAACGGCCGCACCTGAACCCCCTCGTGCCGGTAGGCGCTCAACGCCATGCCGGGCAGCAGCGCCGCCCCCACCCCCGCGGCCACGAGCGCCTGCACGGCCACGTAGTCGTCGGAGGCGTAGGCGGTCTCGGGCGTGAAGTCGTTGGCCCGCCCCACGGCGATGAGCTCCTCGTGGCAGCGCGCGCAGCCGGTGACCCACCGGCACTGGGCGCCGTCGGCGATGCGCGTGATGCCGCCGGGGTGGCTGACCAGGTAGAGGACGTCGTCGAGCAGGTGCGCCGACTGAAGGCCCTCGCCGGCGTCGTCGTCGGTGTAGGAGAAGGACAGGGCCGCGTCCACCCGACCGCGCCGCAGCGCGTCGAGGGCCTCGGGCGGCTCGGCGTCGACCAGCTCGACCTCCAGTCCCGGGTACTGCCGGCCGACGGCGTCGAGCACCCCGGGAACCAGCGAGGCCACCGCCGAGGGGAAGGCCGCCAGCCGCACCCGCCCCGCCTCCGCGTGCGCCATGGAGACCGTCTCCCTCTCAGCGCGATCCAGCAGGTCGAGGACCTCCTGCCCACGGGCCGCCAGCGCCCTCCCCTCCTCGGTGAGCCGCACCCCGCGCCCCGCCCGCGTCAGCAGGACCGCGCCGGTCGCACGGGACAGGGCGGCGAGCTGGTGGGAAACGGTGGACTGGCTGAAGCCCAGGGAATCGGCAGCGGCCGAGACGGTGCCGAGCCGGGAGAGCTCCACGAGGGCCCGCAGCTGCTGAACATCGATCACGCCACCAAGTATGTCTTATATCGATGGGTACTCGTCAAAACATTCATTGGACCGATAGTCCAGTCTTCATCATCATGGAGTCATGACCGCAACCGACACCCTGACCCCCACCCCCTCTTTCAGCCCCGGGACCGGCCTCGACTTCGACGCCGTCCTGCGCACCTACGAGGCCGTCTCGCGCGTCCTTCCCGAGACCCCCGCCTGGTCCTACCCGCTGCTCAACGCCGAGGCCGGGGTCGATGTCGTGGTCAAGCACGAGAACGTCCAGCCCACCGGCGCCTTCAAGGTCCGCGGCGGGGTGGCGCTCATGGCGGCGCTCAGCCCCGAGGAGCGGCGCCGCGGCGTCGTGACCGCCTCCACCGGCAACCACGCCCAGTCCCTGGCCTGGGCCGGTGCGCGCAGCGACGTGCCCGTCACCGTCGTCGTGCCGGCCGGCGCCCCGGCCCGCAAGGTCGCCGCGGTGCGCGCCCTGGGCGCCCGGGTCGTCATCGAGGGCGACACCATGTGCGACTCGCTCGCCCACGCCGAGGCCCTGTCCGTGGCCGAGGGGCTGCGCATGGTCTCCCCCGGCGACGAGCCGGCGATCGTCCTCGGGCACGCCACCGTCTACCTCGAGCTCTTCCGCCGACACCGCGACCTGCGGGCCGTCTACGCCCCGGTCGGATCGGGCTCCGGGGCCGCCGGCGCCTGCCTCGTGCGCGACGTCCTGGCGCCCGGGTGCTGGGTCATCGGCGTCCAGTCCAGCGCCGCCCCGGCCGCGCACCGCGCCTGGAAGTCCGGGAGGCCCGCCACCATCCACAGCCGCACGCGCGTGGCGGGACTGGCCGTCGGGGCGAGCTTCACCCTCACCCAGTCGGTGCTGGGCCGCGGCCTCAACGACTTCATCCTGGTCGACGACGACGACATCCAGCGCGCCGTCGGCCTCATGTCCACCCACGCCCACACCCTGGCCGAGGGCGCCGGCGCCGCCAGCCTGGCCGGACTCATGGCCGACCCCGCCCGCCGCGGCCCCTGCGCCGTCGTGTGCACCGGAGGCAACGCCGACGACGACGAGCTCGCCGCCATCGCCGGCTCCGCCACCGACATGGCCCTCACCTGCTGAGGCAGGCCGCAACCTAACGGGCGGTTTGGGGAACACTCCCCGTTGAGCGGCGACCACCGCCCGGGTGACACTCAAGTGAGGGCCGGGAAGCGCAGTCGGGGGCGCATACCCGGCCCTCTCCCTTGGCTCCGGCGACCGCCCACCGGTCGCCACCGGCCCCGGCAGTGCTCTCGCGGACGCACCGTAAGGCTCGCGGACTGCAGGCACACCCTCCGTCCTGGAGACCTAAGGTGCGTCCGCGCAGCGCCGGACTTCAGATCTCCTGTACCTCGACGGCGCCGGGCCGGCTCCAGCGCAGGTAGGCCACCGTCGCAGACAGAACCAGGATGCCGCCCACCCAGAAGTGCGGCATCCACAGGAGCAGCCGCCACCAGCCGTAGCGCGAGAGCGACTGGCCGGCCAGGAGCCGCAGGACCAAGCCCGCCGAGCCGACCAGGCCATAGGCCATGAGCAGGACCCCCGAGACCCAGCCGAAGGCCAGGCGCATCCAACGCGGCACCCTGATGACGTCCAGGCGCAAGAGGGCGAATCCGTAGACGACGAACCCCAGCTTCACCAGCCCGGAGACGAGCACAACGACGACGAACCAGGTGGGTCGCTCCTGGGCGAGCCGGAGGCCCCCGCCCTGAAGCGCCGTGTCAACCAGCCACGGGGAGCCCAACGCCCAGGACACGCTGACGCAGCCGAAGAAGGCCCACCACAGCATCATGGCGATGACGATCGCCCGCGACCGTCCCGTCATCTCAACGGCCCTGGGTCTACTCGGCCTCGACCAGGATCGTCACCGGACCGTCGGCCACAGCGTCGCATCGTCGGCCTCCTCAGGCCTACTCCGCTTCGACCAGGATCGTCACCGGACCGTCGGCCTCCATGTCAATGAGCATGTGGGCGCCGAACCTTCCGGTGGCCACCTCCAGACCGCGCCCGCGCAGGTCCTCGGCCACGGCCTCCACCAGGGGCTCGGCCACCTCGCCGGGCGCCGCCTTGTTCCAGGTGGGCCGCCGGCCCTTGCGCGTGTCGGCGTACAGGGTGAACTGGGAGACGACGAGCACCGGCGCACCGGCGTCGGACACCGACATCTCATCCTCCATGAGCCGCAGGTCCGCGATCTTGCGGGCCACCGTGGCGACCTGCTTCGGGCCGTCATCGTGGGTGGCCCCCACCAGGACCATGAGGCCGGGCCGGGTGATCTCCCCGACCACCTGGCCGTCAACCCGGACGGCGGCCCGACTAACCCTCTGAATGACCGCGCGCATCAGCGACCAGGGCTCCAGTCGCGCGGGCCCCGGCCGGCGCCACGCCCAGGCCGGCGCTGCGAAGCGCGCCCCGGGATCCGGATCGAGGAGCGCACCCGCACCGGCGCCAGCGCCTGCAGGGCCGGGCGCACATCGACCAGGTAGATTGCGCTGGCCACCACACCCAGCAGACCAAGCATCGAGGCGGCCCCAAGAACACCGACAACCACCGTTCCGACGGCGTTCACCACGTTCCAGAACCGCTTGGTGCTCTTACCGGCTGCGACGTAGTACTCCGCCGGGCGCAACAGCGAGTCGACAAACGCCCAGACCCCCATGACGACGGCGATCACCTGGACTCCGTACCAGGTCCACCTGACCGCCTCGGAGAGAAGAACTGCAACGGTGTATAGGACGCTCACGCCCCCAAGGCTACCGGTCGGTGACCCACGATCCCAGTGATGCGGCCACGCCCAGCGAGAACAGTTGACGCCTCACGCACCGGCCGACGGCGGTTCCCGGCCGCCTCAGGTCGGACGCGTCCCGGATCGTCTCCCCGTGAGGACCGGACCGGTCCCGGGATCCGGAGCCGGCCGCGGGACAGCGGGCCGGTCAGAGCCTCAGGCCCTTACGCAGCTCCGCCCCGGGGCGCTCGGAGGGGCTGGCCTGGGCGCGCCCCTCGGGCGAGACCAGCGGTTCCTGCGCGGCGTCGACCCGTCCGACGACGATCTCCTCACCGGTGGCCTCGTCGACCTCGGCGACCTCCACCGTCAGCTGCTCGCCCGCGGGCACGGCGCGGCGCAGCAGGGCCAGAGCGATGGGGCCGAGCTCGTGGTGTCGGGCCACGGAGGTCACGGCGCCCACGGCCCGCTCCCCCATGCGCACGACCGCCCCCGGCCGCGGCAGGTCACCGCCCAGGCCATCGAGCTGAAGCACCGTGAGGCGGCGCGGCGGGCGGCCCAGGTTGAGGGTGCGCGCGATCGTCTCCTGGCCCGGGTAGCAGCCCTTCGTCAGGTGCACGGCCGTGCGCAGCCAGTCCAGCTCGTGGGGGATGGCGCGGGCGTCGGCCTCGCGGGCCCGGCGGGGGCGGCCCGCCTCGATGCGCAGCGCCTCCCAGGCCAGGGCCCCGGCCAGGCGCCGGTTCGTCCCGGCAGCGAGGAACGTTCTCGCCACGGCGCCCACGCCACTGGTGGGGACCAGGACGAAACCAGCCTGGTAGCCCTCACCGGGATGCGGCCGTTCCAGTCCGACGTCGTAGCTCGTGCCGCCGTCGACGACGCCCGGCCACGGGTCGCGCCACAGGCCGATGAGCGAGCCCTGCGCCTCGGCGCCGGCTGCCTCAGCGGCGTCATCAGTGGCGTCATTGGCCTCGACGGCGTCGCCGGCGTCGGCCTGAGCCCCCGCCGCCGGCGGCTCGGTGTCGCGCGCCGCCTGAGCCAGGGCGTCGAGCCCCTCCCCCAGGGCGCCCAGTGCGGTGACGTCGGCCCGTTGGGCGGCCTCGACGCGCAGCATGAAGCGCATGGAGTCCAGGAAGGCCGCCAGGTCCTCGCCGCTGCCGGCCTCGGTGACGAGCCAGAGCGTGCGGCCGTCGTCGATGGCCGCGAGCGCGTGGGTGATGTGGCCCTGGGCGTCGAGGAGCAGCGTCTCCGCGCCGCCGTCACCCGGTTCCAGAGCGGTGAGGACCTGGCTGGACAGGGTGGTCAGCCAGCTCAGTCGGTCCGGCCCGGTCACGGCGACGACGTCGCGCGCCAGGGCGCAGGCGGCTCGCCCCTCTGCCAGGGCGGCCTGCTCGCGGCCGGGGTCACCGAGGTGGGCGGGGACGGCCTCGTCGGGGTCGCCCGGAGCGGAGGCGACGGCGCCGGGGCGGTTCAGCAGCGGGGAGGGGAGCATCAGGCGGTGGGCTCGGCGTCGTCGGAGGCTGCGGAACCGGAGGCGGGCTCGGAGGACTCCGCGGGCTCGACCGGGTCGAGAGCCGATCCGGGCTGGGCGGCAGGGTCGCCTAAGTCGTCGACGCGGCCGAGCCTCCCGGAGGCGTAGGTGGTCACCTCGGTCTTACCGAAGGCCGCCATGTCCTGGGTCCACATGAGGTCGCCGCCTACGAGCCCGAACATGCGGGTCATCTCCTCCACGGCGACGGCGGTGCGAACCCGGCCCACGGCCTGGGTGCCGACCTGGGCGCGCGGCCCCTGGATCCAGCCCTCCCAGACGGCGACGTGGCCGGCGGGGTCGGCTGAAACGAGCTCGAGCTGGGTGACGGGGATGAGGGGAGCGCCGGCGTTCTCGGAGGGTGTCTCGCCGGCCTCACCGGCGGCATCGGCCTCACCAGTGGCGTCAGCGGTCTCGGCAGTGGAGGCGCCGTCGGGCTGCTCCTGGCCGACGGGCCGCCAGTAGGCGGTCTCGGTGGACCAGATCTGGGCGGGAGCCAGCAGGGAGGCGCCCTGAAGGCCGGGCATCTCGAAGTCGAGGTTCTTGGAGCGGGTGGCGTCGACCGTCCAGATCGTGGTGGTCTGGCGCAGGTAGGGGCCGCCGTCGTGATCGAAGGTGATCTCCTGGTAGACGGCCTGCTCGGGCACGGTCTCGCCGTAGGTGAGGATGCCGTAGCCGCGCCAAGTGCCGACCAGCCAGGCCAACGGGTAGAGCTCGGGGGCCAGGTCGTCAGGAAGCGTGAATGCCATACCCGCAGCCTACGACGTCGGCCCGGCCCGGGACACACGCGCACCGCCGACCGACCAGGCTGCCCGATCAGGTCGCGCGTCCGCGCGCACCGGGAGGTCGCCGTCAGCCGGCGAGGAAGCCGCCCATAAGCCGGGCGATGGCGTAGACCGGCACGCCGACCGACAGGATCGGCACGAGCGCGGAGGCCACCGCCGCCCGTCCCCCGGGCACCCACCGGTGGGTCCACAGGACGCGGTTGCCGGCCGCCATGAGGACCCCGGCCACGAAGCCGACGAACACACAGGCCACGGCGCTTTGCAGAGCCGCCGTCGTGCTGATGTGGGACAGGCCGAAGAAGCCGGCCGCGGCCAGCAGGTAGCCGGCGCCGCCGGCGAGCAGCGCCGGGACCGTGACGGTGAGCACCTCCAGTATGCGGGCGCGCACGTTGAGGACGGTCAGGACCGCTCCGACGAACAGGGCCAGGCAGGTGGGCACGACGACGGCGGGGTCGGCCAGCCCCGGCTCCAGGGCGCACCAGGCCGAGCCGGAGACCACCACGAGGCAGCCCGCGACCGTTGAGGACAGGTCCTCGACCAGGTTGTGCCGGCCGTCGCGCCGCAGCATCTGGCCGACGAAGGCCCCCAGGATCGAGAAGGCCATGACCAGGCCGGCGACCCCCATGTCGTCGAGGAGGTAGACGCTGGTCGCGGCCGCCAGCCCGCTGATCGTCATGACGATCGTGGAGCCCAGGTCGTGCCGAGCGCGCACGAGCGCGGGCCACCCCTGGGCTGCGGCCGGTACCAGGACGGCCACGAGGGCGAGCCTCACCCAGCCGGGCAGCACCGAGCCGACCGCCAACAGCAGCGGCACCAGGCCCGCGAAGGCGAGCCGGGTCCAGGCCGGGTCCACCAGCCCCGGTTCCTTGGGGCGGTTGGAGGCCCGGCGGGTGGCGTAGCCGAGGTCCTCGGCGAGGTCGAGGGTGCTCATCGAGTCGGCTGAGCGCGCCGAGCGGGCTGAGCGGGCCGGGCGCGGAGACGGAGACACTGCCGCACCGGTCGACCTCGCGGAGCCGCCCGCGCCACGTGGGTCGCCCGCGCCGATGACACTGGCCCAGTCCGTTGCGCCGCGGAGGTCCGTAGGCGCCGTCGGGATGGCCGCGCCGTTGGAGTGATCGCGGGAGTCACGGGAGGCTCCGCGGGCGCGTGCAGCCGGCTGGGATCGTCGGTGGTGGGTAGTCACAGCACGCATCGTCCCACACCCGGACGGCCGCGGGCCCCACTCCGCCGTCTCCCGATCCGGTCATTTTCCTCCCTGGGGATTCCGCCCTCGGCCAGGTGTGGTTGACTTGCCCCGACAGTATCGCCGCTGCTCAGCTCGTCTGCGCCGGTGAGTCCCGGTCGAGAGCCCCGGAGGGAGCAGCCATGCGGATCATCATGTTCACTCGTGAGAGTGACGCCACCGATGTCCTGCCCGCAACCTCCTTCCTGGACTCCCAGGTGGAGTGCCTTCCCCCGATCCCCTCCTCCTACGCGAAGGTGGACAGCGCCGACGTCGTCATGATCGACGCGCGCGGAGACCTGACCCGGGCCCGCGCCCTGTGCCAGCTCTTCACCGGCCCCATGGACTGCCCGCCCATCATCCTCATCCTGGAGGAGGGCGGCGCGGCCGCGGTGCAGATCGACTGGGGGGCCGCCGACTTCGTCATGGCCGGCGCCAAGCCCGCCGAGCTGTCGGCCCGGTTGCGGCTCCTGCGCGCGCACGTCCCGGTGGTGGACGAGGTCGACGACGACCGTATCGACGTCGGCGACCTCGTCATCGATGTCACCGCCTACACGGCCCGCCTGCGCGGCTCGATCCTGGACCTGACCTACAAGGAGTTCGAGCTGCTGAAGTTCCTGGCCGCCAACCAGGGGCGGGTGCTCACCCGCGACGCGCTCCTGCACGAGGTGTGGGGCGAGGACTACATCGGCGGCTCGCGCACGGTGGATGTCCACATTCGTCGTCTGCGCGCCAAGCTCGGCACCGAGCACGACCACCTCATCGGCACCGTCCGCAACGTCGGCTACCGCCTGGACGCCCCCGAGGACGCGTAGAGCCAGAGGTCCCGGCCTCCGAGCGGGCCCGGGAGGCGGTGGTCAGAGGCAGGAGCCGCCCCGACCGACTGGTGGACACCGGGGCGGCCGGCTGCCCGGACCTGTAGACTCTTGGGCGGCGTCGGGCCGCGACGGGCCCCGGGCTCCAACTTAAGCCGCCACGAGCGGCATTCGCGCCGACTGGCGCTCTCCGGCCCGACGTCCTTAATTCTCCAATTCTCCGGACACCGAGCCGGGCACTTTTCGCGTAGCCCTACCGAAAAACGGTTGTCCTACGCGAAAAGTGCCCGGCTCGACGGATCCGATCGGTGGCGTACCCGCCGGCTCAGCCGAAGCGGCCCGAGATGTAGTCCTCGGTGGCCTGCTCACTGGGGGCGGAGAAGATCTTGTCGGTGGAGTCGTACTCGACGAGGTGGCCGGGCTTGCCGGTGGCCTCCAGGTTGAAGAAGCCGGTCATGTCACTCACGCGCGAGGCCTGCTGCATGTTGTGGGTGACGATGACGATCGTGTAGTCGGTCTTGAGCTCGGAGATGAGGTCCTCGATCGCCAGCGTGGAGATGGGGTCCAGGGCGGAGCAGGGCTCGTCCATGAGCAGGACGGCGGGCTTGACCGCGATGGCGCGGGCGATGCACAGGCGCTGCTGCTGACCGCCCGAGAGTCCCAGGCCCGGCCGGTCGAGACGGTCCTTGACCTCGTCCCACAGGTTGGCCCCGCGCAGGGAGGCCTCCACCAGGTCGTCGGCGTAGGACTTCTTGATCCGGCGGTTGTTGAGACGCACGCCGGCCAGGACGTTCTCGGCGATCGACATGGTGGGGAACGGGTTGGGCCGCTGGAAGACCATGCCGATGGCGCGGCGCACCTGGACGGCGTCGACGCCGGGGCCGTAGAGGTTGACGCCGTCGACGATGACCTGCCCCTCGACGCGGGCACCGGGGATGGTCTCGTGCATGCGGTTGAGGGTGCGCAGGAAGGTGGACTTCCCACAGCCGGAGGGGCCGATGAGGGCGGTGACGGACTTGGGCTCGATGACGACGTTGACGTCCTTGACGGCCAGGAAGTCGCCGTAGTAGATGTTCTCGCCGATGACGTCGATGCGCTTGGACACGTCGGTTCCTTTACCTGAGGTGGACGGTGGAGGGCTCTGGGGCGCTGGGGGCACTGAGCGCTGCGGCTCGGGCCAGTCTCAGCGCCGGCCGCCCTTGGGGCTGAAGTACTTCGAGATGAGGCGGGCCGCGAGGTTGAGCAGCATGACGAGGATGATGAGGGTCAGCGCCCCGGCCCAGGCGCGTTCCATGGCGGCGGCCTCACCGCGGGAGTACTGGTCGTAGACGAGCACCGGCAGGGTGGCCATGGAGCCGTCGAACGGGTTGGTGTTGGTGCGGATCGTCAGGCCCACGGTGATGAGCAGCGGCGCGGTCTCGCCGATGACGCGGGCGATGGCGATCATGACGGAGGTGGTGATGCCGGCCACCGCGGTGCGCAGCACGACCTTGACGATGGTGAGCCACTTGGGCACGCCCAGGGCGTAGGAGGCCTCGCGCAGGTGGGAGGGGACGAGCTTGAGCATCTCCTCCACGCCGCGGATGACCACCGGCGTCATGAGGACGCTCAGGGCGACGGCGCCGATGATGCCGGCCTGGTAGCGGGGGCCGGCCACGATGAGGAAGATCGAGTAGGCGAACAGGCCGGCCACGATCGAGGGGATGCCGGTCATGACGTCGACGAGGAAGGTGATGGCCCGGGCGATCCAGCCGCCGTTGTACTCCACGAGGAAGACGGCGGTGAACAGCCCCAGCGGCACCGAGATGAGGGTGGCGATCCCGGTGATCTGGAGGGTGCCGACGATGCCGTGGTAGAAGCCGCCGTTGGAGGCGTCGGCGCCGCGCATGTTGGTGGTCAGGAAGTCGTAGCCGAAGCGGGCCGAGCCGCCGGACAGGACCATCCACACCAGGGAGACCAGCGGCACCATGACGATGGCGAAGGACAGGTAGATGAGGAGGGTCACCAAGGTGTTGCGGCCCCAGCGCTCGCCCTCGCGCACCCAGGAGACGGCGGTGGCGCCCACCACCCACACCAGGGCGGTCAGGGTGACGACGGCGGCGATGCTCCAGCCGGCCAGCAGGCCGATCCCGCCGACGACGACGAAGGCGGCTCCCAGCGCCGCCCAGATGAACCAGTCGGGCAGGCGGTAGGAGGTCAGGGGCACGCCCTCGATGGAGGGCGGGTCGGCCAGGGGGTCGACGGGGGCGGCCGGGGCCTCGGCGGCCGCGAGCGCGGCCTTGAGGGACTTGGGGGCGGGCGCCGCGCCGGCCGGGTCGGCGGAACCGTCGGCAGCGGAGCTGTCGGGACCGGTGGGTCGGGCGGGGTCGGGCGTGTTCGTGGGCGTCATGTCAGCTGGCTCCTGAGAACTCGGAGCGGCGCGCGATGATCCACCGCGCCAGGGAGTTGACCGCGAAGGTGATGATGAACAGGACCAGGCCGGTGGCGATGAGCACGTTGACGCTCAGTCCGTAGGCCTCGCGGAACTGCGAGGCGATGTTGGCGGCGATGGTCTGGTGCTGGCCGGCCTGGAGGATGCGCAGATTCAGCCCCATGCCCGGCGAGAGGATCATGAGGACGGCCATGGTCTCGCCCAGGGCGCGTCCGAGTCCCAGCATGGAGGCGGAGATGATGCCGGAGCGGCCGAAGGGCAGGACGGCCTGGCGGATCATCTCGTAGCGGGTGGCGCCCAGGGCCAGGGAGGCCTCCTCCTGGAGGGTGGGGGTCTGCAGGAAGATCTCCCGGATGGTGGCGGTGATGATCGGCAGGATCATGACGGCCAGGACCAGGGAGGCGGTGGTGATGTTCTTGGCGGGGGCCGTGTAGTCGGCGAACAGGGGGATGAAGCCGAGGTTCTCCGTCAGCCAGGTGTTGACCGGGTCGAGCAGGGGCACGAGCCACAGGAAGCCCCACAGGCCGAAGACCACCGAGGGGATGGCGGCCAGGAGGTCGACCATGTACCCCAGCACCTGGGCCAGGCGGCGCGGAGCGAAGTGGGAGATGAACAGCGCCACCCCGATGCTCAGCGGCACCGCGACGCCCAGGGCGATGGTCGAGGACAGCAGCGTGCCGAAGACGAGCGGGGCCACGTACCCCCACAGGCCGCGCTCGCGCATGAAGGAGACCGACTCGAGGGTCTCGCGCGAGGCCGTCAGGGCGGGCAGGGCCTCCCGGATGAGGAAGGCGGCCACGAGGGCGAGCACCACCATGATGAGGGTGCCAGCCCCGAAGGACAGGCCGGTGAAGATCCGGTTGCCGGTCTGCCCGGGGGCCTTCCCGGGCTGGATGGCGGCGTCGTCGGAGCTGCTGGGCGCGGTCGCGGCGCCTGATCGGGGCGGCGGAGCCGACGACGGTGCGGTGGTGCTGGCCACGGCTGACCCTCCTCGGGGTGTCTGGGGCGGCGGCTGGGCGGGTGGGTGCTGACTGGACATGTGCGCTTAGGTTCAGATCAGTTCGGTGCTGCGGCCGGCCTGTCGGCTCAGGCGTCGATCCTGTCGATGGCGGTGTTGATCTTCTCGCGCATCTCCCGGGTGATGGGGGCGCAGCCGGTGGCCTTGGACGAGGTGTCCTGCCCCCTGGTGGAGGCGGCGAAGCGCAGGTAGGCCTTGACGACGGCGGCGATCTCGGCGTCGTCGTAGCTCAGGCGGGCGGCCAGGTAGGAGACCAGGACGATGGGGTAGGCGCCGTCGGCGTCGTGGCTGGGGGTGTAGAGCAGGCGGGTCTCGTCGGCCTCGGCGCCCAGGGTGGCGGCATCGAGGGCGGCGGCCGCGGCGTCGGCCGAGACGGGCACGTAGGCCCCGTGGCTGCCGACGGCGACGGTTCCCAGGGTGGAGGGGACCTTGGAGGCGTCGGCGTAGCCGATGGCGCCGACGGCGGCGGAGACGGTCTGGATCATGCCGGCGGTGCCGTCGCCGGACTGGCCCCCGCGCAGCGGCCAGGTCTCCTCGGGGTCGTGGGTCCAGATCTCGGGGGCGACGGTGGCCAGGTAGGTGGTCAGGGCCTTGGTGGTGCCGGAGTCGTCGGAGCGGCCGACGACGATGATCCGCTGGTCCGGCAGCGCGGCGCCGGGGTTGAGGGCGGCCAGGGTGGGGTCGTTCCAGCGGGTGATGGCGCCGGTGAGGACCTGGGCGAGGACCTCACCGGTCATGTTGACGTGGGACTCGCCGGTGAGGCCGGGCAGGTTGTAGGCCACGGCGATCGGGGAGACGTAGAGGGGCAGCTCGACGACGCCGCCGACCTTGTTGATCTCGGCGGCGCTCATGGGGGTGTCGGTGCCGGCGAAGTCGACGGCGCCCTCGACGAGCTTGGTGCGTCCGGCCCCGGAGCCGCCGCCGGCGTAGTCGACGGTGGCGCGCAGGTTGGCGCCCATGAAGGCGTTCATCCAGGCGTCCTGCGCGTCGGACTGGGAGGTGGCGCCCGCTCCGCGGATCTCCCCCTCCAGGTCGCTGGAGGCGTTGGGGTCGGGGGCGCCAGCGTCGCGCCCGCAGGCGGCCAGCGCGCTCAGGGCGGCCGCGCTCAGGGCGCCCAGGGCGCCGCGACGGGTCAGGAGCACAGGCTCTCCTCGCTGAGTCGGGGTTCAGTCAGGTGCCGGGCGAATGTCAGGCGGCGTTGACGATAGGCGCCCCGGATGAAGGTTCCGGGTGACGAGGGTAAACGGACGGTAAACACCCTCCGTGAGGAGCGTCACCATTTTATACGGTGGTCGATAGACGGCAGCCCACGGCAAAGGATATCGACATGGCGCACGACGGAAGCCTCACCATCTCTTCGCGCACGGGGTTCTTCTGCGCGCTGGCAGCACTGAACGTCACAGTTATCAGCTTCTACGTGCTGTGGAGCATCGCCGACACCATTGCGGTCAACCGTGCCGAGGAGCACGGATTCGACCCCCAGCAGCTACTGCCCCACAACCTTCTGTTCTGGTGCGCCGCGCAAGCCTCGGTGCTCAGTCTCCTGATCCTTGACATTCTCGTCTTCCTGGCGTGGCACAGGTCCCGCTCGCAGGCGACGTAGCAACGGCATTCCCTCCCAGGCCTCGGTCACCGGCCCTCGGACAGGACCGGGCGCTGCTTCTCGATGGCGACGGCGCGGATCTTGCCGCGGGGGCGGCGAGCCATGTGGACCACGAGGATCTCCCCGGTCTTGAGCCAGGGGTCCCGGTCGGGCACGGAGCGCAGGAGCTTGCCGGGCGCGTACTGGGAGACGACCTCCATGATGGTGGGCAGGACGGGCCGGTGGGTGCACAGCGCCGTCGGCTCCTCGCGCACGCCCAGGACCTTCTTGACCACGGAGCGCACGCCCTTGGGGTGCTCGGCGTGGGCCATCTCGGTCAGGGCCCCGGCCGTCTCCAAGGTGAGGCCGGCCGCCCTGGCGTAGGGGGCGACCGTGTCGACGCAGCGCTTCCAGGGGCTGGTGATGACCCGGCCCACCCCGTAGGCGGCCAGGATCGGGACGAGGGCGCGGGCCCGGGTCTCCCCCTGGTCGTGGGTCAGGGGGCGGGTGGCCTCGTCGGTCTCCTTGTCCCGCTCCTTGGGGCGGTTCCACACCGAGCGCTTGACGGCGCGGCCGTGGCGCACGAGGACCAGGGTCCAGGTGTCGAGCTTGCCGTCCTCCCACAGGTCGACCAGCTCGCCGAGCAGGTCGCGGTCGTAGGAGTAGGTCAGGCGCTTGCGGGCCTGGCCCACGCGCAGCCACTCGACGTCGTCGATCTCCTTGGTGGAGGCGGGCTTGACGGCGGCGCGGGCGGCGACGGCGGCCGAGGAGCCGGGGGCGACGCGGGCCGCCCAGTAGTGGACCTCCTTACGGGTGCCGTCGCCGATCTTGTAGCGCACGCGGCTGAGCGGCTGCCCCAGGATCACCTGGACGCCGGTCTCCTCGGCGACCTCGCGCACCGCGCAGGTGCGCACGGACTCGCACGCGTCGACCTTGCCCTTGGGGATGGACCAGTCGTCGTAGCGGGGGCGGTGGACCAGGAGCACCTCGAGGTGCTTGCCCTTCTCACGCCACACAAGGGCGCCGGCGGCCCGCACCGTCTCGCGCGAGCCGTTCTTCCTGCTGGACGGGCTCATGGCACGGCCGTCTCAGTGACGGCCCTTGACGCGCGAGCGCGCCCGGGCCATGAGGCTGGTCTGGATGTCCTCGAGGCGGTTGCCCTCGGCGTCGAGCAGGTGACGCTCCCAGGAGCCGTCGGGCTGGAGGTGCCAGGAGGAGACGTCGTCGGAGGCGCAGTGGGTCACCAGCCACTCGAGGTCCTCGACCATGGCCGGGTCGGTGATGCGCACCAGGGCCTCGACGCGGCGGTCGAGGTTGCGGTGCATGAGGTCGGCCGAGCCGATGAACAGCGTGGTCTGGCCTCCGCCGGCGAAGGCGTAGATGCGCGAGTGCTCCAGGAAGCGCCCCAGGATGGAGCGCACGCGGATGTTCTCGCTGAGGCCCTCGACGCCGGCGCGCAGCCCGCAGATGCCGCGCACGACGATGTCCACCTGCACCCCGGCGCGCGAGGCGCGGTAGAGGGCGTCGATGACGGTCTCGTCGACGATGGAGTTGACCTTGATGCGAATCCAGGCGGGAAGGCCGGCCTTGTGGTTGGCGATCTCCTGCTCGATGTGCTCGACGAGCCCGTCGCGCAGGCCGCGGGGGGCCACGAGCAGGCGACGGAAGCGGGCGCGCGGGGCATAGCCGGAGAGCTGGTTGAACAGGGTGGTCAGGTCCTGGGCGACATCGCGGTCGCAGGTCAGCAGGCCGAGGTCCTCGTAGCCGCGGGCGGTCTTGGGGTGGTAGTTGCCGGTGCCGACGTGGCAGTAGCGGCGCAGGCCGTCGGACTCCTGGCGCACCACCAGCAGCAGCTTGCAGTGCGTCTTGAGGCCCACCATGCCGTAGACGACGTGGACGCCGGCGCGCTCGAGCTTGCGAGCCCAGGAGATGTTGGCCTCCTCGTCGAAGCGGGCCTTGATCTCCACGATGGCGACGACCTGCTTGCCGGCCTCGGCGGCCTCGATGAGGGCGTCCACGATCGGGGAGTCGCCGGAGGTGCGGTAGAGGGTCTGCTTGATGGCCAGGACCTTGGGGTCGGCGGCGGCCTGGGCCACGAACTCCTGGACGGAGGTGGAGAAGGAGTCGTAGGGGTGGTGCAGGAGGACGTCGTGCTCGCGCATGGCGGCGAAGACGTCCGGCGCCGAGGAGGACTCGTAGGCGGCCAGGCCCGCGGCCGTCACCGGCACGAAGCGCGGGTACTTCAGGTCGGGGATGTCCAGGTCGTGGAGCTGGTTGAGGCAGGTCAGGTCCAGGGGCGCGGGCAGCTCGAAGACGTCGTCGGCCTTGAGGCCCAGGGCGCGCACCAGGTAGCGGCGGGTGAAGGAGGAGATGGTGTTCTCCACCTCCAGGCGCACGCAGTCGCCGAAGCGGCGCCGCTCGAGCTCCTTCTCCATGGCCTTGAGGAGGTTCTCGGCGTCGTCCTCCTCGACCTCGAGGTCCTCGTTGCGGGTGACCCGGAAGAGGTGGTGCTCCAGGATGTCCATGCCCGGGAAGAGATGGTCGAGGTGCTGGCCGATGACGACCTCCAGGGGGATGACGGCGCAGCCGGCGGACTTGTCGGCGGCGTCGAGCTCGCGGCCGGGGACCTGGACCAGGCGCGGCAGGGAGTCGGGGACCTTGATGCGGGCGAAGTGCTCCTTGCCGCTGCGCGGGTTGCGCAGGATGACGGCCAGGTTGAGGGACAGGCCCGAGATGTAGGGGAAGGGGTGGGAGGGGTCGACCGCCAGCGGGGTGAGGACCGGGTAGATCTGGTGGCGGAAGTAGCGGGTCAGGCGCTCCTGCTGGTCGGAGTTGAGCTCGTCCCAGCCCAGGATGTTCACGTTGTGCTCGGCCAGGGCGGGGCGGATGTCATCCTGGAAGAGGGCGGCCTGGCGGGCGGTGAGCTCCTTGGCGCGGCTGGTGACCTGGGCCAGGACCTGGTTGGCGTCCAGGCCCGAGGCGCGCACCGGGGTGATGCCGGCCTTGATGCGGCGCATGAGCCCCGCGACGCGCACCATGTAGAACTCATCGAGGTTGGAGGAGAAGATCGCCAGGAACCAGGCGCGCTCCAGCAGGGGCAGCGTGTGGTCCTCGGCCTGCTCCAGGACGCGCTCGTTGAAGTCCAGCCAGGTCAGCTCGCGGTCGATGAAGCGGTTCTTGAAGGACTTCAGCGGCGGCAGGAGGTCCTCGGGGTCGACCTGGGCGGTGTCGGCGGAGGCGGCCGAGGCCGCGGCGTCGGCGGCGCTGGCCGAGCTGAGCGAGGAGGCAGAGGAGGCGGCGCTGGCGGGGCTGACGGCATGGCCCGAGCTGGCGGCGCTGCCGGGGACGAAGGTGCCGCACTCCCCCGGCGTCGCGGTCGAGGGCGTCGCCAGGGCCTCGGCCGCGGAGGGGGCCGACTGCGAGCTGGCGGAGGTGATGGAGGACGGGGCGATCGCCGGGGTCGCCGTGCCGACGGGGCCGGGGGCCGGGGCGGCCTCGCCGTCGACGATCTCGTCGAAGTCCTCGTCCTCGTACTGGGGGCCGGAGTCGTCGGCGAAGTCGCGGGGGTCGGCGACCTCGATGACGTGCTCCTCCTCGCCGTCGTCGGCGTCGGGGTCCGGGCCCTCCGGCTCGTCAGGCTCGTCTGCGCTCGCGGCGTCCTCGGGGGCGACGGTGGGCCGGGTGGGCTCAGCCGCGGTCTCGGTGGGGGCAGCGGGCTCGTTGTCGGTGCCGGCAGAGGCGGCGGGCTCAGCCTTGGCCGCGGCGGCCTCGGGCGTGCCGGCCGACCGGGGGGCGTCGGCACCCTCAGCGACCTCGGCGGCCCCGGCGTGCTCGGCACCCTCGACCGCGTCGGATGGCTCGGTTGCCTCCAAGGGGGCGTCGGGGGCAGCCTCGGGGGCGTCGTCGGCGGGCTGCTCCTCGGGCTCCTGGGGGCTCGGGTGACGCATCCACCCGCCCAGGAAGCGGGAGAGCGGCGTGGGGGCGGAGTGGGACGCGTCGTTGGTCATGGTCACATGGTCCCACGTCCGGGCGACCTTGTGGGGTGGCGGTCCGCTCCAGTTCACAGAATAGGCGAGGCGCAGCGCGCATGACCTCGCCGACGATGCCCGATCGTGTCCAAATCTGTCACAAAGGAGCCTGCGGGCAGATCAGACACCTAAAGGAACCCCGGAATCATGCGGTTTCATACCGTCGACGGACGCTCACCTCGGGCCTTTGTGACAGATTTGGACATCCCGCGCCCGGATAGCCCCGACGCAGTCCCTCTCAGTCGAGCAGGCCTGCGGCGGCGCGGCGGGCGGAGTCAGTCAACTCGTCGGCGGTGGCCAGGAGGGCGGAGTCGCGGCGGGTGACGCGGTCGGCGAGCTCGTCGGCGTCGTCCTCGATCCACACGGGGTTGGAGCCGGCCGCAAGCGCCCGCAGGAAGTCGGCGGTCGCAGTCAGCAGCGGGGCGATCTCGGTGACGGAGTCCTCGACTCCGCCGGTCAGCACGACGTCGAGGCGCTCGCGCAGCTCGGCGGGAGCGGGCACGGCGCGCGCCTGCGCGAGGGCGGTCTCGAGGCGGGCGCTGGTGGCATCGTCGGTCCCGGTGAGGTCGACGACAGTGGCGTAGCGGCGGGCGACGAGCTCGGGGTCTCGGCGGACCCACTCGCGCACGAGGAACAGGCGCCACAGGGTGCCAGGCAGGGTGGTGGCCGGGGAGTCGGCCCACAGCTCGGCGATGTCGTCGACACCGTTGGTGGCGACCGCGGCGACGACGCCGGAGCGGGTGATGGGGTCGTCGTCGCTCTCGGTGCCGGGGAAGCCGCCGATGAGGGCCTGGGCCGCGCGATGGGCGAGCTCGGAGGCGACGGCGGTGTCGGCGCTGCCCTCGATCTGCTCGGCGGCCTCGGGGTCGAGCCGGGCGGGGCGGTGGAACTGGCGGGCCATGGGGACTCCTCACGCGGTGCGGGCACGCCGGCGACGACGCGCGGCCCTATTGTCTCGCGACCGGGACACCGGTCCCCCACCGGTTCACTTCCGGCCGACGGCCCGGCGACCGAGGCGGGCGGCGAGTCTGAGGGGCCAGCGGTGAGCTGAGGGGCCAGCGGCGCGGCGAGTTCGACACAGCGGTCGGTTGTCCGGTTATGCTGGCCCCTGCCGATGGCGTCTGGACTCTGCTTCCGGCCGTCGGTGCGCCCCCTTAGCTCAGTTGGTCAGAGCTGCGGACTTTTAATCCGAAGGTCGTGGGTTCGAGCCCCACAGGGGGTACCGCACCGGCCTCGGCCCCACCAGGGACCGGGGCCTTACTTGTGCCCGGAACGTAAGGTGCCGGAACCCAACCCTCGGCGCTGCGGGTGGGATAGAGGTCAGCAACCCCCACCCCGAAGAGCTCGGCGACGACGACGAGGTCGGCAGCAGTCCAACGACTTTTACCTCGTAGACGGTTAGACACATTGGAGCCCGCCACCCCTAAGACTTCCCCGAGGTCGGCTCGCGTCATCCCATGGGCGAAGAGGTACTGGTTCACGGTGAAGCCCAGGGCCTGATCGATCGACATCACAGCCCCTCCCTCGCCATGCACGCCTCGCACCGCTTGAACGGTTTGAGCACTAACGAACGTCATGCAACAAACGTAACATATGCACGATTTGCGTGCAATACAACGCTTGACGTACGCCACCACACAGTTCATCATGAACGTATGACTGAACGAAAATCGTACAGGCGAATGCCTGGCGATCTCCTCACTGCTCGTCAGGTAGTTGAGCAGTATCCAGAAGCGGGTCTCAGCCAGCCGATGCTGCGACGTTGGGGACGAGACGGCCTCATCGAGGTCGTGAGGTATCCATCTGGCCGCATGCGGTTCCGTCGTTCCAACGTCGAGGCGCTTCTGAGTCCGGTAGGCCCGTCGGCACCTTCGGTGTCGTCGGTGCCCGGTGTTGAGGGTGTGGAGCTTCCTGGTCAGGGGGTGTTGTTGTGATGGGTGCTGGTGGGGGTCGGTCGTGGGCCGAGTGCGTGGTGTCAGTTGAGGAACTGGACGCTCAGGATGTGGTGTTCGCCCCGGTTCGCGTGGGGCATCGGTTGGTGTACTCCCACGCGGATGGGAGGGTCGGTTGCCTGGTCGAGGATGCGAAGCGCCCAGGTGGTGCCTTCTTTCGCGGGGAATCCGTGGGCGCTTGCGTGTGCCTTGATCTGCATGATGAGCGTGATGTCCGGTGGGAGGAGGATGTAGTCGGCTGCCTGGTTGAGGTTGCGGGACGCCTGGTTCATTGGGACGGCGAGGATCAGGTGTGCGCTGTGGTCGCGCGCCCAGGTGTTGAGGTGGTGCTTGATGGCCAGGGCGGTGCCGGTCCTTCGGTGGGTGGGTTCTACGGCGAGGCTGTGGGTCATGGCCACGTCGCGGAGGATCACCTCGGCGTCGTGGTGCGCTGTGGGTCCTACGAGGTTGTGGGCCTCTTGTTCGGCGGGTCCGATGAAGGCGGCTCCTATGAGGTGGCTGTCGCGCCAAGCTCCTATCAGTTCCCGGTGCAGGTGGTTGTGCCGGTTGGGCAGGACTTCTGGGAGCGGAACGAAGTTTGGATACGGGACCTGTTCGGTGAGGAGGGTGCGGATTGCCTGTACTTCTTCCTGCGTCGCGGCGGGTCGGATATCGAGTCCGGTGGTTCCTGTTCTGCTGGTGGGGGTGACGTCGGTGTCGCTGGTGGGCCGGCGGAGGAGGTTTTTGAGGGGTTTGAGGATGTTGTGAGCCATGGTGGCTTTCCTTTCTTGGAGCACGGCGGCGGTTCCGTCGTTGCTTCAGTGGAGCGCGGTGGCCTTTCCACCGTCGCTTCCGTGGGGCGTGACGGTCGGTCCGTCGTCGCTCCGGTGGGGACGGCAGGTGGGTCCTGCCTGTCTCTTTCGAGGCTCGGGTTTCGGTCTGCCCGGTCTCGGTGGTCCGGCGGTTTTGGTTTGTTGCCGCTGGGCTGGGGTGAGGGGGCGTTGGTAGCGCCCTCTCACCCTTATTGCTTGTCGTGGGTTGTGGGCGCACGCCGTCGTGGTGCGAGCAGGTCGTCGGTGTCGGTGTCTTTGTCTGCTGGTTCTTCGGTGGGTGGGGTTTTGCCTGGTCAGGGGGCGTTGTTGTGATGGCTGGTGTTGGGGATGTGAGTACTGCGGATGTTGAGGCTCGTGAGCACTTCGTGCGTGAGCTTGTTCCTGGTGGGGTTGGTGGCTGCTCGGTGTGGGCTGTTGAGGCTTTGCCTGCTTGTGTGCGGGAGGTGTGTCAGGTTGCGGGTGTTGATGAGGGGTATCTGAGTCGTTGGCCTGTGGAGGCTTGGGTGGAGTGGTCCAGGGCGTTGGAGGCTTTCTCGTCTGGTGGGGTGCTGCTTCGTCCGGATGCGTGGTTGGAGTGTCCGGTGCTGCCTGGGTGGATGCGGCCGTTGGTGCGGCCGTGGTACAGCGACTTTGATGTGCCGTTCCCGTGCGTGGCCAGGGTGTCCTCCTCGGGGCACGACTGGTTCGCCGAGGCTGGGGAGCATCCGGAGTCGTTCAGGCTGAGCATGACGTTCTTCGGTATCCCGGGGGTGCCGTCCGTGGCTGAGGTGGAGGAGGCCTGGCGGTGGGCGGCTGGGCAGGGGCTGTCGCCTGTGCTGTCGATGTCGCTGGTTCCGGCTGCTCCGTGGGGGCAGGCCGTGGTGGGCGCAGTTGAGGCGTTGTGTGTTGACGGGCCGAGTGAGGAGCAGGTGGATGTCCTGGCGTCGTTTCTCGGCCGGGGTCGTCTTCGCCGGGACCCGTTGGAGGGGTTCACGGCCAGGCGGCCGGTGGCCTGGGAGTGGGTGGTCGGCTGATGACGTCAGTGGTGGCTTGCGGACGGCACTGGGACCAGCCGTTTCCCGTCGACGCTGCTAGTGGGGGTCTTCCCAGCCTGGGGGTAGTGGGCGGTGTTCGCAGTGCTTGAGTTTGGGGTTGTCTGGGGTGGTCCAGCACGAGCTGATGTGGTGGGTTCGGCAGTGGTCGGCGATGTCCTTGCCGAGCAGCTTGCGGGTCTTGTCGTAGTTCTTGGGGCTGGGGCCGTCTCGGAGGGGGTCGTTCTCCCAGGGCCGCCATCTGAGGAAGTAGATCTTGTCTTCTTCCTCGATGTTGGTGCGTGCGGCTTTGGGGAGCTCGTTGGGCGGGATCCAGGTTCGGGGTCGGGCTTTGCTGGCGCCGTGGTCGGCGGCTTCGAGGAGCAGGCTGGCGGGCCATGGCCTGGTGCCGCTGCCTCCGATGTTGAGGGCTTCGAGGAGGCGGCTGTAGTCGGCTGCGAGGAAGGCGTCGGCCCTGAGGCCGCCGCCGGGGCTGATGGTGATGTTGTAGGTGTGGGCCCAGTGGTGGGGGCCGATGAGGGCTATGAGGAGGGTCCAGGGTGGTTCTCCTTCGGCGGCGAGGACGCTGTCGAGCTCGTGGGTGCGGCCGCCGGCGTCGAGGGTGAAGCGGTAGAGGACGCGGTGTCCTCCTGCTCGCTTGGTGCGCCAGAGGGCTTGTGTGAGCTGGGGCAGGTCGGTCATTGGCCTGTTCCTTTCTGGGGGCGCGGCGGGCCTTCCGCCGTTGCTTCCTTGGGACGCGACGGGTGGTCCGTCGTTGCCCTGGTGGGGCCGGTAGGTGGTTTCTGCTGGTCCTGGTGGCCAGGTGGCGGTGGTGCGTCGCCTGGCCGGGGTGGGAGGGCGCCCGGGCTGGTGCCCTCCCACCCGTCCCGAATTGTTCCTGTGACCTACGACAAGTATTCCTGCGGCGAGATGCGAGGTGGTCGTGATGGTGTTTTCTCCTGAGTTCTGCTGGCTTGTGCTGGACGTGGTGCCGTGGTGGTGCTGGTTACTCATCGTCGCGTCCCTCCTGGGCGCGGTTGGGGTGGCGGAGCTTCTGCGCGGCAGGGCTGCGCGTCGTGAGGCTGCGGCTCCCGTGTTGGTTGAGGCTCGGTCTGAGGGGCGGGCTGTCCGGGTGGTGTCGGGGTCATGAGCTCGTCGGTGGCGGCTGGCTTGTGGGTGATGTTCAGTACCGGTCTGCTTGTGGGCCTGTGGGCCGAGGCGGCGGAGCAGCGCCCGCCAAGAGACCTCTCGGCGTCCGAGTGGGTGCCTGTGGCGTTGGGGCTGCTGCGTGCAGAGCTGGCCTGCCTGCTGGGGCTGTTGGTTCTGCTGATGCTGCGACCGGTGTCGTGGGTGCCGTTCGCCGCGCTGGTGGTGATGGCTGGGCTGGTCGGGCGCGTGCGGTTCATGCGGCTTGTCCGGCGTCGTTGCTGGTGGTGGTTGGTGGCCGGGGCGGGGCTGGTGGGGCTGTGGCCGGCGGTTGTCGCGGTGTTCCTGCCTGCGACCGCGCCGCTCGGCGTGCGTGTTGGGGCTGCCTACGTGGTGATGATCGTCGCTTGCTGGGTCCTCAGCGTGGCGCGGTTTGCGGCTGGCGTGGTGGCCGGTGCACGGGTTCGACCGGGTCGGCCTGGTGAGTACGTGGCTGTGCCCGAGTATGAGGGGCCCGCGGGGACCTGAGGGTCTACCCGTTAATTGTTCTTCATTTCTTCTTGTTTTCTTGAATCACATTCGTGTTGTTTACGAGTGGGAGGTTTCTGTGTTTGAGGGGCTACAAGCAGGTGTGGCGGTGGATGGCGCGGCTATGGGTAGGGGCGGCGAGGTGCTGCCTCCGGGCCGTGGGGTGTGCAGTGTGCTCACCCCGGTCATGGTCCTAGGTGAAGGCAGTTCCGTCGGCGTGGTGCCGGCTTATTGGAAGGGTGTTGAGGAGCAGTGAGCGCTAAGCGTGACGGCGCAGGCCGGGGACCGTTGGGAGCAGGACAGTCAGTCCACGTCGACGTCGGCGGCCTCGAGGGCATCGATGTCGTCGGTTTCGGCTTCGAGGGCGGCGTCGGCCTTGCCTTCGGCTGTGGTGGCGTAGGAGTCGGGGCTGTGGATGAGCCAGGAGAGGCCTTCGTCCTGGTCGGTGTGGCTGGTGATGACGATGTAGCTCTGCCATTTGAGGGCGACGTCGAGGAGGTTGGCGAGCCTGTCGACGTCTCCTGTGGTGGGGATGTACCTGTCGAGTACGGAGAGGGTGACGCCGTCGTGGCGGTTGGGGTCGCCGTAGGGGATGAGTGCCGGGGAGGTGACGCGGAAGGTCCCGTCGGGGGCCTGCTCGATCTTGACGGTGTCGCCGAGCTTGAAGGCGTCGTTGATGGCTTTGTCGAGGTGCTGTCGGGCGTCGGGGGCGATCTGCCAGAAGTGCATGGGGGTCCTGTTCTGGTTGGGGGGTGGGTGCTGTGAGTGAGTACTTCGTTGTTCGTAAGGGTGCCACAGCGCTGCCTAATGAGGTGGTGTGGGACTCGTCGATCTCGTACGGGGCTCTGGGGATTCTTGCGAGGGCTCTATCGACTGCTCCGGGGGCGGATCTGGGTTACCGGGCGTTCGCTGGCCGGGGTATGGGTGAGAAGGCCGTGCGGGCGGCTCTGGGTGAGCTGGAGGAGGCTGGTTACCGGCACCGGTTCACGGTGCGTCGTGAGGGTGGCCGGATCCGGACGGTGACGGTGTTCTCGGACGTGTCGATAGGGCGGGCTACGGCGTTGTCGGAGCTGCCTGAGGAGCAGCGGGCGGGTGTGGTTGACCCTGAGGAGCCGAGGCAGTCGTGCGGGTCGCGTATCCGCAGGTCGCACCGTGCGGCAGATGGTGCCGCACGGTCTGACCTGGGCAAACGCACCCCTTCCGAGGGGCCTGTGGATAACTTGTCTGATGATGGTCGCCGTGCGGCAACAGGTGCCGCACGGTCTGACCTGGGCAAACAGGGTGTTTCCGCAGGTCGCACCGTGCCGCGCTCCACCGTGGCACGGTCAAGCGCGGCACTATCCCTACGGGATACCAAACCTTCTTCCTCACTACGTTCGGAAGAAGAGTCTTTAGACCAGACCGGACCTGACCGGGCCGAGGTGGTGTCACCAGGCGCGGGCGCCGGTTCGCGGTCGGGGTCGGTCGGGGCGGGTCGGGATCGTGCTCGACAGGCGTCGGGCGCCGGCCGGGCTCGGCGGGGCGCCTCGCCCGGCGGCGTGAAGCACCCGAGTACCCAGGAGCCGGCTGGCCGCGGCACGTCCCGGACCGGCCCCGCGCCGAGCCCCGAGTCGGGCACGGAGCCGTCGAGGTCGCAGGAGCCTCGTGAGCGGCCTATCGGAGCCTCACCCAATCGCGGACACGGATCGGGTGTGAAATCCTCTTCACGGGCCTCACAGGCACCTTCTGAGGGTGTTTCTGGTGTTGAGCGAGCCGTCGATGGCCCTGTGGGTGGTGATCCGGGGTTGCCGGCTGAGGCTCGTGGCCTGCTGGGGTCGTGCCTGCCTGCGAGCATGCTGAGGGTCGCGTCGGACCCGCAGGGCGCCTCGGAGGTGGCCAGGCTGCTGCGGGAGCGGGTCGAGGCCGGCTGGAGGCCGAGCGAGATCCGTTCGGCGCTGGACGAGGACCTACCTGAGCCGGTGGGACACCTGTCGCGGCTGGTGGCCTGGCGGCTGAGGCACAAGGTGGATCCGACACTGGCGCCAGCGGCGCTGGTGGCGGCGGGTGAGGGACAGGTTGAGGTCGCCCGGCGGGCGGTGAAGGTCGTTGAGCCGCCGCGGACACGGGATCAGGAGCTGGCTGAGCGGGCCTGGGAGCAGGTGCGGCGTGAGCATCCCGATGTGGGGCGGGCCAGGCAGATGAGCCTGGCCGGCGAGCTGGTTGAGCAGTGGAGGCAGGCTGAGGTTGGGGAGGTTGCGTCGTGAGTGAGGAGACGCGGGTGTCGTGGCCGGTGTGGGTGGAGTCCTTGGAGGGGCTTAAGCCGGCGGATACGGCTGTGGTGATGGAGCTGGCGCGGTTGGCTGACTGGCGTGGTGAGGTGATTGCGTCGGTGGCTTGGTTGGCGGCTCATGCGCACGTGTCGGAGCGGTCGGTGAAGCGGGCTCTGGCTCGGATGGAGGATCGGGGTGTTCTGGTGCGTCGGCTTCGTCGTCGTAGGCAGCGTCAGGGGGCGAACTTGATTCGTCTGCTGCCTGTGGAGACGGGGGCTGATGAGGATGTGGATGAGGACGTGCGGGTGTACCGGTTCGCGGTCCCGGATGTTGACCCGGATGGGCCGTGGGTGGTTACTGGGGACAACCCGGGGCTGCGGGAGGCGGTTCTGGGGGCTATCTGCGAGGAGTGGGTGGGTGAGTCGATGGCTGTGGTGGCTCGGAGCCTGGACAAGGCGGTTGAGAGTCAGTTTGCGGGGTCGGTGCATCAGGGGATGCGGTTTGGTGGGTTGAGTCGGCGGGAGTCGAAGGCGGACACGATGGGCTGGGCCTGGGAGGTGATGCGTTTGAACGCCAGGGGGATCGCGATCGCGGACTCGCCGTGGGCGATGTGGACCCGGATCACGAGGACAGCGACCTTGGAGGGGCGTGACTGCCTGCCGCCTGAGGGTGTGTCGGTGACGTCGGTGGAGCCGGGGCTGGTTCCGGAGGGCAGTGGTCTGCCGGGTGCGCTGGAGGTGTCGGCGGTGGGGCTGGATGATTTTCAGGTGGTGATGTCGGGACTGGTGAACGCTCTGGTGGATGCGGGGATGGCGGAGCCGTTGGCGTGGGCCGGGACCCGGAGGGTCACGGAGCTGGCTTTGGCGTGGGGTGAGTCGAGGCGGCAGACGGCGGCGGCTAATGACTCTCGCCTGGCGGACCTGGGGGCGTCGAAGGCGTGTGCTCGGGCGTGGATGACGCTGCTGATCGGGTCGCGTCGAGGCACGAAGGCTCCGATTGTGGCGCTGGGGTCTGAGGAGGTGGCTGAGCGGGCTCGGGAGGTGGTCGAGGCGTTCCAACCAACCACGTAGATGTGATTGTGGCCACATATGGTTTCAGGGTGACACTGTGTCACCCTGAAACTTTTTCTTTTGGTGGTGGGGTTTTTACTGGGTGAGCTGGTCGTAGAGCTGGGTGATGGCCTGGGTGGGGTCGATGTTGATGTCGTCGGGGTACCAGGGGGTGGAGGCGCTGGTCTCGAGGGTGTACCAGAAGCGGATGCCGGTGGTGGGTTCGGGGTCGGGTGGGACGACTCTGTTGAGGTCCTTGGCGACGGTGAGGTAGCGGTCGCGGGCCTGGGCGTAGGTGGTGGGGGGCTCGTCGGCGTAGATGGGGCTTACCCAGATGTCGTCGACGCCGTCGTTGGGGTCGTCGGCCTCGAGGGTGACCGCCCAGGTGCCTTGGGTCTTGATGTTGGTGAGGGTGGGGGCGGTGGTGATGGCTGGGCGACCTAGGACGCGGGGGTCGGCGTGGTCTCCGGTGATGGTTGGGGTGGGGTGGGTGGCGAGCTCGGTGCGGGCCTTGGCGAGGATGGCGTCCAGGTCGATGTCGTGGTCGACGGGGATCCAGGTGGCTTGAGCGAGCAGGGAGAGCTGGTAGAAGAAGCTGGCTTCCCGCTCGGGGATGACGACGGCCATGTCGGCGAGGCGGACCCAGTAGTCGTTTGCGTCGTCGGGGACGGGCTGGAGGAGGCGCTGGTAGAGGGTGACCGCGGCGAAGTGTCGTGACTCGTGGAGGGGGCAGTAGTAGGGCTTGGTGTCTGGGTTGTTTCCGCGGGTGACTGCCCAGTGGTGCTGGACCCCTGCTACCGCCATGGCTTGTTTCCCCCTGTTTTCTTCGTGCTTTTGGGTGTGGTGGGCACCACGGTACCGGAGGGTGGTGGTGTCTTCCCTTGTTGTAGGCGGGTGTCGTGCGCCCACGTTCTACGTGATGGGCATGGGAAGCAATCCGTGGGTGCAGGAGCCTGCACCTCCTGAGCCGGTCAGTGACGGCGTGGAGGTGCTGGGCGTGGACTACCGCAGGTGGGCCAGCGGGGCTGAGGTGTCGGCGTCGCGGCGTCTGGGGCGTGTGCAGGTTCGGGGGTCGGCGCTGTGGGTCGTTGGGGCTCATGGTGGGGCTGGGACCTCGACGTGGGCGGGTCTGCTGGGCGCGGGGGACGCGGGGGTGTCGTGGCCGGTGCCGGCTGTGCCTGGTGAGGGCGTGCGGGTGCTGGTGGCGGCGCGGACTCATGCTGCCGGGCTGGAGGCCGCTCGGGCTGCGGCCGTGGAGTGGCTGGAGGGCACGGTTCCGGGGGTGGAGCTCCTGGGGCTGGTCCTGGGGGCGGACGCCCCGGGCCGGCGTCGCCCGAAGCCTCTTGCGCGGCTGGTGCGTGACGTGAGCGGGGCGTTTCCCGTGGTGCTGCGCGTGCCGTGGCAGGCGTCGTGGCGGCTGAGCCAGCCGAGCGAGGCGCACAGGGGTCTGCGCGTGCGCCGGATCATCAAGACCATCAACAAGATCAACAACGATGAGAGGAAGAGCTCATGAATGATGTCGTTCTCGGTGCTGTGGCGAATGTGCACACCCGTCTTCTGCAGGCGGGTCTTGTGCCTGTGGACTCGGGCCCGGTGGCGCCTCCTGGTGTGGCGACGAAGACGGACACGATTATCGGCTGGTCCAAATGGGTCTGCTTCGCCATCTGTATCTTCGGGCTGGTGGCCGTGGCCGCGAAGCTCGCGATCAATAACAGGCGCGGTGAGGGTGAGGACCACGCCAAGGCCCTGGGTTTCGTCATGGCCGCCGCGATCGTGTGCGGCGCGGCCGGCTCTCTGATTCAGGCGTTGCAGTGATGAGCGGGGGGAACGTGTCGGCTGGCAGCCCGGAGGGTGCCGGTCAGAAGAGCAGTAGTCCGTTTACGTCGCCGTGGTTCATTGCTGCGGTGGTGTTCCTGGTGGTCATTCTTGCTGCTGGCGGCTGGGTGGTTGGTGGCCGCGTCGTCAGCGGCGGCGGCCGCGCCGGTCGTGGTTCGCCGGCTCCTTCGGCTGCGCCGGCGCCGGCAGCGTCTGAGGGCGCCGCGGGGGCTGGTGGTGCTTCTGCCGGTGAGGGTGCGTCGGCGTCGGTGTGCGGCCTGGCGGCGGGGGACCAGCAGGTCCCGGTGCAGGCGCCCGTAGGTGATATCACCACGATCGCCCCGGGGGTTGGTGTCCCGGTGGTTGATGGTGCGGGGCCGGGTATCCGCACGGGTATCAGCCGGTGCTTCGCCCACTCCCCTACGGGGGCGGTGGTTGCGTCGGCGAACTGGATGAAGTGGTTCTCCTCGCAGCAGAGGCTGCCTGAGGTCATCACGACGCTGATGGCTGAGGGGGAGGACAGGGACCGTCTGGCTCGTCAGGTTGATGACGGCTGGGACGGGTCGACCACCAGCCCGGTGGGGATCAAGGGTTTCAAGGTCGACGTCCGCAGCTCTGACGAGGTCGTCGTGACCCTGGCGGTGAGGACCGGGCGTTCTTCGGACGAGGGGCTGGTGTCCTGGCCGGTTCTCCTGCGCTGGGAGAACGGCGACTGGAAGGTCGTGGCGCCGGCGTCCAACGCCTGGGGGCAGGAGCCGGTGGCGTCCGTGGCGGCGGGCGGTTTCACGGAGTGGAACATCTGATATGAGTGACTGCCACTTCTGGGAGGTCTCGTGCAAGGTCAGCGAGACGGTCGCTCAGGCCGGGGACGACATCGTCTCGAAGTGGGCTGAGCACATCACGGACGGTGTGAATAAGACCCTGGTGTCCCTGGGCACGATCTGGGTGAACGTCAAGACGAATGTCGGTGGCGATGAGTCGGTGGCGTCGTTCATTCAGGAGCACCAGCGGTGGCTGGTGATTGTGATCGCCATCGTGTCGCTGGTGGTCGCTGCTATGCAGATGGCCTGGCGGCAGCGGGTCGAGCCGTTGCAGGACGCGCAGGGCGGTCTGCTGCGCCTGATCGTGGTGGGGGCGGCCTTCCCGACGATCACGCAGCTGATGCTTGAGATCGGGGACCTGTACTCGCCGTGGATCATTGAGCAGGCTGGGTCTCAGGATGACGGGAAGTTTTTGACCAAGATCCTGGACATGGGACTGTTTCAGACCGGGCAGCTGGGCATGATCATGCTCATCGTCGGGGGCCTGATCGCGTTGCTTTCGAACATCGTGCAGGTTTTCTTGATGTTCGTCCGCTCGGGGCTGCTGACTCTTCTGACTGGTTTCTCGCCGCTGGCTGCGGCTGCGTCGACGACGAAGTGGGGCCAGCAGTGGTTCAACAAGTACATGGCCTGGACGATGGCTCTCATCGCTTTCAAGCCGACGGCGTCGACGATCTACGCGGCTTCGCTGAAGCTGCTGTCGGGGGACTCCTACAGCTTCAGCGACGATATCGGGAAGTTTCTGATGGGGATCATCTTCCTGATCCTGGCGATTGTGGCGCTGCCTGCGCTGGTGATGTTCCTGGTGCCGGTGACGGCGAACCTCGGTGGCGGTGGGGGTACTGGCGGCCTGCTCGGCGGGATGCTGGCCACGGGCGCGGTGAACGTGGCGAACCGGTCCATGTTCCAGGGCGGCTCCGGCGGAAGCGGTGGCGGTGGCGGTGGGGGCTCGTCCTCCAGCCCACCGAGTCAGCCGCAGTCGATGCAGGCGCCTACCGGTGCGGCGCCTACGGGCGGTGCTGCTGGTGGCGGCGGTGGAGCCGCGGCCGGCGGGGCCGGTGGCGCTTCTGGTGGTGGAGCTGCTGGCGCCGCCGGTGGTGGCGGCGGCGCTGCGGCCGGCGGCGGTGCGGCTGCTGCTGGTGGTGGCGCTGCTGCGGCGGCTGGTCCTGTGGGGGCCGGGATCGCGGCTGGCGCCAAGGTCGTGGGTGCTGGTGTGGGTGCCGCCAAGAGCGTGGCCGAGCAGACCACCGGTGCTGGGGGTGCCGCTCCGGTGGCTGCGCCCGGTGCGGCGGGGTCGTCCGGTGTCCAGGGCGGGCGCGGGGCCTCAAGTGGGGCGCGTTCCGGCGGCGGTGCTGCCGGTGGTAGTGGGGGTAGACAGTCAACAGGAGCGAGAGAGGTGCACAGGAGATGAGTGCTGCTGTTCAGGCGCAGGTGAAGGCCGAGGTGCGTACCTACGGCGGGTGGCGTGAGCCCCGGTCGGCGGGTATCGGCGCGCTGACCATGCTGGAGACGATGGCAGCGCTCGCCGGTCTGGTCGTGGTGATCATGGTGATGATGATCAAGGGCGTCGTATGGGCCGGTGTGGTGCTGCTGGTTGAGGCTGGTGTGCTGTATTTGGTGACGACGAAGGACAAGCACGGGATGTCGCTGCTGGACCGGGGTGCTGAGAGGCTGCGGTTTCGTCGTTCGGTGCGGGCCGGGAGTACCCGGTACGTGTCGGGGCCCTTGGCGCCTCGCTACACCACTGGCGGCTTCCGGCTGCCGGGGGTGCTGTGGCGCTCGACCCTGAGTGAGCACACGGACTCCGTAGGGCGCCCGTTCGCGCTGATCCATCACGGGGACAAGTCCCTGGCAGTGGTGATGGCCCTGTCCCCTCCGGGGACGGGACTGGTGGACCTGGATCAGGCCAATGACCTGGTCGCCCTGTTCGGGCACTGGCTGGGGAACCTGTCGGGTGAGGCGGCTGTGGTGGCCGCGTCGGTGACCGTGGAGACCTGCCCGGACTCCGGGGAGCGTCTTCGGCGGGCCATGGCGCGCCAGTCGGCGCCTGGGGCGCCGGAGGCCGCCCGCCGGGTGATCAGTGAGGTGGTGGACTCCTCTGCGCAGGGGGCCGTGGACATCAAGGTGTGGGCCACGTTGACGTTCTCTCCTGCGGCGCTGGGGGCCGGTAAGCAGGACCTGGCTGAGCAGGAGATCGCGGCTCGGCTTCCGGGCTTGACCCAGACGCTTCAGCACGCCGGTACAGGGCCGGTGCACCTGATGACGGCTGGCGAGCTGTGCCAGATGGTGCGGGTGGCTCACGACCCGGTTAGCGCCGCTCTGTTCGATGCTGCGGCCTCGCGGGGCGAGACGGCTGCTCTTGAGTGGGGCCAGTGCGGTCCTGCCGGGCACGACACCGGCCGGGACCGGTATGAGCACGACTCGGGTGTCTCGAGGGTGTGGACCATGAGCTCACCGCCGTCGGGGACGGTGCAGTTCAGGGTGCTGGAGCCCATCCTGGGGCTGCACCCGAGTGTCGAGCGCAAGCGGGTGACGTGGCTCTACCGCCCGATTGACGCCGCCATGGCCCCGTCGATCATCGACAACGACGTGAACCAGGCCAACGCACGGCTGTATACCAGCGGCGGTAACCCGAGCGCCCGAGCTATGCGTGAGGCGCAGGTGGCTCGCCAGATGGCTGATGAGGAGGCCGCCGGGGGCGGGCTGCTCGACTTCGGGGCAGTCATCACGTGCACCACGACGTCGGGTGACGTGGAGGACGCGGCGGCGCCGGTGGAGTCGCTGGCGGCCTCCAGCCGCCTACTGATCCGTGAGGCGTGGGGCGCCCAGGACTCCGGGTTCGCTGTGGGGCTGCCGCTGGGGCTCCGGCCGGGAGACCAGGACATGAGGAGGAGGACGCGCTGATGGACGGGTTCAAGGCTCTGGCGGGTGTGGCCCGCGGGGCGGTCGAGGTCGCCGGCCAGATGTGGGGGCTGCTGACCGGGGGCGGCTCCTCGCCGGCCGCCGGCGCCCTGGGGCCGGCGGGGCCGGGAGGCGGCCGGGCCGCGATGATGCCGAGGGTGCGGATGTTCCGCACCACCTCGGTGCAGGCGTGCGGCCTGTACCCGTTCGTGGTTGGCGGGGCGACCCCGCTTGAGGGGGTGATCCTGGGTGAGAACCTCAACGGGCCCGGGACCGTCTGCGCGGACCACATGGCGTGGTTCGAGCGGCGGATCATCTCGGCGCCCTCGGCGATGGTGATGGGCCTGAACGGCCTGGGGAAGTCCACGTTGATCAGGAGGATCATGCTGGGGCTGGCCAACCGAGGGATCCACAGCATGATCTTGGGCGACATCAAGCCGGACTATGTCGACGCTGTCGAGGCCATCGGCGGTCAGGTGGTGCGTATCGGCCACGGGCTGGCGGGTATCAACCCGCTGGACGCCGGTAACGTGGCCGAGGCGGCGGAGCTGCTGGCCGACCACCCGCAGGAGCGGGCGGCGCTGCTCCAGGCGGCGCACGAGCGCAAGAAGAACATGGTGGTATCCCTGGTGCACATCGTGCGCCGTCAGGCCCCCACCGACCGCGAGGAGGTGATCCTGGACGCTGCGGTGAGGATCCTGGAGGAGCGCGGCGGGGCACCGGTGCTGGCCGACCTGCTGGAGGTGGTGCGCGAGGCCCCGCCGCAGCTGCGTGCCGCGGCCCTGGACCGGGGGTCGATGGAGCGCTACCTGGACGTCACCGAGAACCTGGAGGCCTCCCTGATGGCCCTGTTGTCGGGGAGGTTGGGCGGGATCTTCGCTGCGGCCACGACGACGCCGATGATGATGGACCGTGCGGTGGTGTTCGATGTGTCGGCGACGAGGGACGAGTCCAGCGACGTACAGGCCGCGACGTTGTTGTCCACCTGGTCGTACGGGTTCGCGACGGTGGAGATCGCTCAGGTCCTGGCTGACGCGGGCGTGGCGCCTCGGCGCCACTACAACGTCATCATGGACGAGATGTGGCGGATCATGCGCGCCTCGCCGGGCCTGGTCGACCGGATCGACGCGCTGACGCGCACGAACCGGTCTGTGGGTGTAGGGCAGATGCTGTGCACGCACTCGATCACCGACATGGACACCCTTCCCAATGAGGAGGACCGGGTCAAGGCGCGCGGCTTCGTGGAGCGCTCCAAGATGCTGTTCACCGCCGGTGTCCCACCGCGGGAGATGGACATGATCGCCACGGTGTTCAACCTCAGTCAGGAGGAGCAGTCCCTGCTGCGCTCGTGGAACGCACCGGGCAGCCTGGACCCGACGTCGGGGGAGAACGTCCCGCCGGCCGGGATGGGCAACTTCATGCTCAAGACCTCTGACGCCCCGGGAGTCCCGTTCCACCTGCACCTGGCAGCCTCCGAGGTGGACATCAACAACACGAACAAGCGGTGGACGATGCAGGGTGGTGAGGGCAGTGAGGCTGCGTGACGAGATCAGGACGTGGGAGCCGTCCACGATCCTGCTGTGGCTGGGACTGATCGCCTTCGGGGTCTTCTCGGTGTGCCTGGAGGTGGGCGTGCACCTGTGGGCGTGGTGGAACGGCCAGCCTTCACCGT
Source organism: Actinomyces viscosus (assembly GCF_900637975.1). Classification (NCBI taxonomy): domain Bacteria; kingdom Bacillati; phylum Actinomycetota; class Actinomycetes; order Actinomycetales; family Actinomycetaceae; genus Actinomyces; species Actinomyces viscosus. The sequence goes on along the minus strand of NZ_LR134477.1, from coordinate 3,207,885 downwards.
CGTGGAACCCTTTCGACCTGGTCCTGGCGCTGGGCAAGGGGCCACTGAAGGCAACGCCCGGTATGTGGGTGTGCGTCGGTCTCGTGGCGGCACTCCTGCCGGTGGTGGTGCTGGGGGTCCATCTGGTGCGTCGTCGTGGGCGTGCTCGACGCCGGCGTGGGGACGAGGCGTCGGCGCTGGTGGGCTACAGGCGTGACACGGAGCCGCTCAGCCGGGGACAGGTGGAGTCCACCGCCCGACGCCTGAAGGTGGCCACCGACAGCTTCGGGCTTCCGATAGGCAGGGCGGTCAGTGACAGCCGGCCCCTGTACTCCGACTTTGAGGCGGTGGGGGTGGGGATCGCCGGCCCCAGGACGGGCAAGACGACCTGCTGGGTGGTCCCCAGGATCCTGGCGGCCCCGGGCCTGGTGGTGGCGACGTCCAACAAGCCCGACATCGTGGAGCTGACACGTCAGGCGCGTCAGGAGCGCGGCAAGGTGTGGGTGTTCGACCCGCAGGAGATCGTCGGTGAGCCTCAGTCCTTCTGGTGGAACCCGTTGAGCTACGTCACCAGCTCAGTGCGAGCCACTGCGATGGCGCAGGCGCTGATGGACGCCAGCCGGCCGGCCACGGGCCAGTCCAACCCGTTCTTCGACACCGGTGCGCGTGACCTGGTGGCTCGCCTGCTGCTGGCCGCCGCCAGGTCGGGGCAGTGGCTGGATGCGGTCAAGCGGTGGGTCAACGACCCCAGTGATGACGAGCCGGTGATGCTCCTGCGCCAGGCCGGGGAGTACGAGAAGGCCGATGAGCTCCAGGCCACGCTCAACATGGTGGAGGTGACCCGTTCGGGCATCTTCGCCGGGGCGCAGCAAATCATGGGGTTCACGACTGACGACCGGACCATGTCGTGGGTGAGGCCGAACAACTGGATCCCGGAGCTGCGTATCGAGGATCTTGTGCGCAGCTCTGACACTCTCTACCTGCTCAGCCAGGAGGGGCCGGTGAGCGCTGCCCCTGTGGTGACGGCCCTGACGATGGTCTTCACCGAGACCGCGATGGAGTATGCCAAGCGTCAGAGCGGCGGCCGGCTGAGCGTTCCGGTCCTGGTGGAGCTGGACGAGGCGGCGAACGTCTGCCGGTGGAGCCAGCTGCCGGCCCAGTACTCGCACTTCGGGTCACGGGGGATCCTGGTGGAGGCGATGCTCCAGAGCTGGTCCCAGGGGGTCACGGCGTGGGGCCGGGAGGGGATGCAGACGCTGTGGTCGGCGGCGAACGTGAAGGTCTACGGCGGAGGCAATTCCGAGCCGGAGTTCCTCTCGATGCTCTCGGACCTGATCGGATCTCACTGGGTCGATCAGGTCCAGACGACCAGCTCGCAGGGTGGCTCGTCGTCGACGAGGTCGATGGAGGCCCAGGAACGCAAGATCGCCCCGATCGACCAGCTCGGCTCCCTGCCCCAGGGCCGGGCGTGGGTGCTGGCCTCCGGGGCGACCGCCCTGCTGACAAGGCTCGTCCCGTTCTGGGAGGAGACCATTCCCACGACGAGTAGCTCGATGAGCAAGGAAGGTGCACGACGATGAGTGACGACGTCCTGGCTGAGGCCAGTCAGGAGATCACCAAGGGCTGGCGGGCCGGCATGCAGGTTGCCGAGTTCCTGGCCAGGCGCCGTCAGCGCGACCTGACCAGGGCCGAGAGGCAGAGCCTTGAGGACGAGCGGCGCCTGCGCCAGGTCATGGAGGGTGAGCGGCGCCTGGCCGCCCCCGTCTACCGGGCGGCCCTCGATGAGGGCTGGTGGGAGACCGCGACGGTCGAGCAGGCGGCCCACGTCTACTCCGTGGCCGGGCGCTTCTCGCAGCTCGACCCTGAGGCTGCCCGGGCGGTGGCCGAGTGCGAGCGGCAGGCCAAGCTGCGGTGGAACATCGACCTCACCCAGCCCATCCAACCGCTCACCAGCCAGGACGTGGACCCCAAGGTCCTGGCGGCGTCTGCGCCGGCGATCGCCGGCGAAGAGCGGGAGGACTGGGGGCGACGTCTTGATGAGTCCGCCCAGGAGCACGTCAGTCAGGACCGCGGCCGTGACGCCGCGTCCCAGGATCCTCCGGCACGCTCAGCCTCTCGGGTCGACGTCATGGAGGCCGAGCAGGCCACGGCCGTGGCCTGGGTCAAGGAGCACTACAGCACCCATGACGCGCCCTGGGCGGCTGGCCTCGATGAGGACGCCGCCAGCAGGCAGTGGGCCCACAGGCTGTACTCCTCGCTGGCGGCCGAGGGCTACGACCTGGACGCTCCGCCGGCCCTGTCGTCCCTGGACGACCGGGTCAGGCCGGACCTTGAGGCGCAGGCGACCGAGGGCTACCAGGCTGACCTGGCTGCTGCCACGGGCACTGACCGCAGCCAGGTCGACATCAGCTCAGTGATCGGCGCTGACAGCACGGAGGCGCTCAAGCGGTCCTGGCAGGCTGAGCACGACGGCTCCTACCCCGATCCGCAGCAGTGGTTTGCGCACTTCGCCTCCCAGGGAAGCAGGGTGGCGCCGACGGTGCCCGGGACGGTGCAGCTAGCCGGCTCCCCCGCCCGGAGCGGCGCCTACACCGAGCTGGCTAGGCGCGCGGCCGCTGGTGAGGCCGAGCAAGCCGGTATGGCTCCGGAGGCCTACCTCGACAGTCTCCAGCTGCACCAGCGGCGCGCCCTGATAAACGGCTACGGAGTCACTGGTGACCAGAACGCGGCGTCCAGAGGACGCGTAGCCGCGTACCGCATCGCCTATGCCGGCGCTGCCGCTGAGGCGCGAGGACGGGGCTCGGTGGCTCACGCGCGCACCAACCTGGAGGCCGCTGAGGCTCGCGAGGCTCTGTACGCCTCTGGAGGGGCGCCTACCGCGGCCACGAGCAGGGAGCAGGCTGACGTCTCCTGGGCACAGGCGGCTGAGACGGCCTGGGACTCGCAGGCTGCTCGAGAGCAGTGGGCGCAGCAGCAGCTCGAGGCCGGTTCCCCACCTGAGGCGGTGCGTGCGGCTGTCACGGGCCAGCAGGCCCTGCACGAGCCGGCGTCCCGGGCCACGCGAGCCCCGTCCAGTCCGCGTCGTCGCGGCCGGGCTCGTGGCGTGCGCCAGAACGGGCCCAGGAGGCGCCAGCAGCACCTGTGACCAGGCACCCCGGTGGAGAAGGATGGGGCCTGCCACGATCACCGTGGCAGGCCCCATCCTTCTCGCCCTCCTGACGCTGGGGGTCAGCTGCGTTCGTCGAACAGGCCGGCGGGGGCCGGCTGACAGGGTAGGGCGGCGTTCTGGTGGGGGCGCATGGGTTTGTGGCCACGGTCGGACTTGCAGCCCCGGAAGGGGCCGGCCTCGGCGTCCAGGACAACGCTCATGATGGGGTCGGCGTACTCGACGAGCCAGGCGGCCATGGCGGTGGGGCCGTCGTGGAGGCGCATGTGCTCCCACGCCGTCCACAACGCCGTGAGCCGGAAGACGGCCTCGTCGTGGCACCACCACTTCGGGCACCACGTCAGGGTCTGGGAGCCGTCGGTGGGACGCTCCCAGACCACCGCGATGAAGTCCTCGACGAACCGGTCCAGACTCGCGTGCTGAAGCCGGGCCAGCCCCTTCTCCTGCGCGTCGGCGACCCTGCCGTCAAACAGGCCGGCGGGGGCCGGCTGACAGGGTAGGGCGGCGTTCTTGTGGGGGCGCATGGGTTTGTGGCCACGGTCGGACTTGCAGCCCCGGAACGGGCCGGCCTCAGCGTCCAGGACGATCGCCATGATGGGGTCGGCGTAGCGGGTCAGCCAGGCGGCCATGGCGGTGGGGCCGTCGTGGAGGCGCATGTGCTCCCACGCCGTCCACAACGCCGTGAGCCGGAAGACTGCCTCGTCGTGGCACCACCACTGGGGGCACCACGTCAGGGTCTGGGAGCCGTCGGTGGGACGCTCCCAGACCACCGCGATGAAGTCCTCGACGAACCGGTCCAGACTCGCGTGCTGGAGCGGCGGGATCTCCTGGTTACTGCTCATGGTCTTTACGTGGCGCGTGCGCTCACAGCATCCGTCCGCTGGAGCACGCTGAAACCGACCGTGATGGGCTCTCGCAGCGTCTGGAGGCAAGACGCTCAGTCAGAGACACAACATTGGTGTTGGTCTCGCGGACCGCAGTCACGGCTGGTTGCTTCGTCTCTGTCCAGGCGGAAATAAGGCTGTGCTTGACGCCGACGTCCTCAGCGGCCGCGCGGATGGTGTTGACGGGCCAGGCACGCTGTGTGGCCTGGTACAAGAGAGTCGGGTGCTCATCGGACACCGGGACCGGCTCGTTGTCTCTCCAACCACGTGAGGAGATCTGGATGTGAAGACTACGTGCACGCCGACTGGAGATGACGCCGAGTCTCTGGGCCCGCATCACTATGGCGCTGACGGAGGCCCCGTAGTCGGCCTTGATACGCAGGTAGGAGTTGAGGGTCATGTCCTCGTAGACGCGGCGACGCATCATGGACTCGGGCAGGAGGAGCGCGCTGGCGAAACTGTATGCCCGTTTCTCCTCGATCTCCCGAGCACGGGGCGAGACCTGTAGGTCGGGGTCGAAGATGATGTGCCCGAGCTCGTGCCCGATGGTCATGCGGGTAACAGCCCCGGGTTGCGGTGCCACGGTCGTGACCAGGGGACGGTCCTCGAAACGTGAGGGGGAGGAAACACCTGAGTAATCCTTGTCCCCAAGCTCGTTGTACTCGTCGGTCAGGCGCTGGGACAGCAGGGGGTCAAGTCCGAGGATGACGCCCACACCACGGCGTTCGGTAAAGCGCACCATGTTCGGGATCGGGTCCTCGGAGCCGAGTCCGTCCTCCTTCCGCAAAGCCACAGCGACGTCCTCGACACGATTGTCTCGCACGAGCTCGCGCAGGCCGCTCATGTCAACGGTGCGGAAGCCCGAGCTCTCGGAGGCGGTCCTCCACAGCCGTGCGGCTTCGCGGAACAAACGGGTGATGCGCTTATCGGCACGGATGCTGCTGGACGCCCGTTTGCGGAACGTTATGGCGGCCTGGTCCTGCTGCGCGGGCACGACGGAGAAGAACACGGCGGGAACCCCGTAGGTCGTGGTTGCCGCCTCGATGATGTCGGGGGTGAGCCGGCTCTTCGCGTTGACGATCTTTGATATGCGGTTCTGGGTGGTTCCGAGCGCGGCAGCGAGGTCGCGCATAGACAGACCTTCCATCTCAGCCAGGTCGCGGAGACGTTCCCCGCGAAACGGCGTGGCGTGGAGGTCAGCTGCCATCTTTCTGCTCCAAGTCGTCGATGTCGGCATAGAAGTCGGTGTCGTCCGCGTCCCCACGGAACCTCAGGCCGTGCTCCAGACCGAGGCTGGGGGCGAGGTCAACGCTGATGTCGAAGGGTGTGCAGCGCCCGTACTGCCCGGCGCCGGTGGGGCGGACGATACGCATGGTGAAGGCGCTGTCCGCGTCGGCCGGGGAAAGATAGTCCCACAGCAGGAGAAGGTTGGTGGTCCTGACTGGCTCCTCGGGCTGAGCCCACTCGCCTTCCTTGAACTGCGTGAACAGTGGCTGTTCCCAGTATGTTTTGCGTGCGGCGGTGTGTCCTGCGGCGGGGACGCCACCCGGGTAGGTGCTTCGGCGCTCCTTGAGGTATCGCAGGCACACACCGTGACCGGTGATGAGAGTCTGCGCCATGCGTCTTGGCTCGCCGCCGAGGGTCCACCCCTTGGGCATGGCCACGTTGCCGAGCTCGTCGCGGAAGACGGTGCGGGTCATAATCGGCCGCAGATAAGAGTAGTCATTGTGCTTGAGGCCACGGCAGCGGGTGTCAGCCGATGCAATCGCGGAGGACTGGGTCTCCCACACGAGGTCTCTTAGGTCGTTGACAGCACGTTCGATGTGCTGGCGCGTTGCATCGAGGGTCAAAATATTCCTCCTTGCCCCCGCTAGGCTAGTTTCACCCACCAATGTTACACCTGTCGACTGCGCGCCGGAGTACTCGGTGCGCAACGGCGAGCCGGGTCTGCCTTGCATCCAGCGCGTGGGCTCACAGAGCCCGGGCTGACTTACGGCTCGTGGCTTGCTTCGGCGCTGTCCTCGGCATGGTCGGCACCGGTGAACCACCGGTCTGCGGGGCGCCGACCGGTTGGGCCAGGGCGGCCATGCGCTGGATGCGGGAGCGCTGCTCATCGCTCATGCCGTCGTCGTTCTGCTGTCCGCCTGCCTGCCGGGGCGTGTCAGCTCGGGGCACAGCTGACGGCGCGGTAGGCGCCGGCGCAGCCACCGTGGTGGCCTCAAGCTGGCCGCTGGTTGCCTGAGCAACCAGGCGCCGGTAGGCGAAGAGCTCCAGGTCGGGCACGCCGGCGTGCAGACGCCTGAATGTCTGCACGGTGTTGTCCCGCACGTGCTGCGCCGTGCGGGTCTGGTCCGTCTGCCGGTAGAGGTCGGCCAGGGCGTCGGCCAGGCGCAACGCGGACAGCGCGACCAGGACGCCGCTGGAGAAACCGGGGCGCATGTGCGCCGTCGAGATCAGGCCGGCGGCCAGGACGATGGCGTCACTGGTGGGGTTGGACTCGGCACTGCGGGTCTTGGTCTGTGCGTGGCGGCCCACGGCTTGGGAGGCTCGCTCCATCATGGCGCGCTCGGGCGTGCCGGCCTCGTAGCCGTGAGCGACGGCGGCCAGCAGGCCGGCGACGTCGGTGGTGGCGTCAGCCAGTGCCGTGGCGTCGGTGGGATCAAGACCAACCAGGCGCGTGCGGTAGACCTCTAGGGCCACCGCACGTGCCTTGAGCTGCGCGGAGCTGGCCACCGTCTCACGGGCGGGGAGCGTTCCCTTCCAGGCGTCGCGCCAGGTGTCGACGGCCAGCTGGGCCGATGCCGGTGTGTCGGGCCATCGTGTGCGCAGTCTGTTCAGTGTCAGGTCGCGTGCGATCTTGCCGCCGGCGTACCACTGCGCTTTGTGGCCTTTGGGCTTGTGCAGCGCGACGCTGTAGCCCTCGACGACGTCGGTGCGTCCACGCGCGAAGCGCGGCCGGGCCCGCACGCCGAGCTCACGCAGGCGCAGCACGAAGTCGCGCTCACTGGTGGCCGCTGTGGCTGCGGCACGGACGCGGGGCAGCAGGATCTCTCGGTCGGTGCGGTCCTGGCCGCGCCGGGCTGAGGCTTGCAGGTCGGCGGCGGTGTCGGCGCGTGCGCTACGGGCGTGCTCTCGGGACTCGATGACCTCCAGCCCGTAGGTGTGCTCGAGCTTGTTGCATGCGGCGCTGGCCTTGACCATGTCCTGCCACTTGCTCCACTTGGTGCCGTCCTCCCGAATGATGTTGACGGCGATGTGGATGTGGTCGCCGCCGTTCTTGGCGGACCCGTGGTGGATGGCGACCCACCGGCACGGCGCCTTGCCGTCGGCGCCGGTGAAGCCCATCTGGTCTGCGAAGTCGCGTGCGATTTGCTGCCACCTCTCGTCGCCCTGGGCAGCCTCCTCAGGGCTCAGGGACAGGGAGCAGTGCCACACGTGGTCAGCGACCGGCCCCTCGATGACCTCACGCACACCAGGCTCACCGGTCTTCTCGTCGATCTTGTCCATGTTGACCACGCGCCGGCTGCCCATGGAGCGGGTGCCGGTCTCGTTCATGAACTGGTCGACGTACTTGGCGATCTCGAATCCCTGGGCGGCGCTGAGCCTGTCCCACGCGCCCCAGCGGCGCATGATGACGTCCGAGCCGGCCACCAGGTGCGGGCTGGTGTGCTCGTTGGCCCGCCCCGGGCCGACAAGGTACTGAAGCAGCCCGGCCGTGTTGCCGCCGTCGCTGATCGCGGCGATCATCGGCGCGCTCCGACCAGGATCGCGTTGATGTCATCGTGCAGCTGATGAACCTCAGCCACCAGCGCCGCGAAGTCCGCGGGCACCTCACTGGTGGTGTTGGCGTGGTAGGCGATCTGATTCAAGTTGGTGGTCACGCCGACGAGCTGACGACGGTAGTCACGCAGCTGGGCCACCAGCTCGTGCACGTCACTCGCGTCCACGCCCTCACCCGCGCTGGCCGGGTGCAGCGCGCAGTCCACCAGGATCTTCGCCATCGACTCCCCCGACACCTCTGAGCGCGCCTCCAACAAGGAGCGCTCCTCATCCGTGAGATAGACCGTCAGACGCCCACGCCGAACGCCTTGCGTGCGCGCGCTGCGACGACGGTCCAAACGCGGCCCGCGCGTTACGACGCCCGCGTCATCGACGGTGCTCGTCACCGCAACCACCTCACTTCATGCCCAGCGCAGCGACCCGAAGGGACCACACGACAAGTGTGCCAAGCGAGACGAGGTAAGTCGAGCGCAAACCTACTTAGCACATGTGCTAAGTACTATCTTGCTCCGCGTACGCGGTACCAGGCCCATGGTTACGTTTCAGCAATTGCTAATCGTCTTTGACGCCACCGGCCCGCCAGGGTGACCACGCGTCCATGATCAATCGGTGTTAGGCGGCGTACGGCAGGTGGGTGGCTACGGACACCGGCCGCCGTGCCGATTGATGTCCGACGCTTCCCGGCCCTGGGTGCTTGCCCGGCCGCGCACGGTGACCCCGGGTGGGTGGCTGGGTTCGGGTCTGGTCCGGTCGGGCGTCGAGCGCCCCCAGGCGCTCGACGTGCGGGTCCGTACATGCTCGCCCTCGTTATTCACCTGGCGTTAGCATTCGGGGTATGGAACAGGCAATGTCGATGCTGACTCCTTCGGCCAGGGACATGGTCGGCACACTGGTGTGCGACTATCCCGACATTGACGTGTGCGTGCGTGCGGTGGCCTGGGGGTGCTGGCGCTGCGGGAGAACATCGCCGGCCTTCGGTTTCGTTCACGTCGATGACTTCACCGGCCCCGACGACGTCATCGACGTCTCGGCCGGCATCGAGCTGGAGTACGTGCGCGACCTGCTCACGCTCGTGGGCAGCCCACTGGCTTCCACGATCAAGGTACGCGCCTCGCGCACTGCCGGGACCTCCTACCTCTCCAGCGGCTGCTTCTACTGCGACGCACTGTTCGGGGCCTTCCCCATCCGCGAGGCACTTACCGACATCCGTGTCCAGGACGCCGTCGACAACATGCTCCTGATCCTGCGCGAGCCGCGACCACAGCTCGAGATCTTTCTTCTCGAGGCGCTGCGCAACGCCGCGATCTAAAAGGGCCCGCCAGCTGCACGGGCTCGGGTGTCCTCGCACGGCTCAGACAGCGGGCACCGCCGGTGTGCGCCCACGCTTTACGTAGTGGGTGAGCGGCCGCCAGCGGGGTGGTCGCACCCTGAACGTAGGAGAAACCGTGACACCCACCGACATGAACCCGGTCGACGAGCTGCTGGCCGCTGAGAGCGACCGTGACAGGCGAGCGCGCGAGCTCGGCGCCGCACTGACCGCACTGCTCGCAGACGTCGAGACATACCGAGCCGCGTGGAAGGCCGCCCAGGCCGCCGGCTTCGCCAGGACCGATCTGCTGCGCGTGGGATTCGTCGACCCGGCCAAGCTCCCACGCCCCCGCCGCACCGCCACCACCCCGGCGCGCGAGACGCCGCCGGCGGCCGGCCCGCGCCACGAGCCAGCCGACAACTAAGCAGGAAGGACGGATGAACGATGACAGCCACGCAACAGGCGACAGAGCACGCGGCTCGGGCAAGTGTCGAGCTGCGTGACCAGGGCGGCTCATCGGTGTCGATAGACGGCACCTTCCACGCCCTGCGCGCAAAGACCGTAGAGAACGCACGCATGGAGGCTCTTGAGCTGCTACGCCGCTCCGCCGCCGACCTCGGCGGCCCCCTCACCGTACGCAGCACGGAACCCTCAGGGGTGTATGACTTCCTCATCAACCCCGACGGCTCCACGCACCTGCCCGCGCACGAGGAACGCAAGCCGGCCGAGCCCGCTCCCCCTCCCGCTCCCTCACTCGCCCCTCCCCCGACCGTACGCACCACCACACCGTCCACAGCACCCTCCCCCGCACCGGCTGCCCCGACGCCAGCACCAGCGCTGGAGCAACCCGTGCAGCCTGTGCGGCCGGCTCCGGCTGTCGCACCGCCGCAGGAGCCACAGCCTCCAGCAGCCTCGGTGCCGCGCGTGCAGGAGCACGAGCCCGCTGCACCGGCCCCGGTGCACCAGCCCAGGCGCAGGGAGGTCCAGGCCGAGCTGCGCCGGCAGTCCCTGCTGGAGGAGATCACGACCCAGGGACCCGCCCACCACGGGGTGCGTGGGCTGCTCAACGCCATGGGTCTGAACCTGGCGCCCTCGAGGGCCGAGCTGACTGAGCGTGACGACATCACCAAGGTCTCCCAGCACTGGGTGGGCCCCAGAACGATCGCCGTGGTCAACGGCAAGGGCGGGTCAGCCAAGACGCCCTCGACGATCCTGCTGTCGGCTCTCCTGGCCCGCTACGGTGGCGGTAACGTCATCGCCTGGGACAACAACTCGACCCGCGGCACACTGGGTTGGAGGACTGAGTCTGGTGGCCATGAGGCGACCGTGGCTGACCTGCTCCCCCGCGCCAGCTACCTGCTTGGGACCAAGGCGAGAGCCTCGGACCTCGAGCGCTTCACTCACCACCAGAGCGTGGACCGCTTCGACGTGCTGCGCTCTGACCCCACGCAGCTGTCCAGCGAGCAGCCGGCCGATGAGGCCAGCTTCCGGGCCGTGCACGCGGTCCTGGCTCGCTACTACCGCATCATCATGATCGACACGGGCAACGACGAGTCCCTGCCGGCATGGGGCTCCATGATCGAGCGCACCGACGCGATCGTGGTGCCGACCATCACCCGTCCGGAGCACGCTGAGTCGGCCAGGCTCCTGCTTGACGGGCTGGCTCGCAGCGGCCGGCACGGTGAGAGACTTGCCAACCAGGCAACCGTCATCGTCTCCCAGGCCTCGGCCTCAGAGCCGTCGCCGGCCCACTACGTCGAGGTCTTCAACGGCATGGCGCGCGCCGCCGTCGGTATCCCCTACGACCCAGCGATGTCCAACAGCCCGCTGCTGCTGGACTCGCTGGGAGCAGCCACCAGGCGCGCCTGGCTGGCCGCCGGCGCCGCCCTGACGGGCGCCCTGACCTGAACCCACACCACACAAGCAAGCGGGGCACCCAGGAACTTACCTGGGTGCCCCGCTTCACCTGCACGCGGGACCGTCTGGTGGCTAGTCGATGGTGGAGCGCACGGCGCTGACTCTCCACGCCCCGTTCACGTTGGTCAGGGTCAGCCAGTAACGGGTAGTGCGCACCAGCCCGCTCCAGCCGTCATCGCCGTGAGCTCTGACGGTGACAGCCCGCTGACGCTGCGCCCTGGTGACGGTGTCAGGAACGGGGTCGTCAGTGGCGCGGTCGATGTCCTCGACGACGTCGTGGGCCTGGTGCCGCTGCATCATTACCCACCGGTTGTCGGGGCGCTCCACGTCGGCGGCGCCGGCGTCCTGGGCGGAAGCGGCCAGGTCACCGGTCAGCAGCGGCTGGGCACGCTCCCACACGGCCTGGGAGCTGGTGTCGGTACGCGCGTCGCGTACCGACAGGGCCACGGCCACCGCGTCAGCCACGGAGTCGGGGTCCGTCTCGTCGACCTCGCCGAGGACCACCGGTGTCGGTGCAGGACTCGCTGTCGCCGTCCGTGAGGCCTCTCCACCGCTCGGTGATGGTGCGCTGGAAGCGTGCTGCTGGGAGCACGCCGCTGCCCCGGTCGCCAGGATGGTTGTGACCAGGGCCGTGAGTAGTCGTGTCGCTGATCTCATGGGTGCCTCCTCGTGGGCTAGTTGATGTGGACGTAGTAGGGGCCGCCGGCCATCTGGTAGACGGTGGTCTCCCTGACGGGAATCCCCTCGGTGGCGGCCTCGACGATCGTGTTGCCTCCGGCGTAGACGGCGACGTGTCCGTCCCAGCACACCAGGTCGCCGGGCTGGGCCTGGTCCTGGCTGACGCGTGAGCCGGCGGTGCACTGGGACGCTGAGGAGTGGGCCAGCTCGACACCAGCGGCGGCGTAGGCGGTCTGGACCAGGCCTGAGCAGTCGTAGCCGACGTCGTCGGAGGCTGCTCCCCATACGTAGGGCTTGCCAATCTTGGATCGGGCCACGGCCAGGATCGTCGAGCCTCTCGAACCGTCCCCACCGCCGCCGCCCTGGGACTGGGAGGCCATGGAGGTGATCTTCTCGACGTAGCTCTGCGTCTCTGCGTACGGCGGGATACCCCCGTACTGGCGGACCGCTCCGGAGCCGGCGTTGTAGGCAGCCAGGGCGAGGCTGAGCACCTCGCCCTTGACCTTGCCGGAGTCGAGGAGCTGCTTCATCTCGGCGGCCAGGGAGCACATGAGGGTGCCCTGGGAGTAGATAGCGTCATGGGGGTTCATGATGTCCGCCTGCCCATCACCATCACCGTCCCTGCCTACGGTCTTCCACGTGGCGGGCATGAACTGTGCGATCCCCTGCGCGCCGGCGGGGCTCTTAGCCTGTGGCTGCCAGCCCGACTCCTGGGTGATCTGGGCGGCGATCGCGGCGGGGGTGATCTCGGGGCAGATCGAGCCTGCCCGGGACACGTCAGCCTGGTACTCGGCCGGGACGTTGACCGGGACCGCCCCACCGGCTGCCTTCTTCTCGTCCTCACCGTTCTTGCCCCCACCCCCAGAGGCGAACATCAGTGACATGGTCAGGGCAGGCACCACCAGGAGCACGCCAAGAGCCATCTTCCCGCTCTTCACAGGTGCATCCCCTTTACGTGCCCACGAGACCGCTGGTGGGGTGTATGCGAAGGTCTGGCCCCGCCACTGTCCGACGACTGTCCCGGGCTGCCGGTGGCCTGCTGCGGGGTGGCTGCGGCCACGATCGCCTTGATCCTGGCCGGGTCGAAGCCCGCCGTGCGCTGACCGTCAGGAGTCTCGATGATCGGCGCCTGGCGTAGCCCCTCGGCCCTGAACTGCTCCACCAGGTCCGGCCGGCCAGACAGGTCCACCGCCTCGTAGGCCACTCCGGCCTTATCGAGCTGGCGACGGGTCATCTCACAGCCCATGCAGCTCGGGGTGGTGTAGACCGTCAGCATCGCCGTCTCGGCCCGCTCACGAACCTGTGGGCCCAGGTCAAGAGCCTGATCTCGTCCTGATATGTGCTCGAGCGTCTGGGTGGTGGTGTCGGGCCAGGAGGCCCTGACCTGGTCCATCATCTCGGTGGTCGTCATCGTGGCCACGCCGGCAGGGGTGGCCACCGTCACCTCTCCCGGGCTGGTGGTGGCCACCCGGCAGTCCAGACCACCGCCCTGCAGGTCGATCAGCCGCCCAGCGGCGGCAGTAGCAGTATCAGTCTCGAGGGCGCTGCCCGGTACGGTCTCGTGGATCGTGACGTGGGCGTCGTCGCCGGCCAGGGTCGCCTGGGCCTGTGCCCAGCGCTCCAGGGCGGCGGCCTCCTGGGTGCTCCAGCCCTGGGCGCCGGCGGCACGCCATGTGGCCCAGGTGCGGGCGGTGTGCTCGTCGGCGTCACGCAGGACAGCGGAGTCGATGTCCCACCCGGCCTGCTCCTCGCTGACCGGGGTGGCAGCCTCGTAGCGCTCGGCGTCGCTCAACGGTGTGGGATCCACCCACGGCCCCACGGTGCCGGGCTCCACAACCTGACGGTCGACAACCTCCAGCAGGGGACTGTCCGGGTCGACGGGGACACCGATCGTGATGGGGCGGTGTGAGGCGTCCATGGCCTGGGCCCTGACCCAGGCCACACCCCGGTCCAGGTCGAAGCTGGTGGACGCGGTATCGCGGGCAGCGTCCGGCAAGAGAGAGCCGACCCGGATCAGGTGCGTGCGCAGGTCGTTGAAGATGCTGGTGGCCGACCGGCGCGGAGCGGCCGCGTCACGCGCTGCTACCAGGCCCTCACGGACGCTGCTCGCGGCTGCGTCGAACTCCTCCTGGGACATCCCCAGGATCGTCGCGGCCACCTCGGTGCTACTCATCTCGCCTACCCCAGGGGCGGCGGCCAGGTCTGGGGACAGCCACATGGTGCGCTCGTCGCCTGCGTCGAGCACGCCGCTGCGCAGCTCCTGGGTGATTGGCCCGCCAGCGCGTATCGCAAGCTCGTCACCGTCCAGTGAGAAGGTCACTGACTGCTCGTCCCAGGACCCCAGTGGACCGGCCTCGACGGCCGGGGGGTGGACCTGGACGCTGACACCGACCATACGGTCCCAGTGGAGGGCGGGATCCTCAACCTCGAGGCCGTGGTCCCGGAGGCCGGCCGTGTGGGGGTGCAGGGCCTCCCAGGCCGCCTGCCCAGGCTCCCGACGCGCCTCCTGTACGGCGTAGGAGAGCAGCTGGCGAGCGTGCTCGTCCGTCAGTCTGCCTGTGCTTTGGGCACCCTGAAGGCCTAGGAACGCCCGTTGGCCCGTCTCCTCGACGGTGAGCTCACCCCTCATCCCGGGAGTAGGTAGTAGCCCGTGCTCGGTGCGCTCCGGGAGCACCATGACCTGGGCCGTGACGGTGCGCCTGTACGGGTCGAAGCCTATCTGCGTCTCCTCGACGCCCAGTCCCGCCGGGTTGGTGATCGCATCAAGGCGTTCCAGCAGCTGGCCTGCGGCGTCCACGTCCTGCCTGTAGTGGTCCCAGTCCTGGGCCAGTGCCTGGTTCAGGTCGTCGAGCGCCACCGTGCGCTCGGGCCGGCCACGGACGCTGTAAGCGACCGCCTGCGCCTGGTCGTCCCAGGCGACCTCGATATCGACGTCTGCTGCTGCGGGCCCGGGCCCACGCCACTCGATCTCACTGCCAGGGCCGGTAGAGGCCGTGAGGCCCTCGATCACCTGGCGCGCGGCCGCGGGCAGGTCCTCGGTGGCCGCGTAGACCACTCCTGACGGCAGGTACTCGACCATCAGTGCCGGTCCTGGCGAGCTGATGCTGTACTCACTCATGCGTGTCCCCCTTGTTGCGAGCTCGGGTGGTCCCGGCGCCTGCCGCCGGGCTCCTACCCCTCTCGTAGGGCGTGGGCGCACACCACTCAGACAAGCAGCGGTGCCAGCACAAGAGCTTTGTGCTGGCACCGAATTGCGAGAGCGGCGATGTTGTCAGTTCAGCAACTCGCCACCATCGTCTAGGTATAGGTACACGAAACTGGCGAGGCAAAATGCGTCACATACATCCCCTGTCTTGGTTTCGAGTTGAGGAACTCCACTGAACCCAACATTGACGCCCACCATTTAACTATAGACCGCAAGGTATTCCACCACCAGAAGCGGACCTTTCTCGAACAACCCTTCTTGATCCTCCTGTGGTCCTTGACGCTCAAGTTTGCGTCTTTCATCGCGACCGATGAGGTTCATCCCAGGAAGTGACGCAAGGAGATACCAACTGTCTTTACCGATCGTTTTCTTAACTTTGGCTATTATGCGAGCTCGGCCGTCAATCTCGGCGGAACCAACGATGCACTCAGGCTTGAGTGACCCAATAATTCTCCAGCCAGTACAATCATCCTCTCCTATAACTACTGGAGCAACACCAAAGCTATTGATAGCAGCAGCCATGGCACCTAGTTCCTTGGGCGTAGGAAGACCCTCTACGTCGAGCTTGAGGGCGCTCGCCTGCGGCATCAGGTCTTCCATGACTTGTAGACCTTCTTTTACCTTAGGGTTGGAGAACGCATTAATAGCGTCCGGAATGTAGACATCACACTCCCAGTGGATTACCGCACCCATGCCAATGTCTTTAAAATCAACGTCAGGGTTCCCCACCTCAACCCAGGCCAACCCCTCCGAATCGGAATTCCCAGCCGCAATAAGGCGCTGGAGACGCGACGCGTCATGATCCTCGTAGGTGAGCTCCGTCTCTTGCTCTCCTGAAAGACTACCTTCAGTCTTAACTAACCCCAGATCAACACCACCTCCCCCTCCTTTCGTCTGGGAGGTCCTTGAAGACAGCGACTGACGCACTCCGCCCTCGATATTGGCCAAGAATGTAGCGAGCATCGCCGAGTCTAAGTATTGAGGTTGAATGATCATGTGTTCTACTTTCCCTGCCGAGTTGCGTTTCTTGGTTAGTGTCGAGAGCGACAGCTGCCAGATGGTGGGAATGCTCTGGCGGTTGGCGAGGTAGATGCTGAGGGCGTCGCGGATGGCTGCACTGGGCGTTATCTGGGGGCTCTCACGCTTCAGCAGTCAGCTCGCGGCAGCCATGTCGATGGTCAGGCGCAGGTCCAGTGCGTGGGCGATGCGCCAGAGAGTCGAGACGGAGGGGACCTGCCCACCGTTCTCGACGGCGGAGATGACCGACTGCTGGGTTCCCATGCGTCTAGCCAGCTCGGTCTGAGTCAGTCCTGCACGCGTGCGTGCGCCGTAGACGAGCTCGGCGAGCTGCAGACGGGCTTCTTCCTCGGCCTCAGCGGCGTCGAATCGAGCACGCTCGTCCGGGGTCATGGCGGCCAGGGCCTCGGCCTCGGCCTGCCGGAACGGTGTGGTCCTCATGATTACTTCCTCTTCTTTCGGGCGTCCTTGGTCGCTGCCTGGGTGGACTGGTGAGCTGCCTGGGCCCGCCGGGCTCGCAGGATCTCCCGCCGCTCGTTCTGGCGCTGCTTACGGAAGGTGGTCAACGTGATGGCCTTCCGCTCAGGTTCGAGAACGTACGTGATCCGTCTCGCCACCCCCTCGCACGTGAACCGCAGTTCACGCAGGCCTCCACCCAGCTGTTTCGACAACGGCATACCGAGCATGTGCCCGGCATCCTCCAGCCGAGCCAGCACGCGACGGGTCGCCGCCTTCCCCTCGGGGGTCAGGTCCCGATACCAGGTCAGAACCTCGTCGGAGAACTCAACTGTCCATCGCATGAATCTAATATATCACATCAGCGATATCGCATCAAGGTGATACTCCTGTTTCTGTTGGTCGCTGACGCCGGTGTCTTGTTGGGTCTTGTTCGTTCTCCCGTCCATCCAAGCCGACCCCCTAGCACGGAGGTTGGGGTAGGGCGCCGATCGTGATTTGCTGCCGGTTGTGGCTGATTTGCTCGGCCATGGCTACTCAGATTTTCGGCTTGGGCTGGCGTCGACTCTACGTTGGGTGGCGTTGGGAGTGGGTACTAGGGCGCTTAGGGCGGTGCGCTGCTGGTCGGTGTCGACGGCGAGGTAGCGGCCGGTGGTGGCCAGGGACTCGTGGCGCATGAGGCTCTGGACGACTCGACTGTCGGTGCCTGCACGCAGGAGGCTGGTGGCGAAGTAGTGCCTGAGCTGATGGGCTGTAGCTGGGGCGTCGGCGCGGTCGAACGCGTCGCTGATGACTCTGCTGACGGTCTTGGCCTGTACGGGCGCGGACGGGTCTCGAGGTGAGGGGAACCAGAGGCCTCGGCGAGGGTAGTAGCAGGCTTGTTGGAGGATGAGCTGGTGGGCGGGGAGGGTGTCGGTGCGGCCGCCCTTACCGGTGATGGTGATGGTGCCGGCGACGGGACTGATGTCCTCTCCACGGATCTTGGCGATCTCGTGGACACGCATACCCGCCCAGGCGCCGAGGATGATCTTGGTTCGGGTGTCCTGTCGGAGTGGGAGTGCGAGGACGGCGTCGAGCTGGGTGTCGGTGACCGGTCTGGGATGGCCGGCCGGGGTCCTGGGTCTGGGGACGCGGGTGGTGGGGTCGTCGACGCGGTGGTCGGACTGGACGAGCCACGTGCTCCAGGCCCTCAGTACCGTGAAGTAGGCGTTCTTGGTGGCTGCGCTGGGGAGCGTGGCGAGCCAGGTGCTGATGGTCTGTGGGGTGAGTGCTGCGGGGTCGGTGCCGGTAGCGGCAGTGATCTGCCTGATGACACGGATTCGTTCGGTGATGGTGCGCGCAGACAGGCCTTGCCCCTGCATGGATGCCTCCCACGCCTCGACCAGGAGGGTGGGGGCGTCGGTGTCGCTGACAATTCTTAAGCACGTTGCCACCTCTTAATGATTGATCCCTCGAGCCGGTTCCCGCTGCGAAGAGAGAGGAGGGGCGCTATAGGGGCTCGCGTGTGCGAGCTCCAGACGCGCCCTCGTCTCTGCCTGTCTGTCGTGCCCTACTGGGGTTGGCGGCCTCGGGGTATCTGGCCGGCGGGTGTTGGGGGCAGTAGTCTGCCTCCGTTGAGGCGTTCCTCGGCTTCGGTGACGCCGGCCTCGATGAAGTCGGTCATCAGCTCGTTGTAGGAGCGGTAGGGGGTGTATGGCTGGGCGCTCTCTAGGCGCCATACGGAGCGCGCTCTGCCTGCGAGCTCGATTGGGACACGGATGGTGATCTTCTTGAGGACAGGAGCGTCAGCGCCGCCAGCTCCACCATTATTGCCAGCATTGCCGCTATTGCTGGCATTGCTGGCGTTAGCGGCTTGGCCGGCGGTCAGCGCTGCAGGGTCCGGGCCTGTCGCTTTTGGGATAGAGACTGCTCGTCGGCGGGGCTGTGGCTTCACCTGACTGCCTCCTTGCCCTGGTTAGTGAGGACGTGGCGCGCTACGGCCTCGATGGCGGCGACGTAGGCGGACGCCTCGCGTCGAGGTACGGGTACACAGTTGGTGGCCGCGATGGCGACGATTTCCCTCTCGGGTAGAGGGTGGTCGATGATGCCGGGGCCGTATGTGTCGTGGAGCTCTTTGCGCCATACTGCGCGATCGAGCCGGTCGTTTCTCCAGCGGTTGATGAGGATGCCTGCGGTGGTGAGGTCTGGGTTGTAGTACCGCCTGACCGTGTCGATCGTGACAGCCAGTTCACGGACGCCGTCGACTGATGATGCGCGGGGTTCGGTGACGATGAGGACGTGCGTGGCGGCGGCGAGTGCACTGAGGGTCAGCGCCCCCAGCGATGGTGGACAGTCGATGATGACGGCGTCGTAGTCGTCGATGGCGCCGTCCATGGCGGTGCGTAGGTGGAACTCGCGCCCAGGGCTGTTGTCGGCTTCGCGTGAGGCGAGCTCGCGCTGTGCTGGGATGACGTCGATACCTGTCCAGGCGGGGCCGGCGGGGTGGATGGCGGCGGCTAGGGCGCCGGCGCCGGCCTGGCTGGTGGCCACGGCGGTGAGGACGTCGTACAGCGTTCGACTCTCGGTGGGGTCGAGCTCGACGTCGAGGATGCTGGTTGCGTTGGACTGGGGGTCGGCGTCAACTACGAGGACGCGGTGCCCATTGCGGGCGAGGGCGTCGGCCAGGTTGACGGTTGTCGCGGTTTTTCCGACGCCGCCTTTCTGGTTGGCGACAGCGATAACGATGGGCATGTGGTTGCTCCTTGGTGTACTTGTGGGAACGGGGCGGCGTCGTTGCAGCCCTAGAACGGGGGCTCGTCACCGATGGTGGTGGGGCCGCCCGTGGCCCACGGGTCATCTGCGGCGCCGCCGGCGGGGGCGTTGTACCCGGACTGGCTCTGGCCGCCGAAGCCGCCGCCCTGGCCGCCACCGAAGCCTCCCCGGCCGCCGCCGCGCGGCTGGCGGGTGACCTGGGCCTTGGCGTAGCGCAGGGAGGGGCCGATCTCGTCGACCTGCATCTCTACAACGGTGCGCTGCTCTCCTTCGCGGGTGGTGTAGGAGCGCTGGGTGAGGCGTCCTTGGACGATGACGCGTGTGCCTTTGGTCAGTGACTCGGCGATGTTCTCGGCCATTTGTCGCCATGCTTGGCAGGGCATGAATAGGGTTTCGGCGTTCTTCCATTCGCCGGCGGCGCGGTCGAAGGTGCGTGGTGTGGAGGCGACGGTGAAGGAGGCTACCGCTGCCCCGGAGGGCGTGAAGCGGAGCTCGGGGTCTGCGGTGAGGTTCCCGATGATGGTGATGATGGTGTCTCCGGCCATGATGGTGTCTCCGTTCGTTACTGGGTGATGAGGTTGGGGTTGAGGTCTTTGATTGTTTTGTTGGTTGGGCTTCCGAGGCCTGATGCCCAGCCGTCGTCGTGACCGTCGGCGACGCCGGCGGGGTCGAGGGTTAGGTCTTTGGGGGCTCCGAGGTTGAGGCTGTTCATGTGGTCTTCGAGTCTTTGCTCCTTGGTGCGTAGTACGAGGGCTGTGCTGGTGTCTCCGGAGTTGGTTCGTTCCTGGACGGCTTCCTGTCTGGATGACTTGATTCGTTGTGCGACGCCTTCGGCGTAGCCGTAGACGTATCCGGCTCGGAGCTCTTTCTTCTCGACTGGGGTCATCCACTGGTAGTCGTAGCGGTGGCTGCGTCGCCAGGTGGTCCAGGCGAGGGCGGTCTGGGCGATGAGTGAGCTGGCTAGTGGGATGAGGGTGTCGAGCTCGGTGCGGAAGGCGGCGATGTGGACGGTGATGCCGGGGCCGGTGTCCGTGTGGTATCGGCGTCGATTGTCGTTGTAGTAGATCCGTGCTCCTGAGGCTCTGGCTACCCTGCCTATCCCGAGTACCTGGGCGAGCGAGGGTGTTGAGGGACCTCCGGGGACGAAGATGCTGGTGGTGGTGATCTCTTCGGTGTGGGCTGTGTTGAGGTCGAGGGAGGTGATGGTGTGTCTGGCCATGAGTTTGGCGGCACGGTTGGCGGCGACCTCGCGTTCGTGTGGAGAGGCTGAGGAGTCCTCGGCGATGGCCAACAGCTTGCGGATGGTGTCGGTGACGGCGCTCATGCTGCTTCTCCGATCTGCTTGTTGGTGGTTCGGGTGGCGCCTGGTAGTGGCTTGATGTGGACGGTGCCGGTGTCGAGGAGCTTTTCGATGGTTTCGAGTTCTTGGAGTGTTTCCTGTAGGAGGGTCTCGCCGGCGGCGACGCGGTTGCGGACGCTGCTCGTGAGCTCGTTCAGGGCCTCCATGAGCAGGAGGTGTTGCAGGAAGTTCAGGCACTGCATGGGGTTGCTCCTTCTTTGAGGAAGTCGTAGATGGTGGTCTGCTGGCCGTCGTTAGGGTCGGTGGGCTCTTTGAGGGCGCCGTGGTGGTCTTCGCGGGCACAGCAGCAGCGAGCGTCGTGCTGGACGCCGGCCTCCCAGAGTTGCCAGCTTTCAGCGCCGCCAAGGGTGGGGACCTGTTCGTCGGCGGTGGTGATCCAGCCAGCGGGAGCGTTGCTGAGACTGGTTGTCCACTGGGCATTGCGTGGGTCGTTGTGGGCGCATGCTGCGTGGTGGCCGGATGCGCAGTGGCCGCATGGTCCGTACTCGCAGGGGCACATGACTAGTACTGCTGGTGTGGATTTGTAGGTCTTGCGCATGGTCGGGGTCCATGCGTGTTGGCGTACCCATGCGGCCTCGAGGTCAGTCATGCTGTGCATGGTGTCTCCTCGGGTGTCGGGGTTTCGACCTGGACGGCGACGACGTCGGCGATGAGCTGCAGAAGGTTCTGGTAGTCCTCAAGGAACGCGTTGGTTGACAGGTCGGTGAGGTCGGGGTTGTTCGCTCTGTTGCTGAGGTCGGTGACCTGCTCCTCGACTGCGAGGGTGAGCAGCACCTGCTGGGGGAGGGTCAGTGGGATGGTCTTGAGTGTCATGGTTGTCTCCTGGCTCGGGGTGGTCTTGCCGGGTTTGCTGGCATTGCCGCTATTGCTGGCAACTGCTGCAATGCCAGCAATCGGGAGGAGACGGTCCCCTTGGGAGGGGGTGGTTCCGCGTCATTGCAGGGGTTCCGCCGTGGCGGACTGGGGGCTTCATCGGAGTGCCCCCTTGCTGCCGTCATTGCTGGCATTGCCAGCAATAGCGCTATTGCTGGCAATAGAGGCGCAGTGAGTCCAGTAGTTGCGGGCGAGCACATCGGCGTGCTCGAGCCAGACGATGATGCTTCTACGGACTTTTAATCCGAAGGTCGTGGGTTCGAGCCCCACAGGGGGTACCCCCCGCCGCCTCGGCCCCGGCGTAGATTTCCTGGCGGCCTGCGAGGCAGGCATTGAGGTCATCTCGACTGACGGCGCTGAGCGCCGACCCGCAGGTCGCCCAGCCGAACCGACCTGAGACAACCACAGGGGGTCGGCAAAGTTGGTGGGTGGGGGTGTCTGAGCCGTTTTGACGGGGGTGGTGTGTCGCTAGGACGGGGGCGCGGGCCCCGCAGGGACGATGAGTGGTGTCTAATCAATCCCTTCGTCCTGGGAGCCCGCGCCGATGTCATCTTCCACCACGACCGCCTTGTCGCGCCAGCCCCCGACGAGACTCATAAGGAATGCCCGCGAAGGAGGCTCGGTGCCTCATGTAGGAATGCCCACGAAGCTCGTGGACCGAGGCGGGCATGGGAAGCGAGTTGCCCGCCGTAGGCCAGAGCCAACCCGGCAGGCATCGGCCCGACAAGGCCGCACGCACCGCCAGGCCCAGGCCACCCGTGCCCGGCCCTTCTTAAGCCACCGGCAGGTGAGCTCAGCCGCCCTCCTTGGCAGCATCGAGCACGCGACCGAGGTAGCGGCCGAACTTCTCGGTGATGCTGCCGTGGTCGTCGTCGGGCCACTCGCTCCAGGTATGGCTGAATCCCGCCGAGCGGTAGTAGGACAGGCTGTTGCGGGCGCGCTCGATACCGTCGAAGCCGTCGACGCCGTCGCCGGGTACGTCACGCGTCCCGGTCACCCAGTTCAGGAAGAGGCGCCCCTTGACGTCATCGGAGAACGTCGCCGTCGCACTCTCCGGAGCTTCGCCGCCCCCGAAGAGAAGGAAACCGCCACCGGCCATGCGCTCGGCGTAGGCGGGGAAGAACCACTGGCTGATGAACTCCGAGCCGCCGGAGTAGCCCACGAGCCAGACCCGCTCCGTGCTGGCCCCGCACTCGGCCACCACGTACTCGAGGGCCTCCTCCAGGTAGCGGACCTTCTCATCCTGGTCATCCAGCCACCAGATCCCCTCGTCCCCGGGAGAACGTACCGAGACGACGTCGTAGCCACGGGCGCCCGCCGCCTCGACGACTCCCCCGGCACCGGCCAGGCCACCGCGGGACCTCGCACTCCGGCTCTGGCCGCCCTGGCTGTGGAAGGGCTGGCCGTCGCCGTCGAGGTAGACGACCAGCCCCACCGGCACGTCGGCGGCCGCGTAGAAGATGCAGTCTGAGGTCTCGTCGTCGGTGTCGGTGTAGGAGAACGCGGCAGGGACCGACAGGTCCCCCGACGTCGGCCGCAGGCTCGGGGCAACACTCGCCCCTCGTGAGCGCAGGTGCGACGGCGGAGTGGGGTGCACGGCCGCCTGCTGCGGCCCGCGAGAAGCGCACCCGGCCAGGAGCAGACTCGCCATCGCGCCGGTCAGGGCACGCCGCGAAAGGTGTGCTGTCACGATCTCCACTCACTTTCCCGGTCATCATCAGCCACTCGACCGTAGCACCGCCGGTCTGCTCCCGCGCGGCCAGCACCGCCATCCAGCGGCTCTGAGGGGCGCGAGCGCGGAGCGGCCCGACGGCGTCGGCCTCCGAGGCCTCCCTCTCGGCCCTTATCTCGCGACGCAGCCTAAGCCGGGTGTCCACCGCCCCGCTTGGCCCCGTGGCGCCGTCCGCCACTTCCGCCTCGCCCGCCGCGCCCGGCGGGCTGACCGGTGGAGTGGCCGCCCCCTCGCACGCCGCTCCCACCGCTCCCGCTGCTCCGCTTGGACCCGCGACCTCGACCTCGGCCTCCGCCCCCGCTACGGCCTCCGCGGCCGGAGCGGCCTCGCCCGGCCTCCCCATGACCGTGTCCGGGGCGCCCGGTGGATGCCCGCCCGCTGGGGCTGCCGCCCTTGACGGCCACGCCCTCGGGCATGTCCTCGAGCGCGACGGCGTCGGCGACCTGCCCCACGAGGGCCGTGACGGCGTCGTCGTCGGGCCGGATGCGCTCGATATCCGCGCGGATCCGCGCCTTCTTGAGCAGGACCTGGACGTCACGGCCCTGCTCGGGCAGCACGAGGGTGACTACGGTTCCGGCGGCCCCGGCGCGGGCGGTGCGACCGGACCGGTGCAGGTAGGCCTTGTGCTCGGCGGGCGGGTCGACGTGGACGACCAGCTCGACCCCGGAGACGTCGATACCGCGGGCGGCGATATCGGTGGCGACCATGACATGGACCTGCCCGGCGGAGAAGGCCCGCATGGCGCGCTCGCGCGCGTTCTGGCTCATGTTGCCCTGGAGCTCGACGGCGGGGATGCCGGCCTGGACGAGCTTGCGGGCCAGGCGCCGGGCGAGGTGCTTGGTGCGAGTGAACAGGATGCGCTGCCCCTGCCCGGAGGCGAGGCGGCGCACAATGCCGTCCTTGGCGGTCTTGTCCGCCACCATCCACACGCGGTGGGCCATGGCGTCCACCGGCGAGGTCGAGGGGGCCACGGAGTGCAGGAGCGGGTCGTGCAGGAACTCCTTGACCAGCGTGTCCACTCCGTTGTCCAGGGTGGCGGAGAAGAGCAGGCGCTGGCCGCGCTGCGGGGTGGCGCGCAGGATGCGGCGGACGTTGGGCAGGAAGCCGAGGTCGGCCATGTGGTCGGCCTCGTCCAGGACGGTGATCTCCACCTCGTCGAGCTCGATGAGGCCCTGGCCCATGAGGTCCAGGAGGCGCCCAGGGCAGGCGACGACGACGTCGACCCCCGCCTTGAGGGCCTTCTCCTGAGGCTTGGCGGAGACCCCGCCGAAGATGGTGGTCACGTCCATGTCGACCACGCGCGCCAGGGGCTCGATGACCTCGGCGATCTGGAGGGCGAGCTCGCGGGTGGGGGCCAGGACCAGGCCGATGGGGTGGCCGGGGCGGGCCTTGTCCTGCTGGGCCAGGCGCTGGACCAGCGGGAGGCTGAAGGCCAGGGTCTTGCCCGAGCCGGTGCGGCCGCGGCCGAGGACGTCGCGTCCGGCGAGGGTGTCGGGCAGGGTGGCGGCCTGGATGGGGAAGGGCGCGGTGAAGCCGCGGGCGTCGAGGTCGGCGGCGAGGTCGGCGTCCACGCCGAGGGAGGCGAAGGTCGCCTCCCCGGCGGCCGGGGTCTTCCCGGAGGCGAAGCGGCGGGAGGCGGAGGGGCGGTGTGCGGCCACGAGGGTCCTGTCGGTTGGGACCGCGGCACGCCGGCGCGAGTCGCTGGCAGCGTGCGCGTCGGTGCGTGAGGTGCCGGCGTTCGCGGCTCGACGGCGCACAGCGTCGGTGAGTCGACGCGTGCCGGGACCGGGGCACCAGCCAGGCCGGGCGGCGCCCGGACCAGAAGACATCCTGCCCGAGATTCCGCCGCTTCCCAAGGGCATCGCTCACACGCGCGGCGAACACTCCGGATTCACTGGGCCTTCACGACTCACCCGAGAGTTCCCGAGCGGCTGGGCCCGCCGGGGTACGGCGAGGACCGCCCCGTAGCACCCCAATGTGTCACTCTGGGCGACTTTTCATCCAGCAGCTGCTCACCGTTGCAGCCGGCGAGCCGTCCTGACCAGCGGTTTCACGGTGCAGCACAGTCGTGAAGCCCGCAGGGCGGCGGAAAAGCCTGCGGAAAAGTCTCCGCTTGTGACATTTTGAGCCCGTATGCCGCCGGCTATCGGCGCGATGGGCGCGGCGAGCGCCCGTCCGTGCTGGCCAGGGCGACGGCCGCCGAGACCAGTGCCAGCCCGATCACCTCCCAGGCGCCGGGCAGCTGGCGCAGCACCACCACCCCCACCAGCATCGACGTCGCCGGCATGAGCGAGGACAGCAGCGCGAAGGTGTCGGTACCCAGCCGCTTGAGCACCACCTGATCGAGGCCGTAGGGCACTGCGGTGGACAGGAGCCCGACCCCCAGCGCCATCGCGGCGGAGGCCACCGAGGTCAGGGCGATGCCTGCCGTCCCGACAGCGAAGGGGGCGTAGACCAACGCCCCGAAGACCATGCCCACGGCGAGCGAGTCGATCCCGACCCCGGCCGCGGCCACGCGTCGGCCCAGAAGAATGTAGGCCGCCCAGGCGACGCCCGCCCCCAGCGCGAGCAGGACACCCGCCCTCTGGCCCGGCTGGCCCAGGTCGATACCGAGCCCGGAGATGGACACGACCCCGAGGAGCGCCAGCACCGCGGCGCAGCGCGGCCGCCAGCCCCGTCCGGTGAGGGCCGCGACGCAGACCGGGCCGAGGAACTCCAGGGAGACGACCGTGCCCAGCGGAAGCAGCGAGATCGCCGCGTAGAAGATGACGTTCATCGTGGCCGTCGCCGTCCCGAAGGCGGCGGCCACCGCCAGCGTCCTGCGCGTCCACCTCGTCCGCCAGGGATGCCGGACCGCGAGGAGCACGGCGGCCCCCACCACCAGGCGCCACCAGGCCACCGTGGTGGAGGGCATGAGCGCGAACAGGGAGACAGCCAGCCCCGCACCGAGGTACTGGGAGGAGGCGGAGACGACGAAGACCAGCGGAGCCGGAACCCTTCCCGCGAGCGCACCAACCGGACCGCCCTCACCGGCGGCGCCGGGGCTCATGCTGCGGGGAGAGCGGGGACTGTCACTGACCACCCTCGTATTCTCACCCGTCTCCTTCGCCGTCTTCTCCCCCGCATCGCCGCGGGCTCTTCACCCGTGACCCACTCGCGGCTGCCCCGCAGCCGCAGCCCCGCGGCCGTGGACCCGGCTACCTGCCCAGGCGGCGCTCCCGGCCGGCGAAGTCGCGCAGCGCCCGCAGGAAGTCCACGCGCCGGAAGGCCGGCCAGTTGACCTCGCAGAAGTAGTACTCGGAGTGCACCGACTGCCACAGGAGGAAGCCGGAGAGCCGCTGCTCGCCCGAGGTGCGGATGACCAGGTCGGGGTCGGGCTGACCCTTGGTGTAGAGGTGGTCGGTGATGTCCTCCTCGTTGAGGGAGGCGGCGACCTCCTCCAGGCTCGCCCCTGCGGCGGCCCGCTCGCGCAGCAGCTCGCGCACGGCGTCGGCGATCTCCTGACGCCCCCCGTAGCCGACGGCGATATTGACCTGCATGCGCCGGCCCTCCGGCTCGGCGGCCGCTCCCGTCTCCCCGTTCGGCTCAGGGCCGTCAGCAGCCAGCGGCTGGGACCTGGCGACGGCGGCGCGCAGGCGCTCGGCGAGCGGCTCGGGCAGGAGGTCGACGGCGCCCACGAGCCGCAGGCTCCAGCGTCCGGTCTCAGCGAGCTCGTCGACGGCGTGGGCGATGATGTCCAGCAGGGGCGAGAGCTCGGCCGGGTCTCGGGAGAGGTTGTCGGTGCTCAGCAGCCACAGGGTGACGACCTGGACCCCCATCTGCTCGGCCCACCCGAGGAACTCCTCGATCTTGTCCGCGCCGCGCTTGTGCCCCTGGGCGGCGCCGAACCCCATGGACTTGGCCCAGCGCCGGTTGCCGTCGAGGATGACTCCCACATGGTGCGGCACGGTGGCCCGGTCGATGCGCGCGGCCAACCGGCGCTCGTAGATGTCATAGAGGAGGTTGTCGCCTGCCATGCCGTTTCCTCAGGGTTCCTCGGTAGGGGTGTGGGGACGGGGACCCGACGGCGCGGGGCCATCTCCAACGGTATCGCGCGCCGTCCCTCCCGCGCTGGGCGAGACGGCTAACAGCCGGGTCAAATCCGGCGTTCAGGTTCGTCCAGGACTACCAGGGCACAACAGGGGCGTATCAGGACGTTCGACCGCGTCGACCGGCTCAACGCCCGTCGGGGAGACGGTCGGCACGACCACCGCAGAGGGCGAGCGTGCCGCCCGGATCACATCGCTCTCCAGACGGCTACCACCACAACCTACGCTCACGTAACCTACGGACTCGTAAGGTCTGCAACCGACCTCGCCTCGACCTCGATCCACGCGACCCAGAAGGACGCTCTCGCCCATGTCACCGACATCGTCACCGACGCAGTCACCGACGCCGCCGGCACCGGCTCCGCGTCGCAGTGCGTCCACGAGCGCCAAGGGCGTCATCGCCGCCGTCAAGCCGCGGCTGCGCGGCTGGATCCACGCCGGAACCGCGCCGCTGGCCCTGGCCGCGTGCATCGTGCTGACGGTGCTGGCGCCGGGGGCGGGCCTGAAGTGGGCCTGCGCCATCTACCTGACCTGCTCGCTGCTGCTGTTCGCCAACTCCGGCGTCTACCACATCGGCACCGGCCACTGGCCCGCGAAGGTGGCGTCCACGCTGCGGCGGATCGACCACGCGAACATCTACCTGCTCATCGCCGGCACCTACACACCCCTGTCGGTGGCCCTGCTGCCGCCGCGCACGGCCGCACTGGTCCTGGGCATCGTGTGGGCCGGCGCCGCGATCGGTACGGCCACGAACCTGCTGTGGATGAACGCGCCGCGCTGGTTCACCACCGCGCTCTACATCATCCTGGGCTGGGTGGCGATCTGGTTCCTGCCGCAGTTCTGGAGGACTGGCGGCCCGGCGATCGTGTGGCTGCTGGTGGCCGGCGGCGTGACGTACACGCTGGGCGCCGTCGTCTACGCCCGCAAGACCCCCGACCCCTCGCCGCGCTGGTTCGGCTTCCACGAGATCTTCCACGTGTGCACCGTGGCGGCGTGGGCCTGCCAGTGCGTGGCCTGCTTCCTGGCGGTGCTGCGGTAGCGCGGCAGGCGGACCACGGGACCGCGGCAGGAGGCGGGAGCGCCGCCGCGCACCGCCACGCCGTCGGGCCGGCTATTGTTCCTACCGGTTTTCCTGATAACAACAGCCGACGCCGATCGAGCAGGTCAGCGCCGATTCACCCGCCTCCGGACACACTCTTGAGGCAGTCGCACCCCAACACCTTCCGCCGAGCATTCAGTGTTCTTCCAGGCTACGGCGTAGACTCGCGCTTCAAACCCGGTCGGCCCTGTGAGGAGCCGCCGGGTGTCGTCGTCGCAAGGTGGCCCGGCAGGCCGCTGCGCGACCAGCACCAGTCATCCAAGGAGGACCCCATGTCCGAGCAGTCACAGGGCACCTGGCTCACACAGGAGGCCTACGACCGCCTGTCCGCCGAGCTCGAGCACCGCAAGACGACCGAGCGCAAGGAGATCGCCCAGCGCGTGGAGGCGGCCCGCCAGGAGGGTGACCTGAGAGAGAACGCCGGCTACCACGCGGCCCGCGAGGAGGCGGGACTCAACGAGGCGCGCATCATCCAGCTCGAGGAGACCCTGGAGAACGCCCAGATCGGTGAGGCGGCCGACGACGGCTCGGTCTCGGCCGGCACGATCGTCACCGCGAAGGTGGCCGGCAAGGAGCAGGTCTTCGCCCTGGGCGGCCAGGAGATCACCGAGGACGTGCCCGACGGCGTCAAGGTCTTCTCCCCCGATGCCCCGCTGGGCCAGGCCCTCATGGGTCACCGCGCGGGCGACACCGTCTCCTACGAGGCCCCCACCGGCCGGGAGATCAAGGCCCAGATCGTCAAGGTCGAGCGGGTCTGACCCTCCCCTTCCACCACCTCTCCGCCGAGCCGGGCATTTTTCGCGTAGGACAACAGAAATTCTGTTGGGCACCGCGAAGAATGCCCGGCTCGACGACACCCAGACGGGACACTCTCATCCATGGGCTTCTCTCTTTATCTCTACAAGATCGACGGAGACCGACTCGTCGACCCTGATCGCGACGGCGTGAAGGCGTTCTTGCGACGGCGTCGACTGCATATGAAGGTCATACCGCCCTCCAGTGCGGACCGTTCCTCGTCCGCAACCCTGCTCAACGAGGACGGATCCGACATCAATATCGACGGGCTCCAGGACTTCCACTTCTCCCACGTGCTCGAGGAGGACGAGGCGATGACGGCGGGAACCGGGCACGCCCACCTCACTGCCGGTGAGTGCGACTTCATCTTTGACCTGTGCATCTCGGCAGGTTTCATGATCGTCAACCCTCAGGGAGGCCCCTCCTACATCGTCCCGCGCGGCAACCACACCGCTGAGCAACTGCGCGCCATCACGGAGAACATGAGCGAGGCGGATCAGCAGCAAGACATCGTCGTCGTCAACAGCGGTGCAGAGCTTCAGGCCTTGCTCACCGGCAGATTCCAGAACTTCCTCGATTGGCGCGAGCGAGCCCTCACTCAGTTGGGGGTAAGCAGCTCCGGTTCGGAGTCCTCACCGGACACCTGACTGACACCCACCCTCACGTCTCGCCCCAACCGCTCCTCGCGGTCAGTGAAGCGCGGGCGGGAATAGGGCTCTGGCGCAGTAGCGTGTCCTCATGTTCAACGCCCTTCGTCACTCGCTCAGCGGCGCGGCGCCGGCCGGCCGCGAGACGCCGGTCCTGCCCACCCCCGGAGACCACCCGGTGCTGGGGACACCCCTGGACGGCCCCTGGCCCGAGAGCAGTCGGGTCCTCTACCTGGCGGCCGGCTGCTTCTGGGGCGTGGAGCGCATCCTGTGGCGCCAGGACGGCGTCATCTCGACGTCGGTCGGGTACATGGGCGGCCAGACCCCCAACCCGGCCTACCAGGAGGTGTGCACCGGGGCGACCGGTCACGCCGAGACGGTGCGCGTCGTCTACGATCCGGCCGTGTGCGGCGAGGGCGGCGAGACGCTGCTGCGGACCTTCTGGGAGAACCACGACTCCACGCACCTGAACCGTCACGGCAACGACGTCGGCACCCAGTACCGCTCGGCCGTGTGGACGACGACGCCCGCCCAGCGCGAGGCGGCCGCAAGGATCCGCGAGGCCTTCCAGGGCGAGCTGACGCGCCTGGGCCTGGGCATGTGCGTGACCACCATCGAGGACGCCGCGGACGCGCCGGCCGACTTCGGTGGCCCCTACTACCTGGCCGAGGACTACCACCAGGCCTACCTGCACAAGAACCCCAACGGCTACTGCAACCACGGCCCCAACGGCGTCACCTGCCCGGTCGGCATCACGGACCTGCCCGCCCAGGTCGACGTCCTGGCCCCCGGCGACGCTCCGGCCTGAGGCAGGGGCCAGCCACCCCACCTCAGCCTTTGAAGGTTAAATCACCAGGGTTCTCACACGTTGCCTTGAGACACTCGCCACCGGTCGCCGGCCCGCATTCCCAGCGTTGAGCGCCCGCGACCGCTTGACCTGTTTCCCTGCGCACCACAGGAGGCTCAACCCTGATGAGCAGCCAGCAGCCCGCCAGCACATCGTCGCCGGACCAGGCACCGGACCGCACGGAGCCGGAGACCCACTGGTCCGAGGACGCGGACTTCCAGTGGCGCGCCGCGACCGAGCTGCTCATCGCCCTGGGGGTTCCGCGCTCCACCGCCCGTCTCACCCGCGACCTGCGCACCTCCATCGCCCACCTGGAGGAGGTTGACGCCCGCCTGCCCCGCGACGGCAAGCCCCTGCCCGAGGCCGACCGCCTCACCCGCAACAACGCCGTCGGCGACGTCGCCCGGGCCATCCTGCCGCTGGCGCACGCCACCTTGGAGCAGATCCGGGCCGAGGAGCTGCGCACCGAGGTGGTCGGGGTCGACTACGACGCCCTGTGCGACGCCGTCGAGCAGCTCGAGGCCACCTACCGTGCCGGCTGGTGGCGCGCGGCCGAGCGGGAGGGCGCCGACTTCTTCCTGCGCGAGGTCGAGGCCCTCGACCGTCTCAACGTGCCTCCCATCCGGGCCACCTGGCGCGACGCCGGCAGGATCGTCAGCGTGCTGCGCAAGATGCCCGACTCGACGCTTCGCCGCGTGGCCCGCACGAGCAACCCCATGACGCTGCGCTTCAAGGTGCTGTTCGGCCTCCAGGCCGGCTACCGCGACGGCCTGTTCGACAACACCATCTCGATCCCCCGCCTCATCCACACCAGGACCAGCGAGTACCGCAGCGAGTACCGGGCCGGCTCAGCCGCCTAGGGGCTGTTGCGAAAACAGGATGAAGCACCAGCGCGGTCGTAGGGTAGGTCGCGCGTTCGTACCCTCTACCCCTCGAACGCGAGACATAAGGTACGACCGCGACATCGGGTGACTGGTGAGGGACGGCCCCCACCCGGACATACGCAACAGGACCTAGTGCAGACCAGGTGGCCGCGCCTCCGTGCCGGCCGCGACGAGCGGGTCGACGCCCGACCAGGTCCGGTCTCACAGGCGGATTCACCGCAGGGCGCCGCCCCGAGACGGCCTCCGAGAGGCGGCTGGTGTCCACCAGGGACGACTTTGACAGCAGCTAATCGTCGGTATCTGGAAGTAACAGAGGGCTGACCTGTACTGTCGTGAACGGCGCTCTTGAGCCTCCGATTCAAAGTCGTCCCATACGGACAAATTCGCCGTTCGTTGCGGCCTGATCGTGGCTGGCGGGTCGATCCGGCGGAGGTGGGCACGGGGCTCACTGGCGAGGAACTGGGCGCACCCATCTCGCGGGCGGGGACATGTTGCGCATGCGGGTGCAGGATTTCAGCCCTCGGTGGCGTCGAAGGTCGCCAACCGCGCGGAACGGCCCCCGTAGGGGTGGATAGTCCCCGCACGCGGGAGGCAACGCACCGTCGTCTTGTCCTTGTAGCGGTCAACCGTGGACTGTCCCCGCACGCGCGAGGCAACGAGGCACAACCCTCGTGGCCACCATCGGCGTGACGGAGATGGTCGTCAGGCCAGCTCCAGCTTGCGGTAGCGGCTGACGGCGGCAGCGACATCGACCATGCGCGGGCGCACGAGGAAGGCGGGCCGCTCGCGCTCGTCGGTCAGGGCGTCCAGCCCCTCGTCGTTGAGCAGGGCTTCGAGGTCGTCGAGGCACTCGCGCAGCGGGGAGACCCCGTCGAAGCGCTGTTCGAGCAGGGCGCGCAGGGCGTAGGCGATGGCCTCGGCCTGGCCGGGGTCGACGACGCCGCCGACGTCGGAGATGTCGATGTCCTCGCGGTCCAGGACGAGGGTGGAGGTGCCCTGGGCCCGGGTGCGCACAGGCCCCCGGCGGGTGCGCGGCGGGGCGGGCTCGGGCACGCGCTGGCGGGGCGCGGCGAAGTCCTCCAGCTCGGTGAGGGGCCGGGGCTGGTCGGCCACGACCTGGCGGGCCCGCTCGGTGACGTCGCGCAGGTGGTAGGCGTCCATGAGCAGGACCCGGTCGGCCACGTCCAGGTAGTCCCCGGAGCCGCCCATGACCATGACCGTGGAGACCCCGCGCCGGCGGAACAGCGCGGTGATGCGGTCCACCAGCGGGGTGATGGGCTCACGGTCACTGGCGACCAGCTCGCGCATGCGCGAGTCGCGGATGAGCAGGTTGGTGGCGGAGGTGTCCTCGTCCAGCAGCAGCACGGTGGAGCCGGCCTCGACCGCCTCGATGATGGAGGCGGCCTGGGAGGTGGAGCCCGAGGCGTTGCGGGTGGTGAAGGAGGCGGTCTCGCGCCCGCCCGGCAGGTGGGAGATGAAGGGGGTCAGGTCCACCCCGGTCACGGCGCGCCCGTCGGCGGCCCGTACCTTGACGGCGTCGGGGACCGTGGCCACGAGCTCACGCCCGTCCCCGGGCACGTGCGGGTAGACGCCGCGCTCGATGGCGCTCAGCAGCGTCGACTTGCCATGGTAGCCGCCGCCGACGATGACGTTGACGCCGGCCTCGACGACGGTGCCGCGCACGCGCCCGGCGTGGGGCAGGTCGACCTCGGCGGCCATGGAGTCGGGGGCCTCAAGGGGGATGCCGTCGGCCAGGGGCTCGTCGCTGACGCCGGAGCGGCGCGGCAGGACGGCGCCGTCGGCGAGTAAGGACACCCAGCCGTTGCGGGCCACGGCGGCACTCAGGGCCCGGTGGTCCTCGAGGGTGGCGACGTGGCGCACGAGCCGGTCGCCCCGCTCGCCGGTGAGGTCCATGGCCTCCTCCAGCTCGCGCACGAGGTCGCGCCCCACGATCCGGGCGGCCTCGTTGCCCCGGATGGAGCGGCCCTGGGCAGGCAGGGCCAGGCGGGCACGGACCTCCAGGACCCAGCCGGACTTCTCGTCCGTGTCATCCGGGCGCACGATGACGCTGGAGCGCTCAAGGATCTCCTGGCCCGGGGAGGCGATCGACAGGGCGGTGCCGCGGAAGCCGGCGTGCAGCTGTCGGGTGAGGAAGTCGCCCACGGCCAGGCGCCGGTCGACGTCGGCCAGCAGGTCGGCCTCGTCGAGCAGGGCCAGGCTGTGCAGGTCAGCGGGCACGTCCACATGGATGCGCGTGGGCGGGGCGTAGGGGTCGGACTGGACGCGGTCGATGTGCAGGACCCAGCCGGCGGGAGCCCGGTAGCGTCCGACGATCGCCTTGTAGGCGGCGTAGGAGCGCCCGTCGAGGGCGTGGAGGTGGCCGACGAGGTCGGCCAGGAGGCCGTCGCGGGGCTCGTCATCGTAGACGCGGCGCGAGCGGCCGCGCTCGCCGCCCCGGTGGCCGCGGTCACCGCCACGGTCCCCTCCCCCGCGACCGCCTCGGTAGCCGCGGTCGCCGCCGGAGCCGCCCCGGTAGCCGCGGTCACCACTGCGGTCGCCGCGTCCGTCTCTGTCGTCCCGGCGGGAACCGCCTCGCTCGCTGCGCGCAGTCATGGTGGAAACCCTACCCACCGACCGGCTGCGTCCGCGCAGCCGAAGCAGGTACGGCGTCGCCGTCGGCACCACCCTCAGGTGGCGACGACGGCGACGTGACGAGCCGGAGGGACCGGCCGGCTACCCGGCCGTCCGGGCTCGAGCCTCAGCGCAGGGAGGCCAGGGCCTGGGACGAGGCGACGACGTCAGCGACCAGGGCCGGCACCTCCGTGTCACGCGCGGGCGTGGGAACGAAGGTGGAGAAGTTCTCGAAGTCCGTCTTCATGTTGAGGCCGATCTGCCGGCGCGCCACGGAGGCCTGGAAGTTGGCCAGGATGACGCGCAGGGCCTCAGCCGGTCGGACGCCGCCGGTCGAGGAGTAGGAGACGATGCCGACTCCCTTGTGGGCCAGGGCGACGGGCTCGAGGAAGTCGATGGCGTTCTTCAGCGCACCGGGGATGGACCAGTTGTACTCCGGGGTGACGAAGATGATGGCGTCGGCGGCCTTGATCCGCTCGTTGAAGGCGGCGCCGGCGGGGTCCGTGGGGGCGGCCATGGCCGGCGGGGCGGCCTCGGCGAAGACGGGCAGGTTGAGCTCGGCCAGGTCGACGAGGTCGACCTCAACGCCCTCGACGGCGGAGGCCTGGTCGACCACCCACTGGGCGACGGCGCCTCCGGCTCGGTTGGGGCGCACGGAGCTGAGGACAACGGCGAGACGGGTCATGAGTTCTCCTTGATGAGGGGTGATGCTGCGGACGGGCCGGCGAGCGGGTGGCCGTCAGCGCAGGGAGGCCAGGGCGTCGGAGTGGGCGACGACGTCGCGCACCATGGCCGGGACCTCGGGGTCGTGGAAGGAGGCCGGTGAGAAGGAGCCGTCGGCGAAGTCGGTGTTGAGGGAGAGGAACACGTTGGAGGCCACGACGGTGGCGCCCATGCCCTGGAGGATCTGCTGGAGGTGGCTGACGGCGCGGATGCCGACGTTGTAGGAGTAGCCGACCACGCCCACGCCCTTGTTGGCCACGGCGCCGGGCTGGAGGAAGTCGATGGCGTTCTTCAGGGCCCCGGGGATGGAGAAGTTGTACTCGGGGGTGACGAAGATCAGCGCGTCGAAGGACTTCAGGGCGGCGTCGAAGGCGGCGCCGGCCGGGTCGGAGGGGACGGCCATGCGCGGGGGGATCTCCTCGGAGAACAGGGGCAGGTTGAAGGAGGCGATGTCGACGATCTCGGCGTCGACGCCCTCGATCTGGTTGGCCTGGTCGACCACCCACTGGGCGATGGCGCCACCCACGCGGTTGGGGCGGACGGAGCCGACGACGACGGCGAGACGGGTCATGGTGTTTCTCCTGGTGAGACGAGTCGGGGCGCGGCCGGCGTCAGGTGGAGGCCACCGGGGCGCTCTCAACGCACCCGGCCGCGACAAGTGATTCGTCAATAACCTTATGGGAGTCGCACTAGAAACAGCGACCCCCTATCTCATGACACCCACCACAGCAGATCGCCGCCAGCACCGAAGCCCACTGGCCGAGACCCCGGGGTCACGAGTTTGTCACGGTTCAGCGGGCCAAGAAGAAGCGGAAGGCGGGGTCGGCGGTCTCCTCGTTGTAGGAGTAGCCGAGCCGGTCCATGTGCTCGGTCAGCTCGACGTCGTCGGGCCCGGCGGCGAAGGCGCACAGGATGCGGCCGTAGTCGGCGCCGTCGGTGCGGTAGTGGAACAGGGTGATGTTCCAGCGCGTGCCCAGCACCTCCAGGAAGTGGACGAGGGCCCCGGGGGACTCTGGGAAGAGGAAGGAGAAGAGGCGCTCGGGCACACCGGGGGTGGCGCGCCCGCCGATCATGGAGCGCACGTGGACCTTGGCGAGCTCGTCGTCGGTGAGGTCGACGACGTCGTAGCCGGCCTCCTCCAGGTCGACCACGATCGCGGCGCGCTCCTGATTGCCGGCGATGCGCACGCCCACGAAGATACGGGCGGGGTCGGTGGCGGCGCGGGCCGCGGAGAGGCGGTAGTTGAACTCGGTGACCGAGCGGGTGCCCAGGATGGAGGCGAAGCGCAGGAAGGAGCCCTGCTCCTCGGGGATGGTGACGCCCAGGATCGCCTCGCGCTGCTCACCGATCTCGGAGCGCTCGGAGATGTAGCGCAGCTGGTGGAAGTTGAGGTTGGCGCCCGAGAGGATGAAGGCCAGGCGCTCGTCGGCCAGGTGGTGCTCGGCGGCGTAGCGCTTGAGGCCGGCCAGGGCCAGGGCGCCCGAGGGCTCGGAGATGGCGCGCACGTCGTCGAAGATGTCGCGCACGGCGGCGGAGGTCTCGTCGGAGGAGACGGTGACGACGTCGTCGAGCAGGGCGCGGCACATGCGGAAGGTCTCCTCGCCGATGCGGCGCACGGCCACTCCCTCGGCGAACAGGCCCACGTGGTGCAGGGTGATGGGCTCGCCGGCGAGCATGGCGGCCTTGAGGCAGGCCGACTCCTCGTGCTCGACGCCGATGACCTTGATCCCGGGCATGAGCTGCTTGATGAGGACGGCGACGCCGGCGGCCAGACCCCCGCCGCCCACGGGCACGAAGACGCGGTCGAGGTGGGCGTCCTGCTGGATGAGCTCCAGGCCGATGGTGCCCTGGCCGGCGATGACGCGGGGGTCGTCGAAGGGGGCGATGAAGGTGCGTCCCTCGGCCTCGGCGAGGCGCTGGGCCTCGGCCTTGGCGGCGTCGAAGTTGTCCCCGTGGAGGCGGACCTCGCCGCCCAGGGCGCGCACGGCGTCGACCTTGATCTGGGGGGTGACCGTGGGCATGACGATGATGGCGCTGACCCCCAGCAGGGCGGCGGAGCGGGCCACGCCCTGGGCGTGGTTTCCGGCCGAGGCGGTGACGACGCCGCGCTCGCGCTCGGCCGGGCCCAGGGAGCGCATGGCGTTGTAGGCGCCGCGGATCTTGAAGGAGTGGACCGACTGGAGGTCCTCGCGCTTGACCTCGACCGTGTTGCCCAGGCGGGCCGACAGGGCGGGC
This sequence comes from Actinomyces viscosus, assembly GCF_900637975.1. NCBI lineage: Bacteria > Bacillati > Actinomycetota > Actinomycetes > Actinomycetales > Actinomycetaceae > Actinomyces > Actinomyces viscosus. Next base: position 3,170,829 of record NZ_LR134477.1, on the reverse strand, counting down.
ATCTCCTGGAGGGGCGTGTGCTCGGCCGCCTCGTAGACGGGGGCCTTGAGGATCTCCCGCAGGTAGCGGGCGCTGTCCCAGGCCGGGGTTCCGTTAGTGCTGACGCTGTCGAGCTCGTTCACGGGTGACAGCGTAATCGGCGGGGAGCCACCCGGCTCAAGCAGGACTACCGCGCCCGGCGCTCACGAGCGCTCGCGGCCATCGACGACTGCGGTCCGTCACAGGACGTATCTTCTCTTCGCGCCGAGAACCGCCTTCTCTTACGGACCGCTGATCTGCCACCCCAGCGGTCTGCGCGGAAACGCGGTCCCCAGGGGGCAGTACGTCCCGACGGCCACAGGAAACAGTGACGACCCTTATGTACTGCACGACTATGTATTGCACGGCGGTTAGAGGCTACTGGCCGATACATGGGCGTACTCCACGATGGTCGGGGGTTCGTGCAGTGCGGTTAACTGTCCTCCAGTAGGACCCGAGGTTCGTGGAGCAGCCCCTTAGGAACGGCGCATGAGCGGAGGCTGATCCGGCTCCGACCAACTCCGGCCGCCCCAGAGCGCCCCGATCAGTCCATCACAGATGACGAAGAACACGTCGGCCACGCCACGGTTGCGCGGGTCGGTCGGCACGGCCAGCTAGAACTTGGCCGATTCCCCACCGCCCTGGCCGGGCCAGATCCCCAGGATGTTCTTGTGGCCCTCCGGGTCGGCCCCGATCGCCGCATAGAACGGCTGGTTCCCGACCTGGCCGTCACGGCCCTTGACCCCGATCGCGTCGATGAAGATCGCCGCATGGACGCGCTCGAGCGGACGCGCTCACCACGACGGCATCTCCTCGACGATCTTGTCGGTAATCCGGCCTGGCAGCAATTGTGGTCTTAGTGGTTCGTGCGGTCCCTGTTTATGGAGCGCTCATAGCACTGGTGGCGGCTATATTGTGCATCGTCGCAGGTTTCGAAGTTGGAGGCGACAACACTCGTCATTTTAGGAGACAGAACCTCACAGCCTCACACCTGGTTCTTGGTGAGCTTTTGAGTTCTCGAATGGCCCACATAAACTTACTCGCGCTTATCGGTGCTGGAATAGTCATCAACTTATCGCTTCGCCGCCACAGCTCAACCTGGTCTCTCGGTTTCATTTTGGTGGTTTCAAATACTCCTCTAAACTCATATTTTTCTAGAAATCCAAGTAGCTGGCTTATGACCAAGTGTTGTCCTCGAACGTGGTTGTCTTACTGGCGCTTCGGTTTTCAACTCGCCGTATGCCACACAATCTGCATCATCATCGTGACACTTGCGCCGGGCTGGTCGACCACGACTCTCCTCAATCTGGCTGTGACCATGGTTGCTGCTATCGCGGCAGCCGCGACCGCCGCCATCATGGAGATGTTTTGGCCGCACACAAACTGGAAATCGGAGCGCGAAGTGCTCCGCCATCCCCGTAAATACGTTCCCGGGATCACAGCTTTCATCGCAGCGAGTTGCGTGTGGTTTCTCAGTGTTGTCTGACCTGAATCGAATAAGTTAAAAGTGAGTATGCACACTAGAAAAGCTCAGTTCGAGCGGGAGGCGGCGACCGCCGTCACCGACAGCACCACCAGCGCGAGCGCAGGGGCGCTAACCGCCCAGGGAGCGCGCTCGATGTAGGGCAGCGCCTCGGACAGGACCAGGCCCCACTCGGGAGTCGGGGCCTGCGCGCCCAGCCCCAGGAAACCGAGCCCGGCCAGGGCCAGGGCGATACCGGGAAGCCGCAGCGCCGCGTGACGCACCAGCGGAGGAATGACGGCGGGAAGCACCCGGGTCAGCATGATCCGCACGCGCCCCTCCCCCAGGACCGGAGCGATCCCGATGTCGGGACGTTGACGGGCCTCCATGACGAGGGATGCCGCGTGAGAGCCCATCGGAGCCCAACCGACAGTGGCCACGGCGATCACCGCGCCGATCTCGCTGGGACCGGTCACGGCCGCCACGATCAGTCCCGCCAGCACCGGTGGCGCCGCGTTGGCGACCTCGACGAAACCCACCGACGCTCTGGGGAACAGCCCCACCAGCAGCGCGATGACGAAACACACTACCATGACCGCCAAAGCGCTGAGCACGGTGGAGACCGCACCGTGAGCAACCCTGGCCAGCACGTCGCGCCCCAAGGCGTCGGCTCCCAGGGGCAGCGCCGGGCTGGGACGCTCCAAACGGCCTGCGACCGAGACCGTCGGATTGCGCGAGATGCCCGCCAGCACCATGAGCACCAGCGCGGAAGCACCCGCGATCGCCACCATCCGCGCCACCCGGTCCGAGTGCCCGACAGGCGGCGAGGCCGACAACCCGCCGGCGCCGGCCGCCTGTCCCAGCAGGGCGCGACGGACCAGCTCGGCGACGGCGCCCGTGCCCAGAGCCAGTGCCAGCAGCAGGAGGATCCCGGCCTGGAGCACGGGCACGTCCTGGGATATCGCAGCATTGAGCAGGCTGCGGCCGATCCCGGGAATGGCGAAGACCTTCTCCACGGCCACCGCTCCACCGGTCAGGCCGACCACGACCAGCGCCACCTGCCCGATCAGAGGAGTCAGAGCGCGCCGCAGCACCGCGACGGCCATCGCCCGCCCCGACACTCCTGCGGTCGCCCAGGTCGCCACCCAGCGCTCACCGAAGGTGGCGGTGATGGCGTCAGCGGCGAGCCCTCCCAGCAGTCCACCCGCGGGCATGCCCAGAGCCAGAGAGGGCAGCACCATGTTCTCGGGGCCGTTCCAGCCCAGCGGTGGCAGCAGCCTGACGTACACGGCCAGGAACAGGATGAGGATCGGTGCGAGGAGATACTCGGGCAGCGCGGTCAGGATCGCGGCCAAGGCGCCCCCGCTCGGCCGCGACCTGCCCCGAAGACCGTTGCGCAGGGCCGAAGCAGCCAGGGCGCCGCTGATGACGAGGGCCACCAGCAACGTGGTGCCCATGAGACTCAGCGAGACGCCGAACTCCTGCCACGTCGCCGCTCCGGCGTCGATCCCGCTCACCCAGGAGGTGCCCATGTCGCCACGGAGGAGCCCCGCCAGCCAGTGACCAATGGAGCGCAGTGGCCCGCCGTCCAGGCCCAGGCTCCGACGGATGGCGTCCAGAACCTCGGGAGTCGCCTCCCCCTCGGCGGAGGTGGCCCGGAAGATCGACAGCGCCGGGTCCTTGCTGGACAGCCAGGGCAGCATCCCCACCAGAGCCACCAGCGAGGCCAGGGCGACGACGCGCGACGCCGTGGTCACCCCGTCGTAGCGGCTGCGGGCTCGGGCCAAGGCGCGACCGACCCGGCCCCACCACCTCGGCTCCGAGACGGCGTTCGAATCGACACCCGGTACGACGTCTAGAGCGGCGTCGCCGCGACGCCCGGCCGCCGGCCGGCTCACTTGCCCAGCGTGGTGGAGGTGGTGACCAGGGCGCGCTCACGCGGATCGAGCGCGACCCCGGTGAGTTCCTTAGCGTGCCCGACCCGGATCCGCTCGTGGAGGATGGGGACGACGGCGCCGGTGGCCAGAATCGCATGCTCAGCCTCCATCGTGGCCTTCTGGCGCTCCTGACCCGGCTCGGTGACAGCCGCGTTGCTGATGGCCGCGTCCACGGTCCCGTCCTTGAGGAAAGTCAGGGCGTTGGTTCCCGTGGAGGAGTAGTCCGAGGCCATGTAGGCCACCGAGTCACCGGTGTCCAGGACCGTGTTGCGCGACATGAGAAAGGCATCGAATCTCCCCGCCAGGGCATCGGTCTCGATCTGGCTGTAGTCGCGCACGTCTTGAGTGACGGTGAAGCCGATCTGCTCCAGTTGCTGTGCCAGGAGGACAACGGCCTCCGGTAACTCGGGACGGTCGCTGTAGGACCCCAGAGTGATGCTGGTACCCGCGGGCACGGCGGTGGCGGCGGGGAATCCCGGCACCTTCCCCGCCGCAGCCGCACCGGAGGCGCCGGAGTAGACGTCGCGGCCCCAGGCCCGCAGGTCGGCGGCCCAGCTCACCATCGAGCCCAGGAGCCCGGCCGAGGCGTCGGCGTGGCCCTCGTAGACCTTGTCCACAATGTCCTGGGCGTTGATGGCGGCGCAAACCGCGGCTCGCAGACCCGGGTCGGAGAAGACCTTGGAGGTGTTGAGGTAAAGGGTGCAGGCGCGCGAGATGGCGATCTCGTCCACGGCAGCGCTCTGCTCGACGCTGGAGAGCTGGGCGATCGGTATGGCCTCGACCAGGTCGGCATTGCCCGAGATCAGCGAGCTGGCCCGGGTCGATCCCTCGGGGACGAAGGTGACGTCGAGGCCCTCGGCCTTGGCCTTGTCCCCCCAGTACTTGTTGTACCGGTCGAAGGTGGCCGAGGCCTTGCCAGTGATCTTGGTCAGCTTGAAGGCGCCGGTTCCATGGCCCACGGGGTCGACACTCCCGCCGGCGGCGTCAGGATAGGCGGCCGGGGAGAGAATGACCAGCGAGGGACCCGAGAGCCTCATGGGCATGAGCGGGTCGGCAGTCTCGGTCTTGATGACGACGTCCTTGCCCTCGGCGGTGGCGGTGAGCGTGACGCCGTTGAGGACCCGCGGCTGCTTGGGGGCGCTGGCGGTGAAAGTCAGGGAAGAGGCGACGTTCTCCGCACTCAGGACGGTTCCGTCGTGGAAGGTGACCCCATCGCGGATGGTGAAGCGCCATGTGGTGTTGTCCACCCGCGTCCAGGCGGAGGCCAGCAGCCCCTTGGCATTGCCCTCCTCGTCGAGCATGGTCAGGGTCTCGGCGCAGGAGCATCGGGTGAGGGTGAAGGCATCATCGGACAGGGGACTTAGGGCGGCCTTGGGCTCGGAGAACATGACGAGCCGGATACGTCCGCCGGCTTTCGTTCCTTTCGCTCCGAATGAGCAGGCGCCGACCGCGGTGGCGCCAGCGCCGATCCCCAGGGCTGCGAGGACCTGGCGGCGGTTGGGGCTAAGACGAGAGGACATGAGTGCTCCTTCTAGGGCTGGTGGTCGGTGCTACGGTTCGTACAGGGTCTGCGTCAGCCGGGGTCGGGGTCACGGCAGGTTGGGGACCGCGTCGCGCAGGGCGCGCGCGGCGGGGGTCTCGGGCGAGCTCAGCAGCCGGCACATGGGAGCGTCCTCGACCAGCGTGCCGTCGTCCATGACGATGCCGCGGTAGCAGATGCGGGCGACGGCGGCCAGGTCGTGGGACACGACGAGCAGGGCTGGGGCGGGCACGGCGCTGTCACCAGCCAGAGCGGCGTCGTTCTGCTCGTCGGCCTCGGGGGCCGCCTCGATACGGGCGAGGAGCTCGAGGACCTGCCGGCGCAGGGCGGGGTCGAGTCCTGAGACGGGTTCGTCGAGCAGGAGGTAGCGGGGGCGGGGTGCCAGCGCGCGGGCGATGGCCACGCGCTGGGCCTGACCGCCGGAGACCCGGTGCGGCTTGCTGCCCCATATGTCCTCGGGGATCTCGAGCTCGGTCAGGAGCGCACGGGCCCGCTCCTCATGGTCGCTGCGGGAGCCCGGGATCCCGAGGGCGCGCAGCGGCCGGGCGACCTGCTCGATAACGGTACGGGCGGGGTCGAGGCTGGCGGCAGCATCCTGAGGCACGTACTGGACGGTGCGCCGGTAGGGCAGCAGGTCGCGCACGTTGCGGCGGCGCACGACCGGCTGCTCGTCCAGGAGGATCTCACCGCCGTCGTGGGGTCCCAGGTGGTCCAGGAGCAGCAGAGCGCGCAGGAGAGTGGTTTTGCCGCAGCCGGAGCGCCCCAGCAGGGCGACGCTCTGGCCCGGGGGCAGGTCCAGGTCGACGTCGTGGAGGACCTGGCGGTAGCCGTCGAGGTCGGGGTGGGAGCGGGTCAGCCCGCGGACGGACAGGCCCTTCATGCGGCGGCACCGTCAACGGCGTCGTGCAGCTCGACCGCCGCCAGGGCGCCGTCGAGTGTCTCGTCCGCGGCGGCATCGCGCATGGCGGCGGTGACCGGGTGAGCGGGGTTGCTGAGGACCTGCCGGGTCGGCCCGGTCTCGACGACCTTCCCCTCGCTGAGAACGGCGATGGTCTCGCAGATGGTGGCGGCGGGCAGGTCGTGGGTGATGAAGAGGAGGGCGGGGGCCGTGGGCGAGTCGGTGAGGTCGGTCAGCAGCCTGAGGATCCTGGCGCGGGCGATGACGTCGAGCGCCGTGGTCGGCTCGTCGGCAAGGATGAGAGCGGGTTTCCCGGCCAGGGCAAGGGCCAGGCAGGCCCTCTGGCGCTGACCGCCGGAGAGACGCCCGGGCACCCTCGTGCCGACGGCCTCGTCCAGTCCAACCGCGTCGAGCATCTGGGTGGCACGCGCCCTGGCCTCGTCATCAGTGAGTCCGGTGGCAACGGCAGCCAGAGCGACCTGGCGTCCGACGGTGATGAGGGGGTGCAGAGACGCGGTGGGATCCTGAGGAACGAGGGCGATGCGCGATCCACGAGGACGCATGGCTGCGGGCAGGCCGAGCAGGTTGGGTGCGCGGGGCGGAGGAGTTGTCGCACCCGACTCGTCGCGTGGGAGTGAGACGGTGAGACTTCCGGTTGCGGTCAGACCGGGCGGAAGGGTACCGGCCAGGGCGGCGCACGTCAGGGACTTGCCGGCTCCGGAGCAGCCCACAAGCGCAGTGCGGCTGGCGGGGTTCAGGGTGAGGCTCACCTCGTCTACGAGCCTGCGTCTCCCGCTGCTGACGCACAGGGATCTAAGAGCAGTTACCACGAGAAGCACCTTAAGCAGAGATGAGACTCGTTTTCAATTCACCTTTAAGATACTTCCGTTAAATGACGTGAATAAAGCGTGTTCGTCCTCACTGGTTTGCCATGACGCCCTGTCCTCGATCCACAGTCAGCACCGGCCCCGCTCCGAGCGGGACAGCCCTATGCTGTCCCGCTCCCTGCACACCGAATGCTCCGTCATTCCCCGCAGGATCAACGATCACTTGACACCGAGCCGTTTGAGATCACGTACCGCACCCAGGTCGGCGCTGGTGGCGAGCATGGCATAGGCGCGCAGCGCCGCGGAGACCTTGCGGGGTCGGTCCACGTGCGGGGTCCATGCGGCTTCGCCGCGGGCCTCCTCCTCGGCGCGGCGACGTTCGATTTCCTCGTCGCTCAGGCGCACTGAGATGGAGCGGCGCGGGATGTCGATGTCGATGATGTCGCCGCTGCGCACCAGGCCGATGAGTCCACCGGCTGCCGCCTCCGGGGAGACGTGGCCGATGCTCAGGCCCGAGGTGCCCCCGGAGAAGCGCCCGTCGGTGAGCAGAGCGCACTCCTTGCCCAGGTGCATGGACTTGATGTAGGTCGTCGGGTAGAGCATCTCCTGCATGCCGGGGCCGCCGCGCGGGCCCTCGTGGCTGATGATGACGACGTCGCCGGACTTCACCTGCTTGCCGAGGATCCCGGCGACGGCGTCCTCCTGGGACTCGAAGACGACGGCGGTCCCAGAGAAGGTCAGGATCGACTCGTCCACCCCGGCGGTCTTGACGATGCAGCCCTTCTCGGCGATGTTGCCGAACAGGACGGCAAGGCCGCCGTCGGCGGAGTAGGCGTGCTCGACGTCGCGGATGCAGCCGGCGGCGCGGTCGGTGTCAAGGGACTCCCAGCGCGAGGCCTGGGAGAACATCTCGGTGGTGCGCGCGCCGGCGGGGGCGGCGAGGTAGCCGGTGCGGATCCTCTCACTGACCTGGGAGCCGGGGACACCGTCGGGGCCGGGGCGAGCGATGTCATAGGCGGCGAGCTCGTCGCCCAGGGTGGAGCGCAGGACGTTGGAGGTGGAGGTCTCCAGCAGGCCGCCGCGGTCGAGCTCGCCGAGGATGCCGAGGATGCCGCCGGCGCGGTGGACGTCCTCGATGTGGTAGAGGTTCGTCGACGGAGCCACCTTGGCCAGGTGGGGAACCTTGCGCGAGAGGCGGTCGATGTCGGCCATGGTGAAGTCGACCTCGGCCTCCTGGGCGGCGGCCAGCAGGTGCAGGACGGTGTTGGTGGAGCCGCCCATGGCGATGTCCAGGCTCATGGCGTTCTCGAAGGCGGCCTTGGTGGCGATGGAGCGCGGCAGGACGGAGGCGTCGTCGTGCTCGTAGTAGGCGCGGGTGATCTCGACGATCTGGTGGCCGACCCGCTTGAACAGCTCGCCGCGGTCGGCGTGAGTGGCCAGCAGAGTGCCGTTCATGGGCATGGCCAGTCCGAGCGCCTCGGTGAGGCAGTTCATGGAGTTGGCGGTGAACATGCCCGAGCAGGAGCCGCAGGTGGGGCAGGCCAGGCGCTCGATGGCACTGATGGTCTCGTCGGCGACCGTGGGGTCGGCGGCGTCCATCATGGCGTCAATGAGGTCGAGCTTACGGGTGGTGCCATCGGCGGCGGTCATCTTGCCCGACTCCATGGGGCCGCCGGAGATGAAGATGGCCGGGATGTTGAGGCGCATGGCGGCCATGAGCATGCCCGGGGTGATCTTGTCGCAGTTGGAGATGCACACCAGGGCGTCGGCGCAGTGGGCGCTGACCATGTACTCCACGGAGTCGGCGATGAGGTCGCGGCTGGGCAGGGAGTAGAGCATGCCGTCGTGGCCCATGGCGATGCCGTCGTCGACGGCGATCGTGTTGAACTCCTTGGCCAGGCCGCCGGCGGCCTCGATCTCGGTGGCCACGAGGCGGCCGACGTCGCGCAGGCCCACGTGCCCGGGGACGAACTGGGTGAAGGAGTTCGCGATGGCGACGATAGGCTTACCGAAGTCCGAGTCCTTGACGCCCGTGGCCCGCCACAGAGCACGGGCGCCGGCCATGTTGCGGCCGTGTGTGGAGGTAGCGCTGCGATACTGCGGCATGAGCGGTTCCTTTTCGGGCAGGCGGACCGGAACGGCGTCGCAAGGCGCCGGCCTCAGGGGAATGGCCGGCACGTCACGACGCCGTGTTGCCACAGCGTATCCCCAGCCGGCCCCCGGCGCCGCGCCGTACTCTCTCCCTGGGACGTGATACCGCTGACCCCGCGCGGTCCCGTGCCCCTCCCCGGCCTCTATTCCGACGACGGTCGGCAGGGTCTCGAAGGCAATATTTCCGGAACGCTCCTCTTGCGTCATCGGCTGCTGCGGCGGCGCTGGGCCCGCTGACGACGGCGGTCCCAGGCCTCGTCCGACTCCTGGCGGCGGCGTTGGCTCCGGTTGCGGGCCACTCGGGCCGAGATCTCCTCGCGGGCAGCGCCCAGGGCGGCCTGCGCGCCGGTGGAGGGACGCGCTCTGGCGGCCTCCTTGGCCGCCTGCCGAGCGGTGCGCTTGGGGCTGAGCGGACGCGCCGTCGTCGGGAAGTCCGCCGACCTGGATGCCGGAACCGGCGCAGATGCGGCAGCCCGGTCGATGAGGTCGCCGCCGTGGTTCAGGAGGAAGTCGTAGAGCTCGACGTCGCTGAGCTCGGCCCCGACGGCGTCATCCGGACTTCCTCCGGACCGTGCAGTTCGTGCTACCGGGTGTGGCGCGAGCGCGCCGCCCCCCAGAGTATCGCAGCCGCCGCAGCCCTGGGCGCCGCAGCGAGTACGCGTTCGCACGGAAGGCACCATAGACGCACTCCGATGGTGCGCCGAAGGCGCCTACCGTACGAACGCGCGTAGAGCAAGGTGAGGAAGCCGGCTCAGATGACGCCGAGGATCTCCGTGACGAAGACGAGGGTGTCGCCGCCGCGGATGCCGGCCTGCGGGACGCCGCGGTCGCCGTAGCCGAGCTCGGAGGGGATGGACAGCAGGAGGCGCGAGCCCACGCGCTGACCCACGAGGGCGTCGTCCCAGCCGCGGATGACCATGCCGACGCCGACCTGGAAGTTCAGCGGCTGGCCACGGTCGTAGGAGTTGTCGAAGACGTCACCGCCCCAGATCTGCCCCAGGTAGTTGGCCACGATCGTGTCGCCGGCCTCGACCACCTGGCCGTCACCGGCGTCGAGCACCTGGACCTGCAACCCCTCGGGGGCCTTGGCCCCGGGGAAGGTGAGCGTGGGCTTGGCGCCCATGGCGCCCTCAACCGAGGGCATGTTGATGTTGATCATGCGGCGAGCCTACGTGAGGCCTCTGGCCCGACGCCGCCGCGGACCTCGGCCCAGCGCGAACTGTCCGGGCGGGGTCGCCCAGCGTTCTGCGCGGGTCCGCTACAGACCCTGTGCGGGACTGCGCTTCGGGCGGCCCAGGACAGGTGGCAGCAGGTGGCAGCAGGCGACCCTGTCGAGGGGCGCGCGGCGGGTACCCACCGGACACGCAGCCGGGGCCGGGACACATCACCTGGGTGATACGTCCCGGCCCCGGCCGAGAGGATAGCGCGGCCCCGGAGACTCGGAACCGGATCCGGTCGCGCGACTCGAGTCAGTCGCGGAAGTAGCTCAGCAGGCGGAGGAACTCCACGTAGAGCCACACGATGGTGACGACCAGGCCGAAGGCGGCGGCCCAGGCGTAACGCTGGGGCAGTCCGTTGCGGACCCCGTTCTCGATGGACTCGAAGTCGATCGCCAGGAAGAGGGAGGCCAGGACGACTGCGAGAATCCCCAGCGGGATGCCCAGCGGGATCCCCATAACGGTCATGGAGCGCAGGCCCCAGGCCCCGCCGGCCAGGCCGGTCATCGACAGGCCGAGGTTGATGAGGCAGAAGATCGCGTACCCGAGCGTGGCCACGACCACCACTCGGCGGAACCGTCCCTGGACCCGGAAGCCGCCGTAGGAGTACGCGGCGAGCATGGCGCCGAAGGTGGCCAGCGTCGCCAGCACGGCCTGGACGACGATGCCCTCGTAGCGGGCCTCCATGAACCCGGACAGGCCGCCGAGCAGGAGGCCTTCAAAGGCCGCGTAGGCCAGGATGAGGGCCGGGGAAGGGTCCCGCTTGAAAGAATTGACGATTCCCAGGACGAGGCTGCCGAAGATGCCGGCGAGCATCGCCATGCCGCCCAGCGCGGCGGTGGACTCATCGGTGCTGGTCACCAGGTTCCAGGACAGAGCGCCCATGACCAGGATGACGGCGAACATGCCGCCGGTGCGGATGATGACGTCGTCGTAGGTCATGCGGCGCATGTCCGCGTTGGTGGCCGACGGCGCCTGGTACTGGGCCTCCAGGCCGGCCATCTGCTCGGGGCTCACCTGGCCGTAGCCGGTGGCCTGCCCGTACCGGTTTGCGACCTGACTGGTCTGGCCGTACTGCTGGCCGGCCTGGTAGCCGGGCATGGTGGGGTAGCCGTTGGGCGTCCGGGTCGGGGCCGACCCGCCCACCCGGGCGCCCTCCTGGAAGGCGGTGCTACGGCTGAAGAATGGGTTGCTCATGATCCTCTCGTCCTCTCTGAGGGGTCTGGGGCGAACGGTCCGCAGGAACCTCCGCTCACAGCCCGGCCGACCGGTTGAGGGCCGTTACCGGAGACTGTGCTCATTATGCGCACCCCTGGCGTGGTGAGGGAAACCCTTTTCCCTCAGGACGTAGTCCTCAGGGGAGAGATACCCACCCTGTTCGGGTCCTGTTCGGGAGGCGCTGGCGACTTTCTCCGACCGATCGGCTCATCCTCCAGGAGGAGCCGCCTCCCTCTGGCGGCCCGGGCCTGTCCGGTTCCGGGTTCGTCACCCCGGCCGATTCGCCGACGACGGCACGTTCCTAGGCTGGAGCCATCCGGTTGGACCCCGGGAAAACCGGGCCGCTCAGCCGCTGCCAGACACCAGCCATCCCACAGTCCGTCCCACAGTCACCGAACTGCTCGGGCACCTGTCCCGGTGTCCCCATCCCGAACCCGCTCCACCCGCCTCACCAGAGGTCTACGTCGAAGAGGAAGCATCATGATCGAGGCAGCCAATCTCACCAAGCGCTACGGCGACAAGACCGCGGTGGACAACATCTCCTTCACCGTCCAGCCCGGCACCGTCACCGGGTTCTTGGGCCCCAACGGGGCCGGCAAGTCCACCACCATGCGCATGATCATGGGCCTGGACAAGCCCACCGGCGGCACGGTCACCGTCAATGGACGCCCCTACCGCGACCTGCCCGCTCCCCTGTGCGAGGTCGGCGCCCTGCTGGACGCCAAGGGCCTGCACGGGTCGCGCAGTGCCCGCAACCACCTGCGTCAGCTGGCCGCCTCCAACGGCATTCCGGCCAAGCGGGTCGACAAGGTCCTGGAGATCACCGGCCTGACGTCGGTGGCCAAGAAGCGCGTCAAGGGCTTCTCCCTGGGCATGAGCCAGCGCCTGGGCATCGCCGCCGCCCTGCTGGGTGATCCCGGCGTGCTCCTGTTCGACGAGCCCGTCAACGGACTGGACCCCGAGGGCGTCAAGTGGGTGCGCGAGACCTGCCGCCGCCTGGCCGGCGAGGGCCGCACCGTCTTCATCTCCTCCCACCTCATGAGTGAGATGGCCCAGACCGCCGACCAGCTCCTGGTCATCGGCCGCGGCCGCATCCTGTCAGCCGGCCCGGTCGACGACGTCATCGCCTCGGCCACCACCGACCGCGTGCGGGTGGCCTCCCCCCAGGCCGGCCGGCTCGCCGAGCTCATGGCCGCCCGCGATCTGGCCGCCCGCCCCGTGGCCCCCAGCGTCCTGGAGACCACCGCCGCCACCGCCGCCGCCATCGGTGAGCTCGCCGCGCAGGGCGGCGTCGTCCTGCACGAGCTCACCACCATCCACGCCAGCCTCGAGGAGGCGTACCTGACGCTGACCAACGACTCGGTCGAGTACCGCACCGATCCCGCCGGCCAGGCAGCACCTCGGCCATCGGACCAGGCGCCTCAGCAGGGCCTGCCCCGGCACTGAGGCTCGTACTCCGGCAAGCCATCGACCGCCACGCACCCACCATCTCATTCGACTCGCGCCAGAAAGTCCTGTCATGACTGTCACCACCCCTACGCACGCCCCCACCAGCTCCATGCTCCAGACCCCTGCGAACACCTCCGCGCCCACCGTTGTAAGCACCATCCCCCGCCCCACGAACCTGCGCATCCAGGGCCGCCAGACCGTCCTGCGCTCCGTACGCGCGGAGTGGCTCAAGATCTGGACCCTGCGCTCGACCTGGATCATCTGCTTCATCGCCATCACACTGACCGTCCTGTTCGGTGCCGGTATAGCCGCCGCCGTCGGACAGACGGACCAGTACCAGGACATGGCCAAGGACGCCGTCACCGCAGGCCTGAGCTTCGGGCAGATCGTCATCGCGGTCCTGGGAGCCCTCATCATCACCGGCGAGTACTCCTCCGGACAGATCCGCTCCTCCCTGGCCGCCGTCCCCCACCGCGGGCGCATCCTGGTGTCCAAGGCCGTGGTCGTCTCCGTCATCTCCTTCATCCTGGGATCCGTATCCGTCTTCCTGTCCTGGGCGATCTCCAAGCCCTTCCTCGGCGAGCACGCCGGCTCCCTCACCGACTCCCACTACCTGGGCTACATCTGGGGATCGGGCCTGGCCTTCGCCGTTATCACCCTGATGACTCTGGGCATCAGCTTCCTGCTGCGCTCGACCGCCGGTGCCATCACCGTGGTCGTCTCCCTCCTGTTCGTCGTCATCGTCCCCCTCCAGCTCGCAGCCGGCAGGTGGGACTGGGCCAACAAGATCATCGGCTGCCTGCCCAGCACCGTCTCCACGGCCGTCTCCGATCCCTTCCAGCTCTCCACCCAGTGGGGCGGGGAGGGCTCCCAGTTCCTCACCCACGGCCAGGCCATTGCGGTCTTCATCGCCTGGGCGATCGTCCCCCTCATCGCCGCCTGGATCGTCTTCTCCCGGCGCGACGCCTGAGTCGGCGCCCGCCGAAACCGACAGGAGGTCATGACCCATGTCAGTCCCCACACCTCCTTCCTCGGCCTCCTCACCCGCCCCGCCTCGGGAGGATCCCGGTTCTCCCGAGGCGGGGGGGCGTCGGTCCGCTCGGTCCTGACCAACCCGGCTCTTCTGCGAGCCATGGTCCGTTCGTTACCGATGACGACCTCGTCCAGTCACTCGGCCCCCGCCAACGCGCAGAGGCCTCAACCCCGGCCCCAGCGGTCCCGGTCGTCCCAGCCGCTCAAGTTGCCGTCGATGACACCTCCGTGGAATGACACACTGAGCCCTATGCCCAGCCCGCTGCCCACTTCTCAGCCCGGCCGTACAGCCACAAGCATGCCCGAGGACGACGATCCCGAGCTCCGGCCGGAGCCCCGGGGCCTGCTGCGCGCGATCAGTCAGTGGTGCCACGGTCACCCGATGGTCGCGGATGCCCTCATCGCCCTCGGGACCCTCGCCTTCAGCATCCTCATGGGCATCACGGTTCTCTTCCGACATGACAGCCCCGTCAGCGCCTATCCCATCCTGCCACCGGCCTTGAGCTCGCTAACGCTAGCAGGAGCAGCACTGGCCTTGCGTAGACGATTCCCTGTCTGGACGTGGGCCGTCATCCTCTTCATCCCGGAGATCTACCAGTTCGGAGTCATATGGACCTTCGACCTCACGGAGGAACAGCTGTTGTACGCGGCCAGCGGCGTCAGCGGCATGAGCCTGCTGGCTGTCCCCATCACGCTGGGCACCATTGCCTCGCACCGAAAGCCGGCCGTCGCATGGACCGCGGGAGCGGTCTCCCTAGTCACCCTTGCCCTGGATGTCATCCTCACGAGCAACTTGACGCTTGAGCAGTTCCTGCGCAACGCGGCCCTCCTCATACTCCTCCTCAGCGTGGGTATCCTGGTGGGCCTCAATACCCGCTCAGCCCGCCTGCGACTCAAGACTCTGGAGGCCCATTCGGCCCGGATGGCCCTGGCCAGTGAGCAGGCCACACTGCTGGCTGCTGCCGAGGAGCGCAGTCGCATCGCCCGGGAGATGCACGACGTCGTCGCCCACTCCCTGGCCGTCATGATCACCATGGCCGACGGCGCCGCCGCCACCGTGGAGCGCAACCCGGCCACCGCCAAACAGGCCATGGAGACCCTGGCCGAGGCCGGGCGCAACGCTCTGGCCGACACCCGCCGCCTGGTAGGGGTCCTGCGGGAGGACCCCTCGGTCGCAAGCAGCTCCGCCTCCGCCCCAGCCGGCTCGACGAGCTCGGCGTCCTCATCCGGCTCGGGGCGCACCGCAACCTCCCCTGACCGGGTCCCACCGGCACCGCCAACGACTCCTGCCGCCAGTATCACCTCGGAGGTCCCCATGGCCTCCGGCCGGCCGCCCACTGCTGCGCGCCACCTCCGCTGGAACCTGAGAAGAAAGGCCGCATCCCCGGAGCTGTCCATACCCTCAGCGTCCTCGGCGCCGTCGGCCCGAAGCCACGAGGTCCGCGACGTGCCAGTACCCGAGTTCGCACCCCTGGGGACCGTGGCACCCGTCGAGCCCAGCGCTCCCATAGCCAGCCTGCGCCGGCAGGCCACCGACGCTGGAAGCGACCGGTCCCAGGGCGACCTGCCGCTTGCGCCGGCTCCCGAGCAGGCCGACATCACCGGCCTGGTCAAGCGCTTCGAGGCGGCGGGCGTCCCCGTCAGCTACCGGTGGGTCGGTACGGCGCTCCCAGCGGACAAGGCGCTCCAGCTCACGGTGTTCCGCATCGCCCAGGAGGCTTTGACCAACGTGCTGCGCTACGCGCCGACGACGCCGGCCGTCAGCGTCGATGTCGAACGACACATCGGCACCGTGGTCCTCACCGTGGACAACGAGACCGCCCCCGACACACGCCCGGTGCACGGATCCGGCAAGGGACTCATCGGCATGCGCGAGCGCGCATCGGTCTATGGTGGGACCGTACAGGCCGGCCCGACCCCCACGGGCTGGCGAGTCCGCGCGGTCCTGCGCTGGGACGAGCATGACGAAGGGACTTCCTCATGGCACACGCCCCTGTGAGTAACGGCGGGGCCCAGCGGCCCGGCGGGGTCAGCGGCCCGATCAACGTCGTGCTCGCCGACGACCAGGCGCTCATGCGCATGGGCTTCCGCATGGTGCTGGAGGCCGAGGACAACATCAACGTCGTCGGCGAGGCCTCCGACGGGACGTCCGCCCTGGCCCAGGCCAAGGCCCTGCACCCCGACGTCATCCTCATGGACGTGCGCATGCCGGGCATGAACGGCATCGAGGCCACCGAGCTCATCGCCCGGGAGTGCCCGGGCACACGCGTCCTCATCCTGACCACCTTCGACCTGGACGAGTACGCCTTCGCCGGGCTGCGCGCCGGCGCCTCCGGGTTCCTGCTCAAGGACACTCGGCCCGCCGAGCTGGCCGAGGCCATCCGCACCGTGGCCTCCGGGGAGGCGGTCGTCTCGCCACGCATCACCCGGCGAATGCTGGAGATGTTCGCCTCCTCGCTACCGAGCTCGGGCGCGCCGGACCAGGCCGCGGACCCGCGGATCGACTCGCTGACCCCGCGCGAGAAGGAGATCCTGGTGCTCGTGAGCCAGGGCATGTCGAACGCGGAGATCGCCGAGCACCTCGTCGTGTCGGCCACCACCGTCAAGACCCACGTGGGCAACGTACTCGCCAAGCTCGACGTGCGCGACCGCGTCCAGGCCGTCGTCGTCGCCTACGAGACCGGCCTCATGGCCTGACGATCATTGCTGGCGGAGTGGGCAGCGCCCCGTCAGCGGGGGGCGTGCAGGCGCTGCTGGGCGTCGTCGAAGCCGAGGGTGACGACCTGCTCGACGGCGTCGGCGGCCCGCTCCAGGGTGACGCCGAGGTCGGCGCGCTCGCGGCCGGGGAAGTCGGACAGGACGAAGTCGGCAGGGTCCTGGCGGCCCGGCGGGCGGCCGATGCCCACGCGCAGGCGCGCATAGTCCTTGGTGGAGACGGACTTGCTGATGGAGCGCAGGCCGTTGTGGCCGCCCTCGCCGCCGCCACGCTTGAGGCGCAGCTCGTGGGCGGGCAGGTCGAGCTCGTCGTGAATGACGAGCAGGCGGGCGGCGGGGTCGATGCCGTAGTAGGAGACGAGCCCGGCCACGGGGCCGCCGGAGAGGTTCATGAGGACTGAGGGCTCGGCCAGGATGACGCGGGGGCCCGGCGCCCCGCCGGGCATCATGCCCAGCCTCCCCTCGGCCACACGGGCACGGGCCTTCTTGTGGTTGGAGAACCGGGACCCGGTGCGCTCGGCCAGGACGTCGAGCACCATGTAGCCGACGTTGTGGCGGTTGCGGGCGTACCGGGCCCCGGGGTTCCCCAGCCCGACGACGAGCCAGGCCTCACTCATGCGGGCCGCCCCGGGGTGGGCCGGGTGCAGGCGCCGCGCAAGACGCCGAGGGCTCCGGCCGGCGCGTCGTCACGACTGTTCATGCGGGTCACGCGTGGTTCACTCGGCGGCGGCCTCGGCGTCACCCTCGGCGGGGACGGCCTCGGGGACCTCGGAGGCGACCGCGTGCTCGTTGGCCACGTTGACCACGGCGGTCTCGGCGTCGGAGACGGCCTCCAGGCCCTCGGGCAGGGCGATGTCGGCGATGGTCAGGACGGTGCCGGCGGCGACACCGGTGATGTCGACCTCGATGGCCTCGGGCACGGAGACGGCCGGGGCGGAGACCACGATGGTGGCGGCCTCGATCATGTGCATGGTGCCGGGGGCGGCGGTGCCGATGACGGTGACCGGGACCTCGACGTCGACGCGCTCGTTGCGGTTCACCAGGAGGAAGTCGACGTGCTGCACGCCGGGGCGGATGGGGTGGCGCTGCACGTCCTTGGCCAGGGCCAGGAGGGTCTCGCCGCCGTCGATGACCAGCTCGACCAGGGCGTTGTCGTTGTTGCGCAGGGCCAGGCGGGTGGCGTGCTCCTCGAGCAGGAGGTGGCGGGGCTCGGTGCCGTGGCCGTAGACGACGACGGGGACCTGGCCGGCGCGGCGGGCCTGGCGAGCCGAGCCCTTGCCGAACTCGGTGCGGTCCTGACCCTTGAGGGTGATGGCGTTGTTGGCCATGAGGCTCTCCTTGCGGATGAGGCGGGGCCCGGTGCCCCGCGGCTGATGGTGGTCCGGCTGGGCGCGACGACGCGCAGTACCGCCAGGTACCACCACGTCGATCACGGATGCGCGCCTGTGGGGCGCGTCCCTCGCCGGGGCAACGTGGGCAAGACTACGGCATGGGCGCGCCCCGCGAACAGCCGCACCCCCGGTGAGCCGCCCCACCTGGCGGGCCCGTCCCGCGCGCATCGCGTAACCGAGCCGAATCCAACAGTACATACGACAGCGCAGCAGCCCCTACCCGCCAGTTCCACCGCTATAGTGGAGTTTAAACGAGATTATTTTGTGAGTCGGTAGGGGAACTTGTTTGCCTGGATGAAGGTCTCGAATGCTTGTCGGGTTTGGGGGAATGTGGCTCTTTGGTGGTTGCTGATACTGTCCTTTGCTTCTTTCCAGACGTGCTCGATGGGGTTCTCGTCGGGGCTGTAGGCGGGTAGGTTGATCAGGTGGATCCTCTCGAGGTTCTTGATGGTCTTGAGGCTGTTTGTGAGCTTTGCTGAACGGTGCCAGGAGGCGTTGTCCCACACGATGACGATCTTCTTCTTGTCGGGGTGCTTCACGGTCAGGTCGATCAGGGCCTGGGTGATGGTGCCGGTGTCCTGCCAGTCGAGGGTCATCAAGTCGACGGTGCCGTCGGTCTCGTGCAGGAAGCCGATGTAGGACTGGGCCTGGCGGCGGCGGTCGACCTCCAGGCGGGCGGCGTCCCCCCGGCGGATCCACGCCCTGCGCACGATCGCCTCGTGCTCGATACGCACCTCGTCGGCGCACACCACCATCACCTCGGGATCGGACCACTTGCGGACGATCTCGGAACGGATCTGGCTCATGCGCTGGTCAACGTCCGCCTGGGGCGGGCGGCGCTGGTCAACGGTCTGGGGGCGGTGGAAGGACAGGCCCGCCATGTGCAGCAGGAACCGGTAGGAGGCGGCAGAGGCGTACTCCACCTCGAAGTGGTCGTAGACCCAGGCCGCCAGATGGGGCACGTCCCAGAACCCGATGGGCAGGCCCTGCTCCGACGGGGGCCGGGACAGTACCCCGGCCACCTCCTGGCGCTGGGTGGCGGTGAGCCTGGAGGCGTTGAGGTTGCCGGCGTGACCGGTGTGGATTGAGGCCAGGCGGTACCGGTTCCACTCCCGAGCCCAGCTGCGCACCGTCTCGGGCGTGCGCTCGACGACCTGGGCCACGACCGCGGTATCCACACCCTTGGACAGCAGCACGACCGCCTCGGACTTCAAACGCATCAACCTGTAAGGCGCCTGGTGCTTATAGCCCTGCAAAACAGTCCACTCATCATCACTAACCACGACCCTGTCCATCCCAGCATGATATTCCGCCCTCGACCCGAGAGCTCACACGAAACGCCGACAACACAAGAGACGACAACAAAAGAAGCCAGCACCAGCAGCCAAGCACCCCACGAGAAAGAGACACCCCCACATCGGACGCCCCACGAATACCCGATCACCAACCCAACAACAAAACCAGCAACACGAATCTTGTTTTAATCACACTATAACATGTCCGTCGATGTATGGCGGCTCCTCACCCACCTTCCAAGAATAAACCCGCGTTATCGTACCGCTTGTATCAAAGCTCCTGGCCCACCCCAGCTCCTCAAACCTACCATTCACAGCATCAGGTGCACCCGACATTATATCCCTGGCACCCTTATTGAAGTTCCAGCGATCCCTAGCCGTCATCGTTGTCGTCAGAGTGACAGTATCACCATCTACTTTCAACTCTGAATCACTGTAATAAAAATACGAACCAACGGTTTTCTGCCAATTTTCGGTCTCAGGATAGTTCGCATCGGCAGATGACTTCACTCCCGAATGAAAATCCGCAGAAGTATGCCCCTCCTTGACTAACTCATTAGCCGCCGTCAAGCTCTCGTTCATTTCACGGTCCACCTCTCGGCGCACCCCCATATCTTCCCGGTACCCCTTCTCGAAATCGAAATTCTTATCAGTCCCTTTACCGCTCAAGTAATGCTCATACATATCATTGGCGTCCTCACGCCCAGGAGTGGTTTTAGACAAATAAAGCAAGAGATGCCATAAATTCCACGAGTCAAGATCCACACAAGTGAATAGCCACTTGGAATTGTACGGAAAATCGTTGTCAAAATTAATTGTGCGATCAGGAATCTTGCCGACTACGTACCCGTTAGATGTGACATGTGGAGCACTATTCGCTCCAAGAAGAACTGAATTTAATGCCTCACTCCCGTTCAGCAGCGAGGTAGCCTCCACATCAACCAGGTCAATCATGCTGACATGCGAATTGATGACAACCTGAAGAATATTCATTTCGACAAGGTCAAAAGCAACATTACCTCCCACAAGTTGTAGCGGAGAAAGAGACAGCAGCCATACATCCGAGACAATGAAACCTTTGGCAGCCGCAAGATCCGCCATGGATACAGCCTTTTTACATGCCAGCTCCTTGGCTGCTGCGTACCAGTTCAGAAGCTGCGAGTGTTGAATAAGACTCCGTGACAGCCGCCAACCAGAGTTCTCCACCGTCCGAGATCGTTCCGAGAAAGCGCTAGCAGCGACCCCCTGCCACCCTTCGGCAGCCAATGTTCTCACGCCAGATAGGTCCTGACTCGCCTGCTCAAGCGTATGCCCTTGCAATTCCAGACCGCGCGCAGCAGAGAAATACGGGTTGGCATCAAAGGTGCGAGCAGCCGACAGTGTTACAGTCATATCAATCATTCTCCTCGAAGAAGTTGCCTAGCTCTGCTGGCAACAGATGAGTCAGCGTCAGAAAGTAGGGCGACAGCAGCTTTTACTCCAGAGACGAGAGTCTCGATGCCGTCCACAAGCGAAGTCATATCAGTACTGAGCCGGCCGAGCGAGGAGTTGAATGCCTCGGAGAACATTATTGCAGAAGCGTGAAGTGGCACCTCATGGTCTGAGGGAGAGAATGCCAGATCCTCCGCAGTTCGACTCATTCGAGAAGCCGCATGCTCGAGAGCCTCGTATTGAATAACTAAATCATGTGCCACGCAGCACCCCTTTCGTTGGGTAAATTCGTCAGAGGCGACAACCTCTGCTCTAACATAAGAATGCAGGCTGTCGATGTACTAAAACCCAGAAATCATTTTGACGTTTGGGACGACTTCACCACACATTAGATAGCCTCCTTCGCTTCAATCATTACGTCAACCAATGCGGATTCAAACCTGCACACAACACCTCCGCAATTTACATCATTTATGTACGACCCCCTTTTTTCTCAATCACTTTCAGCGGCAGGGATTGCGGCGCTGCCGAGCTGAAGCGCCCACTGCAAGCACATGCCGGAGGCGGCTCTCGCAAAGTTGTGTCCTTCGCAAGATCCAGGGAAACCATGCCGATACATGATGGCCCCGCCCATGGGTAGAACTACCAATTGACCACTCGAGAGGTTTCGCATGGGCACCGCCCTCTCCACCACCCTCAGGCACTTTGCCCCGATATTCTGCGGAAGTGTTGCTCGAAAGTCAGGACTATGACGACTCAGGCAAACAACTTAATCAAATACTCAACGTCGACAGGCTACCTTTGCTCCGTCGCCAATCGGGTTGTCACGACAATGATCCTAGGGGTCGTCGATTCAATCATCATCATATACTTAAGTTTAATGAGATTCCGGATTTCATACCCAACCTCCTGCAACCTACCATAACGAGTTCTCCTCTTTTAATGGTGCATTAAATTAACTGTGAGACTTACTCATAGGATGCGGATGAATATGATTCCGGGAACTGCTGTGATGGCTGTCGGGAAGGTTTGCAGTGGTCTTCTGTAGCCGATGTACAGGACACGCCAGGCCTTGATGTTGGCGATGAGTCTCTCGATCTCGTAGCGGATCTGGCTGGCGGCCCGGTTGCAAGTCTTGTCGCTGGGGTGGAGGGCTAGGCTCGCGGTTTTCTCCTCGGGGAGATCATGCCCAGCCCGATGTAGCCCTTGTCGCCGATATGCAACGGCGCCTTTGCCCCGTCGGGTAGTTCCTGAGGTAGGACGTCGAGCAGGCCGGAGCGGCGCAGCGCCTCGACGAGATCAAGCCCCTCGCGTTCGTAGGGTAGGTCGCGCGGTCGTACCCTCTACCCCTCGAACGCGCGATATAACCTACGACCGCATGGGCAGCAGGCCTGCAGCTGGGCCTGCCGAATCACATGTGCCACTCCTTCGCAATGAGGATCAGGAGGTTGGAGTCGGCGCAGATGACGGCCTGATCGGTTTGGAAGTGGTGCGGCTCAGCAGTATTCGGGTCATCCTGAATCATGTGCTCGACGTCGAGGATCTCTTCAGCCTTCGTCTTCGGGACTGTGGTGAAGGCGTCGTCCTTCGGAACGTACTGGCGCAGGTCGGGATAGATGCCCGGGAGCGGTTCGGCCGGGCCGCTCGAGGCCTCGGCAAGAGCCTGGGCGCTGCCGGGCTCGACGGTCATGACCACGTGAGTCCAGATCGGGCGGTCCTGCGGGGGCAGGAACTCACGCTCCTCCTGCCAGTACTGGGAGACCCAGTGGGCGGAGGAGATACCGATGCCCGGCATGCGTCTTCCAGGGGCCCCATATCGGTCCTGATCTCCAGCTTCTCCGGAACGTACTCGGTGAACTCCGCGAAACGACCGTCTGGCGTCTGCGTCGTCGGGCTTAACCGCCGCTGTCCGCTCCCCGCCGGTACGGCGCATCCGCTCAGTACCAGCGCGACTCCGCCGAGCACGCCCATGCCGACAACGCTGCGCCGCCCGTATCCGGCCATGCTCGCCTCTCCTTCACGCCCGAGCCCCCACCTGCGACCCGAGCTGTCGAGTGACACCACGGGCACAGTAAATGGTACTGGCGGAAGGCGGCCAGAAACCCGCGATCCCCTCGTCAAGCAACGAGCAGTTGTCCCCTTGCTCCAGACAGCACCGCCCATGGTTACCGCAACCGCAGGCAAGACGGCCTTCCACAGGTGTCCTGCGCCGGCTGGACGTCTAGCCCCTCCCTACGCGCGGTCATACCTTACAGCTCGAGGTCGTACCCTCTACCCCTCGAACGCGAGATATAACCTACGAACTCGCGGGGCTACGACAGTCCTGCGGCGGCGAGTGCGCGCCGCACGATGAGTCGGGCGGCGGCGTCGTCAATCTCCTCGCGCCGGAACAGGGCCCGGAAGTAGGTCTGCGCGGCGATCAGCTCGCCGACGGAGACGATGGCGGAGCGGTCGACGTCGTCGTCCAGCTCCCCTCGCGCGACGGCTCGGGTGAAGACCGGCTCGAAGCGCAGCAGGCGGGTGGTCCAGAACTGAGGCCAGTCGACCAGACGCTCAAGAACCTCCGGAGGCACGTCGATGAGGGCGCGCGCCATGGCGGCGCCAAGATCCGTACGCAGGAAGGCGGCCACCGACGTCACCGTTGCACACAGATCCCCCTCGAGGGAGCCGGTGTCGGCGACCTCGATGGCATCCAGGCTCAGGTCCTGGGCCGCGTCGAGGATGAGGACATCGACCCCCAGCCAGCGGCGGTAGATCGAGGAGGCGTTGACCCCGGAGCGCTTGGCGACCTCGGCGATGGCGACCGCCCGGACCCCGCCCTCGTCAAGCAGCTCGACGACGGCGCCGAGCACCGCCCGACGCACGCGCGCGGAGCGTCCCCCGGGGCGCGGACGGGCAGTCCCGTCGGGGCCCCTCACCCCGCCGCTCTTCCCCGTCTCCTCACTGTCCGCCCTCATGCCGTCAGCCTAGGACAGCAGCTTGCGCCGGTGGAGGATCACGCACTACAGTCGCTAAAAGCGATGAAATTGCTTTTAGGGATCAAGGGGACCTCATGGACGTCACGCACTCATTCGACCTGAACGCACCCGCCATCGGCTTCCGCCGACTGAGCGGTAACGCCTTCCTCAACCTGCAGGCCAACCGGTGGCTCGTCAGTGAGCAGGCGGTCGCCGACTTCCTACCGGCCGTCCCGCGCACGACCCGGATCGCCGAGTGGGTACGGACCTACCTGGACCTGGCCGATCGCGCCCAGGAGCAGGGCCATGACCTGGAAGCCGCCTTCTTCGCCCGCGGCGCCGAGTTCTTCATGCAGCCCGGCAACCCGCTCAAGGCCCCGACCCGCCGGAGGTTCGTCTCCTCGCTGCGGAGCTGCTTCGCACTGGATCTCGATCCGGTTCCCTTCGAGGGCGGGTTTCTGCCCGCCTATGAGCTGGTGGCCCCCGGCGCCGCGGTGCCCCCGGCGAGCACCTGGGTCGTCTTCGGCGGCTTCGACTCCTACATCGAGGAGACCTTCCCCGTCCTGGCCGCGGTGGCTCAGCGCGGCCGGAGGGTCATCGCCTTCGAGGGGCCCGGGCAGGGTGGCGCCCTGGAGGCGGACACGGCGCCCGGGCCCACCGGAGGCAGGCGTCTTGCCATGCGCGCCGACTGGGCGGAGCCCCTCTCAGCGGTCCTGGACCACTTCGACGTCGATGAGGCCACGGTCGTCGGCATGTCCCTGGGAGGCGGGCTCGTCATGCACGCCGCCGCCGGCGAGCCGCGGGCCAGGCGCGTCGTCGCCTTCGACGTGCTTGACGACTTCCTGGAGGTCCTGGTCTCCCAGTCGCTTCCGCCGGCGCTGGCACGCGGCGCCGGCCGGGCTCTCTCGCGCCTCGAGCCGCTCATCACCCACGCTCCCACAAGTGTCCTCAACCGGGTGCTGGCCGACAGGGCCCGCCACAGCCTGATGTCCTGGTGGGGCATGTGGCAGGGCATGCACGTGACAGGAGCACAGTCGCCCGCCGAGTTCCTGCGCGCCGCGGCCGCCTTCTCCACGGCCGACGTCTCCCCACGGATCACCGGGGACGTTCTACTGCTGCGAGGAGCCGAGGACGAGTTCGTGCCGCCGCACCAGATGGTTCGCCAGGCCGAGCGCCTCACCGCCGCCCGCTCGGTGACCACCCGCACCTTCACGCGGGCCGAGAGCGCGGCCAGCCACTGCCAGACCGGCAACACGGGTCTCATGGCCCGCACGGTCCTGGCCTGGGAGGAGGGGCTGTAGGGCCGAGCCACCGAGGAGCTCACGACCTCGTGCCTGACGGCTTGAGGTCGCCCGCTCTACCCCTCTAGCTCAAGACCACCCTGCGAAGCCACGGGGCTGCGGGACCCCTGGAAGGGCCGGCCCGTCACCTCGTCAGCGGACTCACATGTGATGTTCCGTCGCAATGAGGATCAGGAGGTTGGAGTCGGCGCAGACGGCAACCTGGTCCGTCCTGAACCGGTCGGTATCCGTGGTGCTGGGATCATCTTGAACCATGTGCTCGACGTCGAGGATCTCATTGGCCTTCTCCTTCGCCACCGTGGCGAAGACGTCATCCTTGGGAACGTACTGGCGCAGGTCAGGGTAGATCCCTGGAAGACGCTCGACCTCACCGGTCGAGGCCTCAGTGAAAGCCCGGGTCGCTTCCGGATCAAGCGATACAACCGCGTTAACCCAAAGAGGCCGGTCCGGGTACGGCAGCATCTCGCGCTTCTCCTGCCGGTACTGGGCGACCCAGCGAGCGGAGACGAAGTGAGCCTCGAGATTTCATCGTTGAGGTGGTGAAAGTGGGGTGAAGGTGTCGCTTCGCCTGGAATAATGCGGGTTGCTGAAATCCGAGAACTCCAGGGGGAGGACACCTTCGTGGTGAAGAATAGCGGGTTGTACCCGGTTGTGGGTGTGGAGTCCGGTCAGGTGCCGGCGGTGGGTCTGGCCGGGGCGAGGCTGCTGACCGAGACGAGCGGGGTCACGGGCCTGGGCAACGAGCTCTCGCAGGCCCTGTCTACGTGGCGGCGGCCGGGGTCGGTGCACGACCCGGGCAAGATCATCTTGGATCTGGCGGTGTGCGTGGCCCTGGGAGGCCGGTGCCTGTCGGACCTTTCGCTGCTGCGGTGCGACAAGGAGGTCTTCGGGCTTGTTGCCTCCGACCCGACGGTCTCGCGACTTGCAGGGGCCCTGGCCGACCACGTCGAGGCTGTCGAGGCCGCCGTCAACCGGGCCCGCAGGACAGCGCGGCATCGGGTGTGGGCCCTGGCCGGCGAGCACTCACCGACCGCCGGCGTCTCGGCGAACCGGCCGTTGGTGATCGACGTCGACGCCACCTTGGTTAATGTGCACTCAGACAAAGAGGGTGCGGCCCCGACCTTCAAGAAGGGGTTCGGCTACCACCCGCTGACCGCGTGGTTCGACCACGGCCCCGACGGTGGGGGTGAGTGCGCGGCGCTCGTGCTGCGTCCCGGTAACGCGGGATCGAACACTGCCGCCGACCACGTCGAGATCATCCGCCGGGCACTGGACCAGGCCGGGCTCGGCCCCAGACCCGGTAGAAAGGTGCTGGTGCGCATCGACGGGGCCGGAGGCACGAAGGAGACCATTGAGCTCCTGGCCCGTCGGCGGGTGTCCTACAGCGTGGGGTTCACGCTGCCGGACCACACGCCGCAGATCCACGGGCACCATCCCCGAGGCCGCCTGGGACCCGGCCTACAACGCTGACGGACAGCCCAGGCAGGGTGCGGACGTCGCTGAGATCACTGACCTGCTGGACCTGACCGCTTGGCCCAAGGGGGTGCGGGTCAACCGTGCGCCGAGAGCGGCCCCACCAGGGAGCCCAGCTGCGCTTCGAGGACGTCGGGGGCTACCGGCTGACCGCCTTCGCCACCAACACAAAAGTAGGTCAGCTCGCCGATCTCGAGGTCCGCCACCGGCTACGGGCCCGCTGCCAGGGGACCGTATCCGCTGTGCCAAGGACACCGGGCTTGACCGCTTTCCCTTGCAGGGGTTCGCCCAGAACCGTATCTGGTGCCTGATCGTGGCCCTGGCCTGTGACCTGCTGGCCTTCTCCCAGCCGCTCGCCCTGGCCTCCACCCCCGCCCGCACCTGGGAGCCCAGGACGATCCGCCTGCGCCTGATGAGCATCCCCGCCGTCATCACCCACCGTGCCCGCCGCACCGTCCTGCGCTACAAGGCCGACCACCCCTTCACCAGCCTCCTGCTGACCGCACTGAGCAGCTTTCAGGCCCTACCCGCACCATAGGCACCCGACCGCCGCCTCCTGCCCACCACGACCCTGAAGGAACAACCCTGGCCCCTGGAAAGGCCCGACCACCGCGAGACGACACGCGGCAGACCGTCACACCCAACCAGCATAATCGCCCCCACGACACCGGCAACGACGCCACCCACACCCCACTCAACCAACCAATGAAAGATCGAGGCTAGCGCCCGGCATGCGCTTTTCAAGGGGCTCCAGATCGGTCCGGACCTCAAGCTTCTCGGGGACGTACTCGGAGAACGTCTCGAAACGATCATCCTGTGTCTGACGCCGACGCCCCAGCAGAGAGGCGCAGCCGCTCAGCGTCGAGGCCGCGCCAACCACCACCGCCATGATGACGATGGTACGTCGTCGGCATCTGGTCATGGTCGGACACTCCTGTTTCCACTTCCCTCAGCGATCACCCTCATATTCAAACAGCAAAGGCACTGCTGCACAAGGAACTGAACAAGGACGAGAGGTCAACACCCACAGCAAAGGATAGGCCTCATTTACGGCTTGACTCCACTTCCGATAAGAATCATCAGGTTGGAGCCTGAACAGACCGCAAGCTCGTCCACGCCGAACGTTTCACTTCCCGAACCTTCATCACTGTCTTGCACGAGATGCTCGACATCAAGGATCTCATCGGCCTTCTCCTTCGCCACCGCGGCGAAGACGTCATCCTTGGGAACGTACTGGCGCAGGTCGGGGTAGATTCCCGGCAAGGGATCCGCCGTACCGTTCGAGGCCCCGACGAGACGCTGGGTACTATTAGACTTCAGCTCTATGACCGCATGGAGCCAGTACCTGTCCTCGGGCGCCGGGAGATCGAGCCGGCCACTTCCTTGACGTTGCGCGACCCAGTGAGCGGCGGATACCTGAACACCCGGCATACGTCTATCGATGTTCTTCAGATCAGTCTTGACCGTCAGCTTTTTAGAAGGTTCTGTGAACTTCGCGAAGTGAGGGCCGCCGCCTCGCAACCCCTCAAAAACCGAGGAGCAGCCACCGAGAAGACCACCGATTCCCGCCACGAATCCAGCCCCAATAATACTGCGTCTCCTGCAGGAACACATTCAGGTAAAGCCTCCACGGAAAATGCGATGCTTAAAGTAAGAGACGGGTTCAGGCACTCAGGAGCTCCAGGCAGCGGCGCACGTCCTGGATCGGCAGCTGACCGGGGGCGGAGGCCTGAGACTCCCCCAGCTCATCGGGGACGACGGCGAAGGTGAGCGCCGTCCCGAAGGCCGGGGCCACGCGGCTGACCGCGCCGAGCGCCCCCATGGACATGGCGGCCACGGGCACGCCGAGCCCCGTCCCCTCCCCCGGGCCCGCGGTGGCCCTGGCGCACACGCTCAGGAGGCGGGCAACGTCGTCGGCACTGGTGGGCCATACGGCAATCTTGGCGAGGTCCGCCCCCTCGGAGACCATCCGGTCCAGGACCTCCTCCAGGACGGCGTCGGCGGGAGTGGCCTCGAAGTCGTGGAAGGAGGCGACGACGTCGATACCCAGGCCGTGGGCCTGCTCAGCGACCTGCGGCAGGCATCCGCGCTGGACCTCGACATCGATAGCTCTCGGGCGGCGCTCGGGCGCCCAGTCGGCCAGCTCGTCGAGCACGGCACCAAGGACCGCGCCGTAGCCGGCGTCGTCCAGCTGGGCCCGTCCGCCCTCGGCGGCGGTGCGGCACGTGAGCAGGAGGGGGGCGCCGTCGACGACGCCGGCCATGCGGCGCAGGCACTCCAGGACCTGAGCGGCCGCCGTGGACACGACCATCGGGTCGGGGGCCGGCGCCTGCTCACCGGAGGACTCGGTAGCGCTCTCGTCGTCGGGCTCGGCTGCCGGGCCGGCCGTCCCGCGCCACCCCGCGGGCGACGTCGTCGGAGCCAGGATCGAGGCGCTCGCCGACGCCGCAGCGGCCGAGGCCTCGGCGAAGCCCACCAGGGCGTCGGCCTCCTCAAGCAGGTCGACCCGCAGCTCAAGAACGTCGGCGCCGGCGTCGATGGCGTGACGGGCCTGGACGCGTGCACGGGCGGCGGTCGGCCCGGTCAGGGAGACGGCCACCGCGGGCAGCTCCCCGGGGCCGCTGGTGATGGTGCGCCCGCCCCAGGTCAGCGAGGACTCCCGGCTCATGCCCCGACGCCTTCCGTGGGGCTCTGCGCGGGCACGAGCGACAGGGCGATGCCGTCGAGGATGTCGTAGAGGCTGGTGGTGACCCGTTCCAGCGGGTGCCCGGCGGCGGTGGTCCGCTCCACCACCCGGGAGACGACCTCGCTCCACACGAGGGCCCCGGCGGCGATGACGTCGCGGCGCCCGGGAGCCAGGTAACCCCAGGAGGCGCGCTGCTCCGCGGTGGAGTGGACGATCGCCTCGCAGGAGGCCAGGACCGTCTGCGGGCTCAGCTCGGCGCCGCTGAGGGCCTCGGGGTCGAAGGTCTGAAGGCCCAGGGCGTGGGCGGTGACGGTGGTGATGGTGCCGGCCAGGCCGACCAGCTGCCCGGGGGCGGACAGGTCGACGACCCGCTCGGCGCCGTCCAGCAGGCCGCGCACCTCGGCGCGGGCGGCGGCCTCGGCGTCCGGGGTGACGCCGCCCGACAGGAAGCGCTCGGTGATGCGCACGCTGCCGGTGTCCAGGCTGATGGCGGCGCTGGGGGCGTCCACGCCCAGGACCAGCTCGGTGGAGCCGCCTCCGAGGTCGACGACGAGGCGCGGCGCCTGCGCGGAACCCGCCCCGCCCTGCGCCTCCTCGCCGGGGTCACCGCCTGCGCGGGCCCCCAGGAGCGAGCCGCTGAAGGACAGGCGGGCCTCCTCCTGGCCGCTGACGACCTCGGGCTCAACGCCCAGCAGCCGGTTCACGCCGGCCACGAAGTCCTCCCGGTTGCGGGCGTCACGGGTGGCGGAGGTGGCCACGAAGCGCCGGGTGCCCTCCCCGGGGGCGACCCCCAGCTCGGCGCAGTCGGCGGCGTAGGCCTCCACGACCCTCAGCGTGCGCTCAAGGGCGGCGGGGTCGAGCCTGCCGGTGCGGTCCACGCCCTGGCCCAGGCGCACGATCTCGTTGCGTCGGCGCAGAACCTCCAGGCGGGGGCGCCCGGTCTCGTCGCGGTCAGCCTCGGCGATGAGGAGGCGGATGGTGTTGGTACCGCAGTCGATTGCGGCGACGCGGGTCATGGCGGCGGCCTCCTGGGCTGGGGCGGGATGGAGAGGACGGGGACGGGTAGGGGCCGGTAGGGCAGTGCGGACGGCTGACCGCAGTGGCCGGCGGGACCGCGACGGGTCGGGCGGGCCGCCCGGCCGGTCAGCAGAAGCAGCGCTCAGGATCCCACAGTCCGCGCTCCCGCAGCACCTCCAGCGTGCAGTCGCCGATCGGGTTGACGCCGGGCCCGGCGGCCAGGGCGTGCCCGAGCAGGGCGTGGAGGCACTTGACGCGGGTGGGCATGCCGCCGGCGGAGACACCCTCGATCTCGGGGACCAGCCCCAGCTCGGCCCGTCGCGCCAGGTAGTCGGCGTGGGCGGCGGCGTAGGCGGCGGCCAGCTCCTCGTCGGCAGCCAGGTCGGCGTTGAAGGTCTCCATGAGGTGCTCGGCCTCAAGGGTGGAGCAGCCCTTCACGGCGGCCGGGTGGGTGAGGTAGTAGCTGGTCGGGAAGGGGGTGCCGTCGTCGAGGCGCGGGGCGGTGCGCACCACGGTGGGGCGCCCGCACACGCATCGGACCGCGATGGCGACGACACCGCGCGGCACCCGCCCCAGCTGGGCGGCCAGGGCCTCGAGGTCGGCCGGCGTGACCGCCTCAGAGTCCTGCGCAAGGGACTGCTCAGGAGCCGGTTCGCTCTCCGGAGTCTGAGGGTTCGAGGTCACGGGGTCTCCTTCGTCTGCGGGGTGGCGGCCGGGCTCGGAGAGGTACTGGGCGGGTCCGACGGCGCCTGACTGGGTGCACCCGTCGGCAGCCCCGTCCCGGTGGGGTTGAGGGTCTTACCGCCCGTGTCGCTCTGAGAGCCGCCCTGCCCGGCGCCGTCGGCGGAGTCCTCGGACTGGCCGGCCGCCTGGGAGGACTCGCGCAGCGCCTGGTACCAGGGGACGCTCTGGGAGCCCTGGGTGGCCCCGCCGCCGGCGCCGGGCTGCTTGACGGAGTCGGCGCCGACGACGACGTAGCTGGTGTCGCCGGGCATGACGTAGCCGAGGCGCTCACGCACCTGGGCTCGCACGTAGGTGTCGTCCTTCCACTGGGCCAGCTCGTTCTCCAGGCTGGTGGAGGTGTCGGAGGCCTCCTTGATCTTGGCGACGACGGCGTCGTACTGGGCCTGCTGGGACAGGTAGGCGCGCAGCGAGGTGAAGACGACGACGAAGGCCAGCAGGCACACGACCGCCAGGGTGACGATCCGGGGCGGCAGGACCCGCTCGGGCGCCGTCGTCGGCAGCCCCTGGGGCTCGGAGTCGACCGGGTCCGAACCGGCCGCGCCGGATGAGGAGGCCGCCCGCTCGGTCGGGACCTGACGGGGTCGGGCGCCGCGGGCGACGCGGCGCGTCCCGGACTGGCTGGAGGTGGGGCGGCGCGGAGTCATACCGGCATCCTGCCTCACCTCAGGGCGCGCGAGAGCGCACCCCACCGGGCGCGTTGCTCACTCGCGCCCGTCAACCGCTCCGGCCGCTGACGACGCTCCGGGGCAGGCGGGAGGACCCGTCTGCCCCGGAGCGGGAGCGTGCGCCGTCGTCGAGCGGATGCGTCAGTCAGCTGCTCGTCGTCGGCAGGCCGCTGTCAGGCTCAGGCCTGGAAGCGGGGGAAGGCGCCGGCGCCGGCGTAGACCGCGGCGTCGCCGAGGGCCTCCTCGATGCGCAGGAGCTGGTTGTACTTGTTGACGCGCTCGCCGCGGGCGGGGGCGCCGGTCTTGATCTGGCCGGAGTTGGTGGCCACGGCCAGGTCGGCGATGGTGACGTCCTCGGTCTCGCCGGAGCGGTGGGAGGTCATGGACTTGTAGCCGGCGCGGTGGGCCATCTCGACGGCCTCAAGGGTCTCGGTCAGGGAGCCGATCTGGTTGACCTTGACCAGCAGGGCGTTGGCGGCGCCGAGCTTGATGCCCTTGGCGAGGCGCTCGGGGTTGGTGACGAAGAAGTCGTCGCCGACGAGCTGGACCTTGTCACCGATCTTGTCGGTCAGGGCCTTCCAGTCGTCCCACTCGTCCTCGGAGAGCGGGTCCTCGATGGAGACGATCGGGAAGTCCTTCACGAGCTTCTCGTAGTAGTCGACCATGAAGTCGTTGTCGCGGGCCTCGCCCTCGAACTGGTAGGTCTTGGTCTTCTCGTCGAAGAACTCCGAGGAGGCGACGTCCATGGCCAGGGCCACGTCCTTGCCGGGCTTGTAGCCGGCCTTCTCGATGGCCTCGACGATGAGCTCGAGGGCCTCGCGGTTGGAGTCGAGGTTGGGGGCGAAGCCGCCCTCGTCACCCAGGCCGGTGGACAGGCCGCGCTCCTTCACGACCGCCTTGAGGGCGTGGTAGACCTCGGCACCCATGCGCAGGGCCTCACGGAAGGTGGGGGCGCCGATGGGGGCGATCATGAACTCCTGGATGTCCACGTTGGAGTCGGCGTGGGAGCCGCCGTTGAGGATGTTCATCATGGGCACGGGCAGGATGTGGGCGTTGGGGCCGCCGACGTACTGGAACAGGTCCAGGCCGGCGGACTCGGCGGAGGCCTGGGCGGCGGCCAGGGAGACGCCGAGGATGGCGTTGGCGCCGAGCTTGCCCTTGTTGGGGGTGCCGTCGAGCTCGATCATGAGCTGGTCGAGGCCGCGCTGGTCGGCGGCGTCGAAGCCGATGATCTCGGGGGCGATGACGTCGTTGACGTTGGCGACGGCCTTCTCGACACCCTTGGCGCCGTAGCGGTCCTTGTCGCCGTCGCGCAGCTCGACGGCCTCGAAGGCACCGGTGGAGGCGCCCGAGGGGACGGCGGCGCGAGCGGAGGCACCGTCCTCCAGGAGGATCTCGACCTCGAGGGTCGGGTTGCCACGGGAGTCGAGGATCTCGCGGGCGTGAACGTTCTCGATGAGGGCCACTTGGTGCTCCTTGCTGAGGGGTCGTAATGAGGTCGTCGGCGTCGGGCACGCTCGCGCGCGACTGCCGAATGCAGGCCCAGCCTAGCGGGCCGGCCACCTCACCACGAGGGCAATGGTCCTGGGGAATACACAGTGTTCACGCCCGGCGAGAACACTGGACGGCGTTACGTCCCCGGTTCCGCCGGTCCCTTACCGGGCGCCGCCCTCGGACTGGTCGGCACCGCCGTCGGCCTGATCTGGCTGCGCGGCACCGTCAGCAGCACCGTCAGCGGCGCCGTCGCCGGTGCCCGACTCCGTCTCGCCTCCGGCCTGGCCATCCGTCTGACCGGAGTCGGAGGGCTGCTCGGCCCCTCCCTGCGGGACGGTCTGCTGGCCGTCCTGCTGGGGCTGCTGCTGACCGCCTTGTTGCGGGGCCTGCTGCTGGGGCTGCTGCTGGTCGCCCTGCTGGGGAGCCTGCTGCTGGTTGCCGCCGGTGGGGTTGTTGGTCGCGCTCAGGCGGGGGTCCTCCTGGGTCCACCAGGCCGGGGCGCTGTCGGGGTAGCGCGGTGAGCGGTCGCCGGTCATCGTGGCGCGGAGCTTGCTCAGGTCGGCGGCGATGGCCTGGGCCTGGTTCTGGTCCTGCTGCTGACGGAACTGGTTGAACAGGATGTTCGCCCGCAGGTAGGCGAGCGTGCTGGCCTCGCGCGGCTCGAAGCCCAGCTGCTCCTTGGCCAGCTGCACGATCTGCGCGTCGGTGACGGTGATGCCGTGGGCCTGGCCGACCTCCGTGATGATGGGGGCCTCGATGAGGGCGCCGGCGATGTCCACCCGCGTCGGGGTCTGGCGCTCCTGCTCCGTTCCCTGGGTCGCCTGGCCGGGCTTGGGCTCCATGTCCTTGGCCACGACGTCGATGTCCTTCTCGGTCACGACGATGGAGTGGCCGGCTCCGTCCAGGCCGGTGTACCGCATGTCAGCGGCCTGGCCCGGGCGGTCGTTGCAGCCGGTGAGCGCCCCGACGGCGATGAGGAGTGCAGCGCCGGCGGCGAGGACGCGCGTGCGTGCGGTGAGGCTTCGGGTCACGGTCTGCTCCTGGAGGGGACGACGCCGGAAAGCGGCAGGATGGGGCGACAGGGTGTCACAACGTTGCTGGCCCCAGACCTTACCGCCCCGTCTCCGACGGCGCACGCAGCCCTCCCGCCCCTCCTTCGTTGAGCTCCTTCGTAGAGTACGGCCCTCACACGGCGGCCCCGCTCCCACTCCACGAGGGTCGGGTCCTACTGACCAGGGGTTGACCGCACTCCACCTGGGTCGGAATCCCGTGCAGTGCGGTCAACCCCCGTGGAGTGGCCCCCAGCCCACGTGGAGTACCCGCGGATCAGGAGCCGGTACCGGAGCGGCCCTCAGCGGCGCCTGCGGTAGGTGGTGGCCTCGGTCTCGTAGGCAGCATCGCCCTCGACGACGGCGTGCAGCAGCACCTCAGCCCACCGCACGACCTCCTCGCCGGACAGGGCCGCCCCGCCCATGCGGTTGGTGCCCGGCGCGGGCACCACGATGGTGCGCGTGGCCGGTTTGAGGACCGTGCCCGGGTAGAGGCGGGTGACCTTCATGCGCGCCGACTCGGGCAGGTCCACCGGGGCGAAGCGCACCGACTTGCCCTGGGCGACGATCTCTCGCACCCCTAGCTCGGCCGCCAGGGCCCGCAGCCGCGCCAGCGCCGCCAGGCGGGCGGTTGCCTCGGGCACCGGCCCGTAGCGGTCGGCCAGCTCCTCCAGGACGTCGTCGACCTGCTCCGCCGAGCGCGCCGCCGCGAACTTCGTGTACGCCTCCAGGCGCAGGCGCTCGTGGGGGATGTAGTCCCCGGGGACGGTGGCGTCCACGGGCAGCTCGATGCGCAGCTCGACGTCCTCGTCGTCGCCCTCCTCGAAGCCGACGGCGGCGCCGGCCTTCCCGGAGCGGGCCAGGGCCTTCTTGTAGGCGGAGACGGCCTCGGAGACCATGCGCACGTACAGGTCGAAGCCGACCCCGGCGATGTGCCCGGACTGCTCGCCGCCCAGCAGGTTGCCCGAGCCGCGGATCTCCAGGTCCTTCATGGCCACCTGCATCCCGGCCCCCAGGTCGGTGTTGGTGGCGATGGTGCGCAGGCGCTCCAGGGCGGTCTCGGTCAGCGGCTTGTCCGAGGGGTAGAGGAAGTAGGCGTAGGCGCGCTCGCGGCCGCGCCCCACGCGCCCGCGCAGCTGGTGGAGCTGGGACAGGCCCATGCGGTCGGCGCGGTCGACGATGAGGGTGTTGGCGTTGGAGACGTCCAGGCCGGTCTCCACGATCGTGGTGCACACGAGCACGTCGGTCTCCTTGCGCCAGAAGGAGTCGATGACCGCTTCGAGCTGGTGCTCGTTCATCTGACCGTGGGCGGTGGCCACGCGCGCCTCGGGGACCAGCTCGGCCAGGCGCGCGGCGGTGGCGTCGATGTCCTCGACCCGGTTGTGGACGAAGAACACCTGCCCCTCGCGCAGCAGCTCGCGGCGGATGGCGGCGGAGACCTGCTTGGTCTCGTAAGCGCCCACGTAGGTCAGGATCGGGTGGCGGTCCTCGGGCGGGGTCGCCAGGGTGGACATCTCGCGCAGGCCGGTGACCGCCATCTCCAGGGTTCGCGGAATCGGGGTGGCCGACATCGACAGGACGTCCACGTTGGTGCGCAGCGCCTTGAGGGTCTCCTTGTGCTCCACCCCGAAGCGCTGCTCCTCGTCGATGATGACCAGGCCCAGGTCCTTGAACTTCACCTGGCCGGTGATGAGGCGATGGGTTCCGACGACGACGTCGATGCTCCCCTGCTCCAGGCCCTGGAGCACCTTGGCGGACTCGGCGGCGTCCTGGAAGCGGGACAGGGCCCCCACGGTCACCGGGAAGCCGGCGTAGCGCTCGGTGAAGGTCTCGGCGTGCTGGCTGACCAGCAGCGTCGTGGGCACCAGGACCGCGACCTGCTTGCCGTCCTGGACGGCCTTGAAGGCGGCGCGCACGGCGATCTCGGTCTTGCCGTAGCCGACGTCGCCGCACACGAGCCGGTCCATCGGCTGGGCCTTCTCCATGTCGGCCTTGACCTCGTCGATGGTGGAGAGCTGGTCGGGGGTCTCGGTGTAGGGGAAGGCCTCCTCCAGCTCGGTCTGCCAGGGGGTGTCGGGGCCGAAGGCGTGGCCGGTGGTGGCGGCGCGGGCGGCGTAGAGGCGCACGAGCTCGCCGGCGATCTCGCGCACGGCCTTGCGGGCCCTGGACTTAGTCTTGGCCCAGTCGGCGCCGCCCATCCTGCTCAAGGCGGGACTGTCACCGCCGACGTACTTGGTGACCTGGTCCAGGGCGTCGGTGGGCACCAGGAGGCGGTCGCCGGGCTGGCCGCGCTTGGAGGGCGCGTACTCGATGACGAGGTACTCGCGGGTGGCCGACGAACGGGCCCCGCCCACGGTGCGCCTGCTCAGCTCGATGAAGCGCCCCACCCCGTGCTGGGCGTGGACCACGAGGTCCCCGGCGTGCAGGGACAGGGGGTCCACGGAGCGACGGGTGCGGCGGGCCGGCAGGCTACGGCGCTCACGGGGGCCGGCCGAGGCCCGCCCGGTGAGGTCGGACTCGGCGATAAGGGCCAGGCGCAGCCCCTCGGCGAGGAAGCCGTGACCGGCACTGGCCTGAGTGACGCGTACGACTCCGTCTCCCGGGCCGGCCACGGGGCCGCCGGCCGGCCCGTCAGTCCCAGTACCGGCACTACCGGCGGCACGATCAGCGCTGTCGACGACGACATCAGCCGCTCCCTCCGTCTCGCCGGCGATCGCATCGGTGGAGACAGCTGGGTCGGGGGCCCAGTCGCCGTCGCGGCCGAGCTCGCCGACCTCAGAGAGCTGGTCGACGATGCGGGCGGGCACGTCGCCGTCACCCAGGAGCTGGGCCATGCGCCGGCCGGGCCCGGGCCCGTCGGTGGCCACGACGACGGTCCAGCCCTGGCGGACCCATTGGCCCAGGTCGGCCACCGCCCGATCGAGCTCGCCGCGGTAGGTGCGCGGGTCACTCAGAGGCAGACGGGTGGTCTCGGGGCCGGCGGCCAGGGCGGTAAAGGACCACCAGCCGCGGTTGGTGGACATCGCCAGCGCCCGGGCCTCGGCCAGGTGGGCGAAGGCCGCTGCGGACAGGTCGACGGGGGCCGTACCACCGGAGGCCGCCGAGGTCCAGGCGGCGGCGAGGAACTCGGCGGTGGTGGCCGTCAGGTCCTCGGCGCGCTTACGGACCCGTTCGGGCTCCAGGAGCACCGTGAGCCGGTCGCCGACGAGGTCGAGCAGCGGGACCATCGAGTCGACCAGCACCGGGGCCAAGGACTCCATGCCCTCCACGGCGATGCCCTGGCTGATCCTCTCCAGCATGTCAGCGGCGCCGGGGACGACGTCGGTCAGGGCGGCGGCGCGCTCACGCACGCTGTCGGTCAGGACCAGCTCGCGACAGGCGGTGGCGGTGACGGAGCCCAGTGCCTCGATGGTGCGCTGGTCGGCGACAGCGAAGGAGGAGACCTCATCGATCTCGTCACCGAAGAAGTCCACGCGCACCGGCCTGGGCTCGGAGGGCGGGAAGACGTCGAGGATCCCGCCGCGCACGGCGTACTCGCCGCGGGACTCGACCATGTCGACGCGGGTGTAGGCGGCGGCCTCCAGACGACGGGCGGTCTCCTCCAGGCCGAGGGCCAGGCCGGGGGCGAGGTGAACGGGTTCGAGCTCGCCGAGTCCGGCGATGACGGGGGCCAGCAGGGCTCGCACAGGGACGACGAGGACGCGGATCGCCCCACCCTCCTCGGGGTGGGCCAGGCGACGCAGGACGGACAAGCGCTGGGCGACGGTATCGGCGCGCGGTGAGAGGCGCTCGTGGGGCAGGGTCTCCCAGGCGGGCATGACGGCGACGTCGTCGGCCGGCAGGTAGCTGCGCAGGGCCAGGGTGGTCTCCTCGGCCTCGCGGCCGGTGGCAGTGACCACCAGCAGGGGCGTGCCGGAATCGGCGTCGGCGTCAGAGTCCTTCGGCCCGACGGCGTCGTCGGAGACGACATCGCCGGCGACCCGGTTGACACCCTCCACCCCCAGGGCCATGGCGGCCAGGACGGCGGGTCGGGCACCCGGAGCGACGACGAGGCTGCGGTCGGAGCGCGAGCGCGAGGCGGCCGCACGAACGGTGCGGACGATGCCGGTGTCGGCGAGCAGTGGGGGCAGGAGCGCGGTCAGAAGCACGGCCGCGAGTCTAGTGACTCCCCGCCCCGGCACCACTCCCCGGACGGACCAGTCGGCCGGTGAAAGCGCTGCGGGGCCGGTCCCTGCCCCGGACGCGGTTCCAGGGGTTGTCCTGCCCGGCGACGACGCCCACGCCCACTGCCCCGCCCGCGGTGTTGTCGTGGCTCTCCAGGAGGACCGAGACCTGCGCCGAGGCCGCCATCCCGGCGATGAGCCACACGACGGTGCCGATCTGGGTGATGAAGGCGACCGTCCCGTAGGCCGGGATGAGGCTGAGCAGGGCGATCTGGGCGGGGTTGGAGCGCTGGACGAAGGCCCGGGCCAGGTAGACCACCAGCCCCATCATGATGAGGACCACGGGGATCCAGCCGAAGCGCAGGGCGGTCAGGAGCAGGTGGTTGTCGATGGAGCTGTAGCCGCCCCAGGCGACCGAGTCCCCCGACTTCTGGTAGGCCGAGGACAGCCCGAGCGGCTTGAGCTGACGCACGAGGACGAGGATGTCGCCGCGGTAGCCGGCCGAGTCCTCCTGCTCACGGCCGGCGGAGTCGAAGACGCCCAGGACGTAGGGCAGCAGGACGCTGCCCACACCGACCAGCACCATGAGGAAGCTCATTCGCCACAGGGCGGGGATATTGGTGTGCACCTGCATGAGGCTGAGGATGACGGCGATGACGGCGCAGGCGATGGCCGCGCGGGAGAAGGTCGGGATGGTCGCTCCCAGGACGAGGGCACCGGCCGCGATCCGGCAGCCCGGCTTCCACCGCGTCGCCAGGATCAGCGGGATCCCCGCCGCCAGGCACACCCCCAGGGCGATGGGGTGACCGAAGGCCCCCTCGACGCGGGTGAGGCTCCCCCTCGCCAGCGGCGGGGCCCACTCCTCATAGAGGTTGTTGTGGACGGTGATGTAGCTGAAGGGGTTGATGGTGGTGACGGCCTCGAGCAGCGCCAGCACGGAGACCACGATCCACACGAGTGCCAGGACCTCGGCCATGGGCCGCAGCCCGAGCCGCTCCACGAGCAGCCGCCCGGCGAGATAGGCGGGCAGGGCTCCGAAGACGACGTCGGACAGGACGTAGTTGAGCGGCGACCCCACGGCGACGGACAGGCCCGCCAGGCCCCAGGCGGTGGCGACCATGAGGTCCCCGCTGGTCAGGCGCCATGAGAAGCCGGGCAGAAGGGCCACGGTCACGAGGAAGCAGGCCAGGGCGGCGGGAGGCACGTTGGGCTCGAAGGGGATCATCACCCACACCGGCACGAACCCGATGGCGCACACGACCAGCCCAGCCCCGATGGCGGGGCGGCGATGGATGCGGTCGGCGACGAAGATGAGGACGGCCAGGGCGGTAGCCGCCATGGGGAGGACGATGAACAGGGTCCTGGCCAAGGACATCGTGCCTCCCTTGTCATAATGGTTGTCGTGGTGACTTCGCGGTGACGTCACCGCGGCTGATCGGTGAGTCGGGCAGCTCACCGATGGTGCGCCGCCAGCGCGTCTGCGGCCGCAGCCCCACCGCAGGGTCGCCGTGAGAAGCGTCTGGGAAGATGCTGAGAGCACCTTCGCCGTCCTGACCAAGGTCAGGCGAGCCCGGAAGAAGTCCGACGACGTCGACCGTACCCGATCGGCTCCGGCGCCCTCTTCACCGCGTCGGCGGAAGTCCTCAGGACCCTCGCCTGACGCACGGCTCCGGTGAAAGACTCACCACATCGCCCGGTGCCACATGCCGGAAGAACCCAGGCGTGACCGGGGGCGCAGCGAAGGCTACTACAGTCACCGAGACCTGAGCGCGATCTTATAGTTAGGGTTGGGCCGTAGCCTTTCAGCATCCGCCGGGTCCTCGGATCCGGCCGGCCGCCGGAACCGACCAGACCCGGACCAGATGGGGAGCAGCGTGCAGCCTTCGCAGATCCTTCACGCCATCCGCAGGAACCTCGTTGCCTGCCTTGTCATCCTGCTCGTATGCACCCTGGTCGGGCTCGGAGTGGCCCTGTCGACGAAGCCGGTCGCTGCGGCGACCACCACCGTGGGCATCCAGCCCAAGTCCAAGGAGACCCCCTCCTTCTCGACCCAGGCCAAGGACCTCATGCCCACCCTGGTCGAGCTCTCCAAGAGCCCGAAGGTCCTGGATCCGGCGGCGACCTCCCTGAAGATGAGGACCACCGACCTGTCGGACGCCCTGACGGTCACCAACCCGCCCGAGACCCTGGTCCTGTCCATCGCCGCCAAGGCCGACAGCAAGCAGAAGGCCGTTGACATGGCACAGGCGACGGCCGCTTCCCTCAACAAGGAGCTCTCCTCCGGTGATCTGCTCGGCAAGGAGGCGCTGGGGATGACGACGAGCACCACCTCGCCGGCCACCACGGCCAACGCCACGATGGAGCGTCCGGGAGCCCGCGCCTCAGCGGTCTCCGGGCTCCTGCTGGGGCTGCTGGCCTCCATCTCCTACGCCATGTTCCGCCACCGCCGCGGCACCGAGCACAGTACCGGGCACAGCGGCAAGGGCGGCACCGGGCGGGCCGCGGTCGCTCTGCTTGCTCTGAGGCGGAAAATGGCCGCTCTTCTGCAGCCGAGCCCGGCCCCGACCCAGTCTCAGATGCAGGCGCAGGACCCCTACCAGTACCAGCACCTTCAGGCCCAGTCGCCGGTTCCCACTTCTCCGGAGGGCGTCTTCGCTCAGGCACCCGGGACCATCGCCCTCCAGTCCGCCTCCGCCTCGATGACAGCCCCCGCCTCGGTGCCCGCGGCGTCGGGATCGTCGTCATCGTCGTCGAGCCCGGCGCCGGTTGCGGCATCCCAGCCGACGGCGTCATCCGCCGCGGCCCCGGTCTTCTCCGCGCAGCAGGCCCCGGAGCAGACGGCCGCCATGCCCACCGCCATGCCCGCGGTCTCCACCCCGGTGCCCTCATCCGCTCAGGAGCCGTACCGGGCCCCTCTGCCGACGCCGTCCTCGATCTCCACGGCGTCCTCCACCGCGCCCCCCACATCGTCAGCCGGTTCCGCGGCCTCCGTGGGCTTGACGACGTCGATGCCCTCGGCCGCCTCGCTGTCGTCGGCGTCTGCGGCCTCGGCCCCCGCACACGGATCCTTCGCCTCCGGCATCACGTCGGCCATACACCGCCAACAGGCCGGCGAGCAGGCACCCGCCACCTCGGCCGGGACCGTCCCGTCGGGCTCGGGGGTCGAGAGTGCGTCGTCCTACACCCATGCGCCTCTGCCTCCGTCCCTTCCCACCCCCGCGGACCTGACGGTCCCGGTCTCCTCAGCGTCCCCGGCACCCCCGGCCGGGACCTCCCACCTTCACCCGTCCGCTCCGAGTGCCTTCGCGCCGGCGTCCGGCCGGCGGCGGGCCTCGACCCCGTCGACGACCTCCGCACCGGGCGTGCCCACCCGACGTCGTATCACCTCCCCGTCGGTGGACCGTCCGGTATCGCCGACCGGCTGGCAGGACGCGTCCTCCCTCCCGACGACGACGAGTCGCCGCCGGGCCCAGAGCTCGGCCTCGGCTCCCGACACCACGACTGCCGCAGGGGCCGCGCGTCCCGCCGCCCGCAGTCAGGAGTCGGCCTCCGAGGCGGATTCCTCCTCGTCCTCCGTCGCCCGCCCGACGTCGGTGCGTCAGCAGGCGCCCTCACGCCGGCAGACCCTCGCTCGTCGTCGGCGGATGTCCAAGCCGCGCCTGACCCTCGTGGCGCCGCTGGCCGAGGAGACATCCTCCGACCAGACCCGCCACCTCACGCCGGTTCCGGCCTCAGCCGGCGGTCGCCACCGCAGCCCCGACCCGCCGGATGCCCCACCGCCGCCTCCGCCGCCGTCGATCCAGCCCACCCAGCAGATGGCCTCGGCGTCGTCGGCGGCCTCGGCCCGCCGCGGCGCGCAGCCGCCGCGCCGCTCCTGGTAATCCTGTGGTAATCCTGCCGCAAGTCCCGGCTTCAGGGCGGACCCGATATGAGCCTGTATGAGGCATCGGGCCCGCCCTGCTCATGTTCTCCGCTCAAGCCGGCCGCCCGAGGCCGGGACCAGTTGACCGGCGCAGACTCGCCCGTCGGCTCAGCTGTCGTCAGTTGTCGCTACTGTCCTCACCGCCCCTCGGACTTCTTCTCCATGGCCTGCTCCTTGGCCTGCTTGTTGGCCCGCTCGGCGTTGTCGCCCTGGTTGTCGTCGTCCCGGCCCGCCTTCTTGTCCGCGTCGTCCGCAGCCTGAGCGTTCCTCGCGTCCTTGGAGACCTTGACGCTCGAGGTCTGGGCGGTGATCGTGTTGCCGCTGGGGTCGGAGACCACAAGGCGGTAGGTGTGCTCACCGGCCGGGCAGCCGGTGTCCTCCAGGCCGTGGGTCTCCAGCGCCCAGCGGGTGTCACCGATCTTCTCGGTGGCCACCGGTTCGGTCTCGTCATCCCGGTAGAGGCTGTAGGTCAGGATCGGATCGTCACGGTCCCACGTGGCGG
Source organism: Actinomyces viscosus (assembly GCF_900637975.1). NCBI lineage: Bacteria > Bacillati > Actinomycetota > Actinomycetes > Actinomycetales > Actinomycetaceae > Actinomyces > Actinomyces viscosus. The sequence goes on along the minus strand of NZ_LR134477.1, from coordinate 3,128,275 downwards.
TGAAGGAGACCTTGACCGAGCCCGACGTCGTCACCTCGGCCTTGGCGGCCAGAGTCTCGGCCTTGCCCTCGGGCGGCTGCGTGCGCTGCCTCTCGCGTCGGGGGTAGCGCACGACCCCCTGCTGGCCCTTGCCGGCAGCCTCGATGAACTCACCCACCATGAGGACGTACTTGTCGGTGACGTCCACCTTGTACGCGGCCTGAGACATGCCGGTGACCTTGCCCGCCTCCAGATCCGGGTACCAGCCGACGATCATGGGGCTCTTGTAGCCCGAGGTCGACCAGTCCTGGTAGCCGTCGACCACCCCCTGGGAACGGATAGTGATGTCGGGACTGTTGGTGAAGGCCATGGCCCGCACGTACAGGGGGTGGGGGCCGTCCTTGCGCACCTCGGGCATGTTGGGGAAGCCGTAGATGGTCTCGCAGGAGTGGGCGTGTCCGACCGTATAGACCATCTTCTTGGTGGGGGCGATCCCGTAGGTGTCACCGTGGCAGGGCTCGAGCCAGACGAGATCGCCGTTCCAGTCGGCCTTGAAGCTTCCCTCAAGGTTAGCCTCGTCCAGGCGCCCGACGGAGGAGTAGGCCGTGCCGTAGAAGCCGGTGTCATCCACGGCGATATCGAAGATGGCGGCGTGCTCCCCGGCCGTGCGCACGGTGTCGTTGACAGCCATAGGCAGCAGCTCACCGTTTGAGGCGTCCAGGAGAGCCAGCCCGTAACCCGGCTGGCTCGAGCCGTTGACCGAGGAGAAGGAGCCGCCGATGACCACCTTGGAGTGGTCCGGCGAGACCTCGATCGCGTAGACCTGAGCGTTGGGTCCCTCCGCCGAGGGGGCCCAGTCTGTGAGCTCGCCGGTGGATGCCTTGAGCGCAGCCAGACGCCCCCGCTGCTGGCCGTTCACCGTGGTGAAGTAACCCCCGACGTAGAGGGTGTCCCCGGCAACCGCGATGTCCTTGACGGTCGTGCTGAACACGGGGCGAAAGGAGGAGATGAGCGTCCCGTGGCCCTGTGAGATGTCGAAGGCGGCCAGGCGGCTGTGCCACTCGTCGTTGACCTTGTCGAACTCACCGGCGACGTAGAGGGTCTTGCCGTCCTGGGACACGGACAGACTCCGTCCCGCACCGTTGAGGGTGGGGGCGAAGTCCTCGATGAGCTCCCCGGTGTTGATGTCGTAGGCCAGGATGTTGGAGCGCGGAACCTCCTGCTGCCCTTTGGGCGCCCCGGCCGGCCGAGCGTTCTGGAAGCTGCCGACGACGTAGACCACCTCACCGACGACGAGCTGCCCCCAGGCGACGCCGTCGATCTGGGCCGTGGGCAGGGGCGCGGCCGTGTAGGGGGGCTCCTGAGGCGACTGGCCGGTGGGGTCGGAGGCCTGATCGCCGGCGTCGCCTCCGTTGCTCCCGGAATCCTCCGCGCCGTCACCCTTGTCACTTCCGCCTGCGTCGGCCTCGGAGCCGGCCTCTGCCTCCTCCGACGCCGACGCCACCGGAGCGACGGGAGTGAGGACGACCATGGAGGCGAGCAGGAACGGAAGGAGGAAGACGATGAGGAGACGAGGAGCGCTGGAACGGCGGCGCATAGGAACCTCCGGGAGATATGACTGTCAATGAGCACTCAGGACGATGGGACATCGGCGAGCTCAACGGGGACGCACGCAACACACCGCCATTGGAGTGTCCGTGGCGACATTCAATTTAACCAGTAGGGCGCATTGCCTCGGGAGAATACGCCCCGCACCAGCAGGACACGCATTGATGACGGCCTCACGTTACTCAACCGCACGGTCGGATCGCAATGAAATAGTTATCTAGTTGGTCAAATCACTTGAGCGCGGGGAGCCGGCTCACCGTCATGGCCAGCCCTACCCACGACTGGCACCGACTGCCCATCCAGGTCAGGACTAGCCGTGACTGCCCGCGCAAAAGCCTTCGCCGGGCCCGAGGACGGGACCCGGCGCGGGCAGAGGCGCAGCAGTGCGCAGTGGGGTAAGCGCAGGCGAGCACAGAATCGGCGCCGGTGTGACGCCGATCTGAGGCCGGCACAACGCGCCAGCCTCAGGCGCCGGAGACGCCGACGGTGTCGAAGAGCGAGGCGACCGATCCGTCGTCAAAGACGGCCTTGATGGCCCGCGCCAGCAGCGGCGCGATCGGCAGGACCGTCAGCTGCTCGAAGCGCTTGCCGGCGGGGATCGGCAGGGTGTCGGTGACAATGACCTCGCGTGCGCCGCAGGTGGACAGCCGGTCCACAGCCGGCCCGGAGAGCACTCCGTGGGTCGCAGCGACGATGACGTCCTTGGCCCCGGAGTCCAAGAGCACCTGGACGGCCTTGGCGATCGTGCCGCCGGTGTCGATCATGTCGTCGACCAGGACGCAGGTGCGCCCCTCGACGTCACCGACGACGCGGTTGGCCACGGACTCGTTGGGGCGGGTGACGTCACGGGTCTTGTGGACGAAGGCCAGCGGTGTGCCGCCGAGCTGGTTGGCCCAGCGCTCGGCCACCCGGATGCGGCCGGCGTCGGGGGAGACCACCGCGGCGTTGGCGGGGTCGATGCGGGTGCGCACGTAGTCGACGAGCACCGGCTGGGCCCACAGGTGGTCCCAGGGGCCGTCGAAGAAGCCCTGCTCCTGGGAGGTGTGCAGGTCCACGCTCATGAGGCGGTCGGCGCCGGCGGTCTTGTAGAGGTCCGCCACGAGGCGGGCGCTGATCGGCTCACGCCCCAGGTGCTTCTTGTCCTGCCGGGCGTAGGGAAAGAAGGGGGCCACCACGGTGATGCGCTTGGCGGAGGCTCGCTTGAGGGCGTCGACCATGATGAGCTGCTCCATGAGCCAGTCGTTGACGCGGTCGCCGTGGGACTGGACGACGAACACGTCGCAGCCGCGCACCGACTCGTTGAAGCGGACGTAGGTCTCCCCGTTGGCAAAGTCGTAGGCCGTGGAGGACAGCACCTCGGTGCCGAGCTCGCTGGCCACATCCTCGGCGAGCTCGGGGTGAGCGCGCCCGGAGACGACGACCAACCGTTTCTCGCCCTTGGTGATGATGCCCGTCATGACGTGGTTCCCTTCTCACGGCCGGTGCGGCCCTCGGTGTGACTGTTGGAGGAAGAGGTGGAGGCAGGCAGCTGACCCAGCCGGGACCGACGGTCCGGTGCCTTCATGCGTCAGCCCTGAGCGCCGTCGGCGTCGAGCTGGCTGAGGGGGGCGACGACGCAGCCGGCCGGGATGATGGCGTCGGTGAGGATCGAGTAGGCGCCCACGCGGGCGCCCTGGCCGATCCGGGTGGTGCCGCGTACGAGGACGCCCTGCTCAAGGGTGACGTCCTGGGCGAGCTCGGCGGTGACGTCCACCCAGGTGGAGGACGGGTCGACGACGCCGACGCCCTGGGCCATCCAGTCGCGCAGGACCCGGCGGTTGAGCTCGGCGCCGAGCTCGGCGAGCTGGGCGCGGTCGTTGCAGCCCTCGACGAGCCAGTGGTCGGTGACGACGAGCGCGCTGGTGGACAGGCCCGAGCGGTGGGCGTGGGCAACGACGTCGGTGAGGTAGACCTCGCCCTGGTCGTTGTCCGTGCCCAGGGTGGCCAGGGCGGTGCGCAGGTGGGCGGCGTCGAAGACGTAGACGCCAGCGTTGATCTCCCGGATGGCGCGCTGGGCCTCGGTGGCGTCGCGCTGCTCGACGATGGCCGAGACGGTGCCGTCGGCCTCGCGCACGATGCGCCCGTAGCCGCTGGGGTCGTCGAGCTCGGTGGTCAGCAGGGTGACGGCGTCGCCGCGCTCGGCGTGCTGGGCCAGCAGGGCCTGGAGGGTGGCGGTGTCAAGGAGGGGGACGTCCCCACTGGTGACGACGACGGGCCCTGTCAGCTCCTCGGGCAGGGAGGCCAGCCCACAGGCCACGGCCCGTCCGGTTCCGGGGACCTCGTCCTGGTCGGCGGGGACGGCGTCGGGGGCGACCTCGGCGAGGTGGGCGACGACGGCGTCGCGCTCGTGGCGCACGACGACGACGAGGTGGCGGGGCTTGAGCCCCCTGGCGGCGGTGACGGCGTGGTCCACAAGGCTGCGACCGCCGATCCGGTGCAGGACCTTGGGGGTGACCGATCGCATACGAGTTCCCTTGCCTGCGGCCATGACGATGACGGCGGCGGGTGCGGTGAGGGTCACGTGTCCTCTTCTCACAGGGTCGTGCCCGGGCTCCCCACGGATCCGGCCGGCGACCGGACGGGGGCGGACTCCAACGGTTTCTGATCAGGTACGGATGGACGGACGAGTCGGCGCTCATCCCGCAGGCGGCCGGTGGGCCGCTGATGGGTGCGAGAACGAGACAACCCGAACGCCGTGAGTACTACGGAACAGTACGCCGCTCCGCCCCCAGGATTCGAACCCGGGCCTCAAGGCTCCAAAGGCCTGCGTGCTGCCGCTACACCAGGGCGGAAAGGCACGTCCCGTCCTCCGACCGGGTGGCCTGGGGCGCGACGCCGGGACAGTCTCTCACGTCCCGATGGCCCTCGGCACCTTCGACACCGTCCAGTCCAGACCGCCGCGCCCCAGGCCGCCTCCAGCCGGCTCGGCTCAGCTCATTGCCGTGCCGGCCTAGGCCAGCCCCGTGTCGGCGGAGAGTCGGTCGGATCGATGCCACACTCGCAGGACTTCACGGCCGGCCGGGTCAACAGGGCAGGATGGGCCCATGTCCAGTTCCCCCTCCAGCTCCCCCGCCTCCCTCCCTCTTTCCTCTCGCAAGCCGGCGGCCGTGCGGCTCGTCGAGCTCGACGGGCTGCGCGGACTGGCCGCCGTCGTCGTGCTCATCCACCACGTCCTGGAGACCGTGCCGGCCCTGGCGGAGGTCGGCGCCCGTCCCGGCGTCGTCCCCACCGGGACCTTCAACCGGATCCTGACCCAGAGTCCGCTCCACCTGCTGTGGGCCGGTCACGAGGCCGTTCTCATCTTCTTCGTCCTGTCCGGCGTGGCCCTGACCTACCCGGTGGCTCGACGCCACGCCCAGGGCCGACGCTTCGACTGGGTCGACTACGCCCCCCGGCGCTTCGTGCGCCTGTGGCTGCCGGCGGCGGCCTCCACCACCTTCGCGGTTATCGCGATGCTGCTCGTACCACGCTCGACCGATCCGGCGCTGGGGCACTGGATGACCGTCACCCACCCCACGGGACTGAGCGCACGGCAGATACTCATGGAGTACCTGCTCATCCCCAAGCACGCCTACCGCAACACGGTCCTGTGGTCGCTGCACGCCGAGGCGATCTTCTCCTTCGTGCTGCCCCTGACGATCCTCGGGGTGGCCCTGTGCGCTCGGTGGCGGATCTCATGGCTGCCGGTGGTGTCCGCCCTGGCCGTGCCGGTCATCACAGCGAGCCCCGGCTCGGGCAGCTACCTACCGGTGTTCACCATCGGCGCGGTCATGGGCTGGGCCTGGGGGCATGCCCCCGCCCCCGTCCCGGACAGGGTCCGCCCCTGGGCGACGGTTCAGGCCCTGGTCTGTCTGCTGCTCATCACCCTGGCCTGGTGGCCGGGAATGGAGAGCCACACGGCCCAGCGCGTCGCCAACGCGGTCACCCTGGCGGCAGCCGCCTGCCTGGTTCACCTCGTGGTGCGAGCCGGGGCGCTGCGCGGCCTGCTGCGTTCGCGCACGGTGCAGTACCTGGGGCTCATGTCCTTCTCCCTCTACCTGGTGCACGAGCCGGTGGTGGTCTCCCTGCGGCTGCTGACGCAGTCGATCTCACCGTGGTGGCTGCTGGTTCTGGCCCCGCTGGTCTCGGCGCCGCTGACCTGGCTCTTCCAGTGCTACATCGAGGCCCCCAGCCACCGGCTGGCGCGTCGGACCGGCGCCCTGGCCTCGGCGCGCTTCGCCCAGTGGTCCGAACGCCGTCGGGTCGGACCAGTCGGGGAGGAGTAAGGCCGTGGCCGCCAAGCGCACGCGCATGAGCGCCAGTGAACGGCGCGAGCAGCTCATCGCCGTGGCCCGCGGGCTGTTCGCCGAGCGCGGCTTCGACGCCACCAGCGTCGAGGAGGTGGCCGCCCGCGCCCAGGTCTCCAAGCCGGTGGTCTACGAGCACTTCGGCGGCAAGGAGGGCCTGTACGCCGTCGTCGTCGACCGGGAGATCACCACGATCTCAGCCGCGATCTCCTCGGCGATCACCGACCCGGCCGCGGGCCCCGGCTCACGGCCCGCCGCCGACCCCGGCCCCGAGGGCCCGTCCCGTCCGAGCGGATCGGACACCTCCGGATCCGCGTCCCAGATCGCCGAGCGGGCGGCACTGGCCCTGCTGACCTACATCGAGGACTCCCCTGACGGCTTCCGCATCCTCTCGGCGGGCTCGGACCGCGCCGCCGGCACCTACTCCACGCTGCTGGCCGACGTCGCCATCGAGGTCTCCGGGATCCTCGCCTCGCAGCTCGCGGCCCACGACCTCGACCCGCGAACGGCGCCGCTGTACGCCCAGATGCTGGTGGGGATCGTGGCCATGCCGGCCCAGTGGTGGCTGGAGAACCGCGCGATGAGCAAGGAGGAGGTGGCCGCCCACATGGTCAACCTCGCCTGGAACGGTCTGCGCGGTATGAAGGCCAGGCCCACGCTCCACTCCGACCCCACCCACGTCCCAGACGCCTCCGAGGACTCAGAGAACTCAGAGGAGACCGAGGAGACCGGCGCCTCGCGCGCCGACAGTCCTGACGTCCCCGAGATCATCTCCGACCGACTCTGAGCGAGGCGCTCGTGACCGACCAGAACCACTCAGCACCAGCACGTGCCGGCCAGTACCGGCCAGTGCCGTCACGCCGCACATCCCCACCGGACGGAAGGCCGTCAGGTTCATCACTCCCCGGCCGGTCGGCCGCCTTGCGAGTGCCAGCAATCCACGAGCATCGAGCCCTAGTAGGCGCTGAGAAGTGCCCGGGAACGGGGTGATTCACTTCTCGCGCCCGGTTCGCGTGCTGATGAGCGCGCTATTCTGTTGCTCCCGCAATCACCGAAACGGAACCCATGGACCCGGAAACCCTCATCGTCGCGCTGCGCAAGAACGCAGTCCTTGTGATCATGCACGTTGTGCTGGGCATGATCATCGGCCTTGTCTTCGGCCTGCTGACGCCGGCGCAGTACACCTCCACGGCCAACGCGAACCTGAGCGTGGAGAACAGTGAGGCCAACCCCACCAACACCTTCAACTACCTGACCTCCATCATGCCGACGCTGGTGGAGATCGGGACCTCGGAGAGCACCTTCGCGGAGGTCTCCAAGACCACGGGGATCAGCCAGCAGGAGCTGCGCCAGTCCGTTTCGGTGACGAGCAAGACCGGCACGACACTGGTCGAGATCCGGGCCACCAGCACCGAGCCCGAACGCGCCCACAGGATCGCCGAGGCCGAGCTGAGCGCCCTGGACAAGGTCGCCCGCGACCTGTCCAACTCCGGGCAGCCGGGGAACACGACCGCGACCCTCAAGGTGGTCGACTCCCCCACGACCCCCACCTCGCCCTCCAGCCTGTCGGCCGTGTCCACCGCACTCATCGGAGCCGCCATCGGCCTGGCGGCCGGCGCCGTCATGGCCATCCTGCTGTACTTCCTGAGCCAGAAGAACCCCCAGGACAAGGTCGAGGACCCGCTGCTCATCATCGGGCGTCGGCGGTCTCGGGAAGACTCCTGACCGGCCGTGGCCCAGCCCTGGTCGCCGGCCGCGTCCCACGCCGGCTCGCAGACGCCGCCCGAGGCCGACCTCGAGCCGGGCTCTGAGCCGAATCCCCGGCGTCGGAGGCTGGAGATGGCGATCGCCATCGTTCTCCTGGCCTGCATGGGGGTGCGCCGCGAGCTGGCCGCCGCGCTGAGCGTCGGCGACTGCGTCGCACTCGCCTCGATCCCCATCACCTGGACTGCCGTGCGCCACGCACGCCGGTTCTCCCTGCTGCTCGTGCTGTCCATCCTGGCGGCGGGAACGGCCTATATCATGTCCCTGCTGGCTGAGAGCAGCTTCGTCGTCGAGGCCTGGGCGCGCCGCGTCACCACCCTGAGCCTGCTGGCGGTGCCGTGCGCGGTGGCCGTCTTCGTGTGGGGGGCTCGCCGGCTGGGAACGAGGCGCGCGGCTCTGGCGGTCGGCTTCGGCATGTTCCTGGACTCGCTGTCACTGATCCAGACCAGCACCAACCCGTGGAAGTTCGGCATCGGCGCGGCGGTATCGATCATGATCCTCAGCCTCGTGGCCAACCGACGTCGACTCGTGCAGATCATCGCCCTGCTGGGGCTCAGCGGTATCTTCCTCGTCTCCGACTCCCGCTCCACCCTCGCCTTCCTGGCCATCATCCTGGGCACGGTCATCTGGCAGGCCCTGGCCTCCTGGGCGCGGTGGCACGTGCCCGCTCCGAGGCGGCTGGCCGTCTCGCAGATCATCGTGCTGGCGGTTGTCGGGGTGACGGCGATGGCCGGGGTCGTCGCGGCCTCGGAGTCCGGAACCCTGGGCGAGGACGCCCAGAACCGGACCATCGCCCAGTCGTCGAGCTCCTCGGGCCTGCTGCTGTCCGCCCGCCCCGAGCTGGGCGCGTCCTGGGCCCTGTTCCGCAACCGCCCCTGGGGGTACGGCGCCGGCGTCAAGCCCCGCTTCGAGGACCTGTGGGTGGCCAAGCGGGGCATGGCCGCCCTGGGCTACGACCCGGAGAACGGCTACGTCGAGAACTTCATGTTCGGCGGCCGCATCGAGCTGCACTCGGGAGTCATGGACATGTGGGCGGCAGCCTCGATCCCGGGGGCGCTCCTGCTGCTGCTCATCGCCGGGATGGCGCTGGCGGCGATGATGCGCGACCTGGGAAGGCTCAAGGCCACGCCCTGGCTGTTCTTCGCGGCGCTGACCGTGGTGCAGAACGTGTTCGTGGGGCCGTGGACGGTGCTGCCCGCCTACCTTCCGATCGTGCTGGGGGCCGCCGTGCTGCAACCGGCCCTGCGCGACGCCGTCCAGCTGGGAGTCGACGACGACCCGTCTGAACTCGGCCGAGGACATCCTGCGCCTGCGGGGACGGAATTTCTGTCCCCGTAGGCGTCGATGGCACCCGCCCGCGGATAAGCCTCAGTGGTCGTACTCGCGGTGGACGCCGCCGCCGATGCTGGCGGCCAGGATGCCGCGGCCACGGGCCAGGAGCCGTGCGCCCTTGGCGGCGTGCCGCGGACTGCCGATCAGCGTCCCACCGGCCGTCCGCAGACCACCCACGACGATCCGTACCAGGCCCCCCGCCGCGGCCCGGGCCCGGATAGCCGGCTGAGCGCCGCCGCCGGCCAGGGCCAGCTCGACGCGCACCGAGGTGGCGGCATGAGACCGCTGTCGGCGCAGGATCCAGGGGTGGGTGAGCCGCGAGGCCGGAACATGGTCACGCACGCGCGCCTCATCGCACCAGCGAATCACGCCCCCCGCCGCGGTCAGCCGGCGGGTGAAGAGCGTGTCCTCTCCCCCGGTGGCGCCGAAGGCCTCGTCGAAGCGCAGCCCCGCCCCTCGCACGAAGCCCAGGTCCAGCAGCAGGCAGTTGGAGGCGGCCACCGGGCGGACCGTCCCGGTGGGCCAGGTCCTGCGCACGAAGAACTCCCCCTGGCGCACCCACTGATCCGGCTCGACCTCGTAGACCGGGATGACGGGCCCGGCCACCGCCTGGCAACCGGTCGAGGCCCACAGCCCCACGAGGGCGGCGAGCCAGCCGGGCTCCGGCTCCTCGTCGTCGTCGATGAAGACGAGCAGGTCGCGCTCGGCGGTCTCATCGAGGGCGCGATTGCGCACGGCCGCCACCCCGGGGCGTTCCTCGACGACGTAGCGCACGCTCACCGCCCCGGGCTCCACCGGCTCGTCCGGCGAGGTGCGCACCGGCATCCCGGCATCGGCGGCCGCCGCGAGAGCCGCCTCACGCCCGGAGCCCTGCGCGTCGTTGTCGATGACGAGGACCTCGACGTCGGAGACGGTCTCGCCGCCGGACCTCCGGACGGCCTGTTCTGCGGCCTGCTCAGCGACCTGTTCAGTGGCTTGCGTCAGAACCCCGCCGACGGCCCGCGCGAGGTCCTCGGGGCGCCGGAAGGTGGGGATGGCGATCGTCAGCCGGCTCATGCGCTCTTCCCTCCGGTGTGTCCCCGGCCCCGCCGGCTGCGGGGTCGGCCGTACTCGCGCACGTGACCGCCCAGCGCGCCCACGACCATGCCCAGGCCCCCGCGCGAGGAGACCTCGTAGCGGGCCTGCGCGGGCACGTTTCCGCGAGCGCGGGCCACCCCGCCGCGCGCCCCGTCGACGCCGGCCTTGGCCAGCCCCTTGGCACCGTAGCCCAGGCGCAGCCTCAGGCGCACCAGGGTCCCGGACGCGCCGCCGCCGGCGGGCCCGGCCGTATCGATGCGCACCCGGGCCCAGGACGAGCCCGAGCGCAGTGAGCGCTCCAGCACCCAGGCCCGGGTGGCGCGGGCGGCGGGCACGCGCTTGGTGACGACCGCCCCGGCCGCGAAGCGTATGACACCGCCGGCCCGGGTGAGCTGGCGGGTGAAGAGGGAGTCCTCCCCGCCGGTGAGCCCGTAGCGCGGGTCGAAGCGCAGCCCCAGGCTCTCGACGACGCCCAGGTCCAGGAGCAGGTTGCCGGTGTCGGCGCTGCGCACCTGGGCGCCGTCGGCGGCCTCCCAGGAGTCGAAGGCGCCCGAGGCGGTGACCCATGCGGAGGGGGGCACCTCGAAGGTCGGCGGCGTGGGGCCGGTGACCGCGGCGCATCCGTGGTCGCGCCAGGTGCTCACCAGGGCGGCGAGCCAGCCCGGTGAGGGGATCTCGTCGTCGTCGATGAAGACGAGGGCGTCGGAGCCGTGGGCCTCGCTCAGGGCTCGGTTGCGTCCGGCCACAATGCCCGGCTCCGGCTCGTGGACGTAGGCCAGCCCCGACGCCGCAGCCGAGTCGGTTGAGCCGGCCGGCTCAGCCCGGTCGCCCGCCCCGGACTCATCAGCCGACTCCAAGGCCTCACTCTCCAGGGCCGCCCGCCGGGCGGTCTCGACGACGGCTCGTGCGCCAGCCCGCGGATCGTTGTCCACGATGAGGATGCCCACCGTAGTCTCCGGCCCGGAGAGGTCGTCGGCCTGTGCCAGCAGCTCGGGGATGACCTGCGTCAGGTACTCGTTGCGCCGGTAGGTGAGCATCGCAATGGTCAGGTGCACGTCCAGCCCCGTCCTTTCTTCCGCCTGCCGGCGGCTCACGGCGTGATATCAAGGTCTAACGGTACTATCACGAACCGGGTGCGCTCCGCGGTCCGGCCCCGTCCGACGCCGTCGCAGCACCGACCTGTCGGCGGCATCACGCCCGCCACGCCATCACGCACTGACATCGCACTAACCCGCAGACACCTCACGTACACCTTGCATGCACCTGACAGACACAGCACTGACGACCTCTTCATCCTCGGTTCGCACCTCGACCCGTCCTGCATCCGGAAGGCCCCTGTTCCCATGACCGCCACCCCTGATCCCGCCCAGCGCACCGACGCCGCCGAGAGCGTTGAGTCGGCCGCGTCCAAGACCACGGGCGGGCTCTCCGGCCGCGAGCTGCTGTCCCGCACGGCGGTCGTCGTGGTCAACTACGGTTCAGCAGCGCTGCTGGAGCGCACGCTGGCGCGCGTGGCCGAGGACTCCCCCGAGGCGCGCATCGTCGTCGTCGACAACTACTCCACGCCCGCCGCCCGCTCCGAGCTCATGGCGCTGGCCTCCTCGCGTGGCTGGGAGGCGGTCCTGCCGGAGACGAACACGGGCTTCGGCGGTGGCATGAACCTGGGCGCGGCCCGGGCCCGGGGGCTTGGCGCCGACCTGCTCGTCCTGCTCAATCCCGACGCCGTCATCGCCCGGGCCGACCTCATCCGTCTAGCGGCCCGAGCGCACGCGGACCGGCTCGCCCTGGTAGCGCCGGTCCTCAAGGACTCCACCGGCCGTATCGTCTCCGACGGGATCGTCGTGTGCCTGGCCGACGGCTCGATGCGCTCGCGCCGCTCACCGCATCCGATCCCCCCGGGCGGCACCCAGCCGTGGCTCTCGGGCGCCTGCCTGGCTCTGTCGACGGATCTCTTCGAGGCCGCCGGCGGCTTCGACGCGCGATACTTCCTGTACTGGGAGGACGTGGACTTCTCGGCCCGGGTGCTGGCCGCCGGCGGCAGCCTCGACCTGGCGCGCGACGCCGTCGCCGTCCATGACGAGGGCGGCACCCACTCCGAGTCGCAGAGATCCGACGGGGCCCAGGGCTCCAAGCAGGAGGACCGCGCCAAGTCCGACATCTACTACTACTACAACGTGCGCAACCGGCTGCTCTATGCCGGCCTGCAGCTGGACCGGCCCGTGCAGCGCCGGTGGGTGGCCACTGCTGGCCGGGCCGCCCGCGAGATCGTCCTGCGCGGCGGTAAGCGCCAGCTCCTGCGCAGCCGGCGCCCACTCGTCACGGCCGCACAGGCCACCCGCGACGGCCTGAAGCTCCTGTGGGCCGCCCGTCGCGGCGACCTGCCCGACGTCGATAAGCCCATCCTCCGCAGTTGAGTCTGCCGGCGCCCCTTGGCGTCCCACCGCCTGCTCGCCGCTGACGGCGGGACGTCCCCGAGTGTCGGCGCATCACAGGTAGCGGGCGCGCAGGTCCTCGGGGGCCTTGGCGGACAGGTCGGCGAGCGTCACGTCGAAGACGGTGCGTGCACCGGACTCACCGCGAGCGGCCAGCTTCGTCACTGCGCGCCCCATGGCGGCCACGACCGAGCCGGTGAACTCCGGGTTGGAGCCGAGCTGCAGCTCGAAGCTCACGGTCTCGGCCACGTCGTCGGAGGTGTGCCCGCGGCGGATGACGGAGCCGCCGTGCGGGATACCGGCGTGCTCGGCGGCCAGCTCGTCGGCGGTGATGAAGGTGACGGTGGTGTCGTAGTCGGCGAAGTAGTTGGGCATCTCCACGATCTCCCGCTCTATGCGCGCCAGGTCAGCGCCCTCCTCAGCCACCACGTAGCAGTCGCGCGTGTGCATGGAGCGGGTGGTGAGCTCGACGTCGTCGCCGGCCTTGACCGCGGCAACAGTCGCCTCCACCGGGCGGGTGTACTGCTTGGCGTCCTGGACGCCGTCGATGCGGCGCAGGGCGTCGGAGTGCCCCTGGGAGACGCCGGGCCCCCAGAACGTGGTGGTGGCGCCGTCGGGCAGAACGGCCTCACCCAGGACCCGTAGCATGGAGAACAGGCCCGGGTCCCAGCCGGTGGAGATGAGGGCGATGCGCCCCGAGGCCTTGGCGGCGGCGTCGACGGCGGCGAAGTGCTCGGGGATGCGGGCGTGGGTGTCGAAGGAGTCGACCGTGTTGAACAGGGCTGCCACGGCCGGAGTCTGCTCGATCAGGTCAGTGGCTGAGCCTCCGCAGTTCAGGCAGACATCGACCTTGTCGACCCAGGCGGGCATGTCGTCCACGTGGACCACGGGGGCTCCCTGAGTGGTGACCGAGGCCGGGTCGCGCCGAGTGAAGACGACGACAAGCTCCATGTCCTCGTTCTTGGTGATGGCCTGCTCGGCGCCGCGGCCGAGGTTGCCGTATCCGTTAATCGCTACTCTGATCATGATCCCTCCTGGTGGGTTCTCTCTAGAGGGCAATCCTAGAGGTGGGCCGGGCCGAGAAGAACGATGAGTCTTCTCGGCCCGGCCCGTGCTGGCACTGGTCAGTGCTGCTTGATGGTGATCTTGTCGACCGACAGGGCGACGGTCTCAGGTCCCGCCGAACCGGACATGTAGGTGGTCAGACCCACGGTGCCGGGCTCATTGAGGGTCTTGTCGTTGTCGACGACCTCGATTCCCCACTCAGCCGGCTCGGTATCACCGGCCCAGAACTTGGTCTGGATGTTGGTCGACTCCGCACCGTCGACCAGCATGCGCAGGTGGAGCTGCTGGCCGGCCGTATAGGCCTGGGGCAGCACGTAGGTGCCCAGGGCGGTCTCCCGTCCCTTGACCACCCGCGAGACCGTGACGACCGGGTTGCCGGCACTGCCGATGCGGGCCGTGGCCTGGTACTGACCGGCCTTGGTCGCGCGAGCGACGTAGGAGATGAAGGCACCGTTCCCGGAGGGCACGGAGTCCAGTGAGAAGTCCGCGACGGCGTCAGTGGAGGTCGACTTGATCTCCTCGGAGATGATCGAGGCCGAGGAGCGCGGGCCGGCCATGGCGATGCGGCCGCTGGTGCCATCGGTGGAGAAGGCCGCGGCGTTCCAGGCGGTCTTCCAGTCGCCTCCGGTGTTGGCCTTGCCCCATCCACCGTTCACGCTGCGCTCGAAGGAGTCGTCCAGTAGGGCCTTGCCCTTCTCCGGCTTGTCCTGACCGCCCTTGCCGGCGTCGCCCTGACCGCCGTTGTTGTCACCCTTGTCGTCCTTGCCGTCGGGCTGGACCTCCTTGCCGGTGGCGGCGGTGTAGTGCTCGGCGATCTGGCGGGCGGACAGCGGCGTGCTGTAGACGGCGGCCTCGTCGATATCGGCCCGGATATTGGTGTTGGAGGGCTGGCCGTTGACACCGCTGAGGGAGTCTCCTCCGATGCGCCAGTACCCGGAGTAGCTCTGCCCCGCGGTCATGGTGCCGTCGAAGGCGGCGAGGACACCGTCCACGTAGAGCATCGCGCCGGTGGTCGGGCTCATGGAGGCCACGATGTGGTGCCACTGGCCGTCGTTGTAGCTCTTGGGCGTCGTGACAGTGGTCAGCTTGCCCGGGTAGAGCATGAAGCTGAGCGTGCCGTCATTACGCATGTACACCAGGCGGTCGCGGCTCCACGACTGCCTGGTCGCGGAGGAGCCGTAGCCCATGATCTCTCCGCCCGAGGTCGAAGTGGTACGAACCCACGCCTCCATGGAGAAGGCGGTAGGCGCCTGGGAGGCGACCCTCGTCGCGGCGTGGGACTTGTTCCTGCCGTCCGAGGTCATGGACAGAGAGGCTCCGGAGCCCAGAACGGACTCGCCTCCGCGGTTGTAGGCGTTGCCTCGGATCGTCATGTTGCGCTGTGCCACGAAGTCCTCAGCCTTGTCGCCGTCGGTCTCGTCGAAGGACCAGTAGTGGGCGGCGCCGTCCGCCAGGACCCGGGCCCCGTACCTGCTCAGCCCCTGACCTTCAGCGGCCGTGACGGTCACCCAGTCCGAGACCGTGGAGGCCCCCCACTGGTCAGTCACCTGGACCCGGTAGCGGTGCGTGCTTCCGGGATCGACGACGTCAGTGGCGCTGAGGTCGGAGCGCTCCCAGAAACCGGCGGTCACCGACTGGCTGGACACCGGCTGGCCGTTCATGGAGTCGCGGTAGACGTTGTAGGTCAGGGTCTTGTCGTCACGGTCCCAGTTGGTCTTGAAGGACAGGGAGACGACGCCGGCGCGCGGTGAGGAGCCGGAGACCTTGAAGGCTCCGCCCTTGTTCACGGGTCCTTGCCTGTTGGGGGCGATGTCGCGGCGGGCGAAGCGCACCAGGCCCTGCTGGGCGGTGCCGTTGACGGCCAGGAACTCGCCGCCGTAGACGACGTACTTGTCATTGCCCTCAACGGTCCAGGTCGCCTGGGTGGCGCCGGAGATCTTGCCCGGCGTGAAGTCGGGGTAGAAGTTGAGGTTGGTGGTGGCGTTCTGCCCCTCGTAGCTTCGGTAGCCCCTGTTGTGAGTGCGCTGAACCGTCCCGGTGGGGGCGTTCGTGTAGGCCACCGCGTTGTGGTACTGGTTGGTGACGTCGGGGAAGCCGCCGATGTTGGAGCAGTCGTGGGAATGGCTGGCGGCGTAGACGACGTCGCCCGCGGGCAGCACGTCGTAGGAGTCGCCGTGGCAGTCGGCCATGTAGTCGATGTCCCCTGTGACCCAGCTCAGACGCATGACGCCCTCGAAGGAGCCGGTCTGGGAGTAGCTTGCGGTGTACAGGCCCTGCTCATCGGCCTTGACGCTCATGACCGAGGCCCGGGCGCCGGCGCCGCGCACCACGTTGGAGGCGTTGTTGTGCCGCAGGCTGCCGTCGTTCTCGAGGATGGCAAGGCCGTAGCCGGGCTTGTCGCTGCCGTCGACGGACTCGAAGGCCCCGCCGATGGCGACGGCCGAGCCGTCAGAGGCCCCGACGATGCTGCGCACGTAGTAGTTGTCGACCTTCGGTGCAAAGCCTGTCAGCTGCTGGGTGCTCAGGTTGAGCGCGGCGGCGCGCTGGCGGGCCGAGGAGTTGATCTGGGTGAAGGCACCGCCGATGTAGAGCGTCTGACCGTCGGCGGAGACGCTGAGGGCCTTGACGCTGCCGTTGGCGGCGGCGCCCAGAGGCGTCCGCTGACCGTCGGCGGCCCGGACCGCGCCGACGCGCCAGGTCGTCTGGCCGTTCAGCGTCGTGAACTCGCCGCCCAGGTAGATGGTCCGACCGTCGGCGGAGGCGGCGATCGCGTTGATGGTGCCGTTGGTAGTGGGCGCCCAGTCGAGGATCTCGCCGGTGTTGATGTTGTAGGCCATCGCGTTGCCGCGCGGTGACTCGTTCTGGCCGGCCGGCGAGCCCGCCGGCCTGACCGCGGAGAACTTGCCGACGGCGTAGACGATATCGCCCACCACGACCTGGTCCCAGACGATGCCGTTGATCTGGGCGGTGGGGAGGGCGTCAGCGGAGACAGTGGCGGGCGTACCAGCGGCACCGGAGGGGGCCGGGTCCGCGGCAGCGGGGGCCGCCGGGGCGAGAGTGACGGCGCCAATGGGAACAAGAGCCGCAGCCAGGAGGCCGCTCAGGAGTCGTCGGGGGAGATTCACAGGTATTCCATTCAGAACATGCGCAGATCACGGACACACAACCTTACGAATGGCTGGTATTCCGCGCCCATCCAGGGTCGACGGGCTGGCCCATAGTACACCCTCGACAACTCCTCTGGTGAACATTTAGCGCATACCACAGCACGGGACATCCTTGTACGACGATGACCTTTCGGTCAGATCGCGCCAATCGCGAGCCTTTTCAATGATTCCACCCTTCCATAGGCCTCAACCATCAGAGTCGCCCACCCATATAGACGTCACTCAGGTTGACTTCAGGGATGGCTCAGGTGATATCACGACGAGGCAACGGACGGCAGGCCGCACTCGAGTGGATCCGCCTCAACACGTCGAGGCGCCGCCCGCGCTCGCTTCAACGAGCTGCAGACGGCGCCTCGATCGGAGAGTCGCAGGACGATGCACCCGAGCCGACTCAGGTCAGCCGGCTGTCCCCCGGAAGGTGGCGGCACCGTGACCCGCTCCCAGATCGACGACGATCTTGACGCTCTCGCGGCCCTCGGTCGGAATGACGAAGGCGCGGTTGATGGTCACCGTCTGGCCGGCGGCGAGCGTCGGGGGCGCCGCGTCCGAGGCCGAGATGATCTCGCTGGCGGGCGTCCCGGCGCCCTCACCGTAGCTGACGGTCGTGGACAGCACACTGGCCAGCGCCAGGTCCCGACCGGAGTTGTTCGTTACCGTCACCGGAACCAGAACGCCAGGGCCTCCCACCTCACCAGGGCCACCGGTGAAGTTCTGGGCCGTCAGTTGTCCCAGGGAGATGAGCACGTCTCCGTCGATGCGGACGGACTTGTCCAAAGGCACCTCGGGGTACTCATCCTTCGACAGATCACCGTTCTCGACTGCATTGGGGTCGATCGAGGAGGAGTCCGGGGTGGCGACATCGTCCGACGACGAGGGGGGAGCCGCCATGGGCTGGGCAGTTTGAACCGTCGGCGTGGCGGCGGCCGACGACGCAGCAGGAGCGGAGGCCGAGCCACTGGCGGGGGAGCTGGCGGCACTGTGGGAGCTTCCGCCTCCGCAGGCGGCCAGCCCCAGGCCCAGCACCATGACGGTGGGAAGAATCAGCATTTGGGTTCGTGACACATGCCGAAGCGTACGACCTCCACCGCACGGAGCGGTGCTCTCGGCGGGCACTGAGTTCGGGAGCACACCTCCACCGACCGTAGATCCGGATGACTCAACGGATAAACCACGGCGGTCTGCAGACCCGACGGGCCTCATGGTCACCACCACCACCAACCACCGCCCTGGTTGTTGTTCCCGTCCTGGTCGTCCCAGCCGTCCTGGTCGTCCCAGCCGTCCTGGTTGTCCCAGCCGTTCTGGCCCTTATCCTTCTTGTTCTTCTTGTTCTTCTTGTTGTCGTTCTTGTCCTTGCCGTTGTCGTCGTCGTTGCCGCCGTTGTTGTTCCCCTGGGCGTTGGGGGTGCCTCCACTCATGGAGAAGCGGACGAGCCCCTGCTGGGAGGAACCGTTGACGGCCACGAACTCACCGCCGTAGACGAGGTACTTGTCATTGCCCTCCACGGTCCACACGGCCTGGTTCAGCCCGGTGTAGCTACCGTTCTCGAAGCCGGGGAGGAAGCCGTCGTACTGGGTGGGCGCAGGCTGACCCGCGTAGTCACTGTAACCCCAGGCCGTGTTGGAGCCCACGGTTCCGGTGGCCGTGCTGGAGAACCCGACGGCGTGGTGGTAGACGCCCTCGCTCGAGCGGTCGGCGAAGCCTCCGATGTTGCTGCAGTCGTGCGTGTGACTGGCGATGTAGATGACGTCGTTGGTGGGCAGCACGTCATAGGTGTCACCGTGGCAGTCGGCCATGAGGTTGATGTTCCCGGTGGACCAGTCAGCCCGGAACATCCCCTCGAAGGTTCCCTCCTGGGAGTAGCCGGTGCCATAGAGCCCCCTGGAGTCCGACTTCAGGCTCATGATCCCGGAGTTCTTCCCCGCGTTGTGGATGACACTGGCGATGTTGGTCTGCCGCAGGGACCCATCCTTCTCCAGGATGGCGACGCCGTAGCCGTCAGAGGATCCCCCCACCGAGGTGAAGGAGCCGCCGATCGCCACCGCGGAGCCGTCAGCCGCCACCGTGATGGAGCGCACCATGGAGTCGTCGACCGCGGGGTCGAAGCTGTTCACGGTCTGGGTCGTGAGGTCCACCGCCCCTGCGCGCTGACGCGATGAGGAGTTGATCTGGGTGAAGGAGCCGGACATGTAGAGGGTGGAGCCGTCGGGTGAGAGCTCCAGGTCCATGACGGCGCCGTTGGCCGAGGCGCCCAGCGGCTTGCGCTGGCCGGCGGCGTCCACCGCGGCGACCCGGTAGACCGTCTCATCGTTGACGGAGGTGAAGTTACCGCCGAGGTAGATGGTGGACCCGTCGGACGAGGCCTCGACCGCACTGATCTTGCCGTTGACCTTCGGCGCCCAGTCCAGGAGCGCACCAGTGGTGATGTCGAAGGCCATGGCGTTGTACCGAGGGGACTCGTTCTCACCGGCAGCAGCGCCGGCCGGGCGAGCGTTCTTGAACTCCCCGACGACGTAGACCGTGTTGCCCACGACCGCCTGATCCCAGACGACGCCGTCGATCTGAGCGGTGGGCAGGGCCTGCGGGGAGGCGAGAGTCACCTGCCCCTGGGCAGCAGCAGCTGGAGGCGCAGCAGTAGGGGCGACAAGCGCACCAAGAGCAAGAGGGAGGGCGGTCAGGACCGCCCCCACGCTGGAGACAGCACGGGAAGGATGCACGAGTGCTCCGTTCTTAAGACGTGAGGGAACATGGGTAAGTGGCGCAGCGTGACGGGGCAGCCCCGCCGCAGGCCCGATCGGCGGACGACGAGACCGGCACCAGTCACGAGGCTATTACAGAGGTAACGCTTTGATAACGGTTCCGGGAGAGATTGTTTCGCCCCTCGTTGTGCAGTCAATCACTCGCCGCACGAGGGCACACCCCCTGCTCGCTTTTCTCACAGAGAGCCTCTCATTAATCCGCGTCGTCTTCCATACTTGATTCTTGGCTCGAATGCCCAGCCCTCATTCAGGTGGAGTAGACCACTTGCCCCGGAGGTCCTCCGGCCGTGCTCCCTATGACGCCCCTGACGACCTCGGCCGCACTCCATCTCGGCCCCGACGGCCCCGCGCCTGAGATATTCGATGGGCCGGCACTCGTTTCACCCGTGCCGGCCCTCACCTGCCTCTAGACTCCTGACCAGGTGTACCGGGGGTACCGGGTGCAGGCGGCGAGACCCGCTCACCGGGTGCCGGCACGAGCTCGTGGGCAAAGGCCTCCGATCCCTCGCGCCACCTGCCCGCCACCCTCCTCGGTGATCCTCCACCGGATACCGCACCTCGGCGGCCGCATCCGGTCGGGATCACCGGTTCCCATTCCCTGACCGGCCCCGCCGCCCTTCGAAAGGACTCCGTTGACTGCAGTGAACCCGGACCGGCTCCGCATCGCCATGATCGGGACGCGAGGCGTCCCCGCCAGGTACGGAGGTTTCGAGACCGCCATCGAGGAGGTGGGCCGCCGCCTGGCCGACCGCGGCCACCAGGTCCTCGTCTACTGCCGCAACCCAGAGCCGGACACTCCACTTCCCGGCACCTACCTGGGAATGCGGCTGATCGAGCTGCCCTCGGTCAAAAACCGGAGCCTGGAGACCCTGTCGCACACGGCCCTGTCGGTGGTCCATCTCCTGCGGCGCACCCACCCGGATGCCGCCTTCGTCTTCAATGCCGCCAACTCCCCCTTCCTGCCCGCGCTGCGCGCCGCTCGCGTCCCGGTGGCCACCCACGTCGACGGCCTGGAGTGGCGTCGCGGCAAGTGGGGCCCCACCGGCAAGCGCTACTACCGCGCGGCCGAGGCCCTGGCCGTGCGCTACTCCGACGCCCTCATCGCCGATGCCCAGGGCATTGCCGACTACTACACCGACGAGTTCAACGCCCCTACCGACCTCATCGCCTACGGGGCGCCCCGCATCGCGGCCGATACCTCACGCCTGAGCGAGCTGGGCCTGACCCCCAAGGGCTTCCATCTGGTCGTGGCCCGTTTCGAGGTGGAGAACCACGTCGACGTCATCGTCGAGGGCTACGTGCGCTCCGGCGCCGCGCTGCCGCTGGTCGTCGTCGGCTCGGCACCCTATGCCGATGAGTACACCGCCCGCATCGAGTCCCTGGCCGACGGCCGGGTCCGGCTGCTCGGCGGCCTGTGGGACCAGGAGCTGCTCGACGCCCTCTACGCCGGCGCCCTGGTGTACTACCACGGTCACTCCGTGGGCGGCACCAACCCCTCCCTCCTACGCGCCATCGGCGCGGGGGCCGCGGTGGACGCCTTCGACGTCTCCTTCAACCGCGAGGTGCTGGGTGAGGCCGGCCGCTACTGGACCTCGCCCGACGACGTGGCCGCCCTGGTCACCTCGGCCGAGTCCGACGTCGAGGCCCAGGCCGCGCGCGGCGAGGAGTCCCGCGAGCGGGCCGCCCTCTACGACTGGGACGAGGTGGCCTCCGGCTACGAGGCCCTGGCCCGCCGCCTGGCGCTCGAGGGACCCACGCGCCACCGCCCCTCCGGGCGCCGCACCGGGAAGGCGAGCCTGTGAGCCGGGGCGAGGCGGGCGGCAAGCGCGCCGGTGGCGCCCGGATCCTCGTGGCGCACCCCTCCCCCGACCTCTACGGCTCGGACTGGCAGCTGGTCGAGACCATCCACGGACTCATCGAGGCCGGCCACGAGGTCCTTGTGGCCCTGCCCCTGGACGGCCCGCTGGTGGAAGTGCTTCGCGACGCCGGTGCCCGCGTGGCCGTCATGCCCTTCACAGTCCTGCGCAAGGCCCTGCTGAACCCCCGGGGCCTGGCCGGGCTGTCCGCCCAGGCCGCTCCGGAGATCGCGCGCCTGCGCGCAGTCATCCGCGCCAGCCGGGCCGAGGTGGTCCTCACCAACACGGTGACGATCCCCTGGTGGCCGGTGGCCGCGAGCGCGGCGGGCGTCCCCGTGCTGGCGCACGTTCATGAGGCGGAGGACACCCAGCGCCGGATCATCCGCGCCGGGCTCAACGCACCGCTGCTGGCGGCCTCCCGGGTCGTGGCGAACTCCGGTGCCGCCCGTGACGCGCTCCTGGACGTCCAGCCGCGCCTGGCCTCGCGCACGGAGGTTGTCCACAACGGGGTGGCCGGTCCAGACCAGCCCCCGGAGCCCGTGCGCCGGCGCAGGTCCGGCGACCCGTTCCGGATCGCCATGGTGGGACGCCTGTCCCCGCGCAAGGGCGTGGACGTGGCCTTGGACGCCGTCGGGCTGCTGCGTCACTCGGGGGTGGACGCCTCCCTGATCGTGTGCGGGTCGGTCTTTCCCGGCTACGAGTGGTACGAGGAGGAGCTGCGCGAGCGCGCCGCCGCTGCGGACCTGAACGGCCACGTCGAGCTGCTGGGTTACGTGCGTCCCACCTGGCCGGTGCTGGAGGCCGCTGACGCCGTCGTCGTGCCCTCACGGGCCGAGCCCTTCGGAAACACGGCGGTTGAGGCCATGCACGCGGCCCGGCCGCTCGTGGCCTCCAGGGTCCAGGGCCTGGCCGAGGTCGTCACCGACGCGGTCACCGGACTGCTGGTGCCGGCCGACGACGCTGCAGCCCTGGCCCAGGCCCTGGGCGCCCTGGAGGCGGACCCGGACCTGGCGGCCCGGCTGGCCGAGCAGGGCGAGCGCGAGGCGGCCGAGCGGTTCTCCGTGGCCGGCTACCGCGCCACCATGGCCGGCATCGTCGGCGAGCTCCTCAGGCGCTGAGGCCCCGCCTCCATCGACCTGGGCGTTTTTCGCGTAGCCCTGCTGTTTTTCGGTCGGGCTACGCGAAAAACGCCCGGCTCGGCGGTGGGTCAGCGCTGGGCGGGGCACAGGGGATCCTCCGCCAGTCCCAGGGACAGGCTGACGTCGCCCTCAAGGGGCTGGTCGGGCCTCTCGAAGGGGACGACGCCGTCGCACAGGAAGACGGCCATCTCCACGAAGCTGGAGTAGGAGGCCCCGATGAGGTGCTGGGAGCTGGCCAGCAGGTAGAGGTCGACCAGTCCCGCCCGCACGCCGGCGGTGGTGTTGTAGCCGCCTTTGTCAGTCAGGAAGATGCAGCCGTCGAACTCTTCGGCCAGCTGTGTCTGGGCCTCGGGGGTGTCGCAGGACAGGAAGAAGGGGACGTCGGGGTAGTCGGCGCGGATCTGGCGCATCCGGTTCGCGAACCACTCCACCGGGGAGGACTCGATGGTCTTGGCGTGCGAGACCGCGTGGGTGCGCACCTGGATGCCGACGTAGGGGCGCCCGCGCAGGTGGGCGTCGTAGATGGAGCGAACCTGGTCGGCAATCTCATCAACCGGGGTAAGCTCGCGCAGCAGCTCGGTCCAGGAGCGTGGGCCGGTGCGCGCGGCCCCCTCCTCAGCGCCCTCCTTCCAGGCCGGGTTCTCCCAGGTGACGGGCAGGCCGTGGGAGTGGATCTGCCACAGGTGGGCGCGCCTCAGTGCGGGCGTGAGTCGAACCCCCTTGGGCTGGCGGTAGCGGGCCAGGGGAAGGAGCGCTCGAGAGGTCAGGCGCGATACCGAGGTTCCCGCCTGGAAGTGCCACAGCTCATCCATACGAGGACCGAAGTACTCGTCGGTGCTCCACACGTAGTAGAGGTCCCGGTCTTCAACCCGGGCGAGCTCCTGGGCGGACAGCAGTGCACGCACACGGTTACCCAATCCGTCCTTGCGTCCTGTATGGACCAGTAGCGCCTTACGGCCGGTAAGCAGAGCCATGGGATTCCTTAAGAGAAGATTGTGGAAGAGGTTGACTGATGCATTGCCGGCCTGATGGCGCAGGTCCGGCGAGGTCGCCGGAGGCTACTGGGCGTCACGCCGCAGATCGCGGTACCACTTGGGCAGAGCCAGGGCCACGTAGCCCGCGTAGCCCAGGAGCATGACGCCGTAGATCCACAGGAAGACCGCGGGGGCGAAGCGGGTCATGAGCACGAAGCACATGAGTCCGTAGTCCGTGGGGGCCGACAGGACCGACTTGATGATGCCCGGGCGGGCCTCATCCTTGGCCAGGGGCGTCCCACCGTGATAGCGCAGCTGATAGGTCAGGATGTAACTGAAGAAGTGGATATTCTGAACCGCTCCGAAAGCGAGCGGAATAAGCAGAACCCAGGACGGCAGATCCGTAAACCGGAACAGAGAGATCGCAATAGCTCCATGAATTGTCGAGAGCTTAATGACGTCGGCAACATGGTCGAGCCATTCACCGGCTTTTGACCCGCCATTGCGCAGCCTTGCCAGCTGGCCGTCCGCGGCGTCGAGGGCATAACCGAACATGAGCAGCAGGGCAGTGGCCACGGTGGACACGACTGTAGGACGCCACAGGGCGATGAGAGCGATGCCACTGTAGGTGCACAGCGCCGAGAGCACCGTCACCTGGTCCGGGGTCGCGCCGAGCCGGTGGGCGACGGCGGCCAGGACCCGGCCGGCGGGACGGTTGATGATGCGGGAGTAGAGGGGGGCACCGGCCTTGGACTTCTGGGCGCGGGACAGCGCCCTGATGTTCTCGGCGATGGTGGGGGAACCGGCAGGGGAGCTCATGAGGCATCTCCTTGGATGAGGCCCGCCGAAGCGGGTCGGGGTGGAGGACAGTGAGAAACGGTGAGGAACGGTGAGAACGTGAGTCGGGAAGTGGTGGGAACTGACGGGCAGGGCGGGACGGTTCCGGCACGCAGACGGCACGGGTCATCCCCGAAGCGGTCGGTCGGCAGGAAGGACCAGGAGGGGCGAGGAGGAGCTCAGCGCCCCACCTCCTGCGCCAGCTCGTGGCGGCGTCGGGCCACGTCCCGACGCACCCACCAGGCGTAGGGGATGATCTGGCACAGGATCACCGAGATCACCGAGCCCAGGATAGGTCCGGCCGCGTCGAAGGGCCCAATGAGGACCCAGGAGATCGCGAGATTCATCGGCACCAGGATGAGGACCGGGATCACCTGGAACTGCAGACCGCGGGGGTCGGTCATGTACATGCCCAACGGCTGCTTGCCGGCCTCAACGGCGACGTAGACGGCGAAGGCCCACACCAGAGCGGCCGGCAGGACGATCTTGCCGTGGGACATGACCCGGGCGGCCCAGGGGGTGACGGCCACCAGGGCGAGCGCCAGGAGGAAACCGCCCCCGCTGAAGATCATCGCCGGCCTGAAGGGGTTCTCGATGCGCTTGTCGGCCCGGGCGCGGGCGAACATCGGCCACATGGCGACGCCGGCCGCCATGACGGTCTGGGTCAGCATGTTGAACAGGTTGTTGGCCAGGTTGTACTCGGCCAGGGCCTGCGACTGGCCCAGGTGGGACAGGAGGAGCCGGTCGGTCTGGAAGGCGATCGGGACGGCCAGGGACTGGAGGAGCTGAGGACCGGCGGTGTTGACGATGCGCACGCCCCGCACGCTGCGCAGACGGGGCACGTCCTTGAGCGCGCCTGCGAACAGGGGACGGGTGGCCCGCCAGGCGACGACGATGCAGATGATCGAGACCAGCGCGTTGGCGATGTAGGAGTAGACGGATACCGCGTTGCCGCGCCCCAGGCCGGTGACGATGGCCAGCAGCAGGAAGCAGGACATGGCCGGGGAGACGACCCCCTGGCTGATGACCTGCGTGGCCGAGCGCCCCAGGCCGATGATGACGCGCTGCCCCACCGACAGCGGCAGGGCCGCCGCGTAGATGATGAGGCAGACGGTGGCGGTGAGCCCGCCCCCGTCCATGAGCTTGCTTCCCAGAAGCCAGGGCCAGGCCCCCAGCAGCATGATGACGATGCCGACGGTGCTGATGACCAGGGCCGAGCCGAGCAGGACCCGGATGGCGGTGGTGATCGTGCGCCGCACGGTCGAGTCATGGGCCGGGTCGGTCGAGCTCGCCACCGTGTTGAGGATGACCGCCCCGATCCCCAGGTCGGTGAAGGGCATGAGCGTGGGGAAGGTGGCCAGCAGCCCGTACTGGGCGAAGGCGTCGGCACCGAAGTGCCTGATGATGAGACTGGTATTGACCAGGCCGAAGACACCCGAGATCCCCATGACCACGACCTTGGCCACCGCTGTGGTTCCCACAGAGGACCAGCTGGCGCCCGCGGACGATCCCCGCCGCAGAGCTCCCCCGAGCCGCCGCAGCGGCGAGCGCCGCGAGGCCGACGTCGACCCCGGCCCGTCGTCCGGCTCAGCCACCGAATGGCTTGCGGCGCCTGCCGTATCCGCAGCTCCCCGGCGGTCGGCGGGGCCCGCTGGATCGTCACTCGCCGAAGAGGTCGGCGTGGGCACCGAAGAACTCGACTGGGTCACATCGCACTCCTGATGTTGTAGGAAGGTCACAATCCGGCATCGGGGGGACGCCTGAAGACAGGCACGAGAGTAGACACATCATGATCAGCAACCTGCTATCTTTTGTTTATCGAGTTGTGACATTGACCGACCCCTACCCACCCCCCTTGGCACAACCCCAGCAAAACGGCTCTGACCAGGCAAAACACTGCCTGCTGAGAGAACCCTGAAAGGTCCCTCATAGGTGCATTGGCGTCTCCATATCGTTGCGCACCTGTAACATACAGTCATCCCAAACACATCTCGACTCCTCGCCCCAACCCTGCGATCTTGGCCACTTCCCACAAATAACGCCCGCCAGAGTTAGTAGCATTCTAAAACTGCTGCTGTTCACGACGTCCCGTCAGCACTACTCGACAGTTATTGCCCACCCTCGATCATCCCTGCGGAGTCCACCTTGTCTAGTTCGACCCTGACACTGCCTCAGCGCGAGCAGCACCGGCGTCCCTCGACAGCAGCAGCCGACGCCACCTCCCCCACCGCTCCGCGCAGTCCTTGGGCACGCACGCGCCAGGACCTCGTCATCTGGCTCGTCCTGTCCGACCTCTTCGCCATCGCCACGCCCATCTGGGTCGCCCTGCTGGGCGGCCACCTGCCACTGGTCTGGTCCGCCGCGACCGTGGGTACCACGATGGTGCTCACCGCCTGGTCCCTGGGAGCTCTCGGCATCGACGCCGTCGAGCAGGCCGGCCCCGGCACGGGCCGTTTCGTCGCCGCGACCGCCGTGAGCGTCCCGGTGGCCCTGCTGCTGGCCGACCTGTCCGGAGTCGCCCGGACCACCCTGCTGACCGCCCTGGCGGTTCAGCTCCTCCTGGCCATCACCGGGCGCTCCATCGAGTCCGGCTGGCTGCGCCGCCGCCGCCTCGAGGGCCACGCGCTGCGCCGCACCCTCATCGTCATGGGCTCCGGCGCCCAGCCCATGCTCACCCAGCTGCGCCGCCACCCCATGGACGGCTTCCTCATCGTGGGCTACCTGTCCTCGGGCCAGGACCGCGCCTTCCACTCGGCCGAGCCCGTGCGCAGCCCCCAGCACATCGCCCAGACCCTGCACGCCGAGCGCATCGACGCCGTGATGACGGTCGGCTCGGTCACGCCGGAGGACCTGGTCACCCTCATGCGAGGCCTGGAGAACACCCAGGTGCGCCTCGTCGTCGCCCCCGGGCTGCAGGACGTCGTGCCCGGGCGCATGCGGGCCCTGACCGTCACCCACGGCTGGACCGGCCTCATCGCCGTCAAGACCCGCCGCACCCGCGCCGTGGGCAAGGCCCTGTTCGACCACCTCGCCGGCGCCGTCGGGCTGGCCCTCATCTCGCCGCTGCTGGCGGCCACCGCGGTCGCGATCCGTATCGACTCGCCCGGACCGGTCTTCTACACCCAGACCCGGGTGGGCCAGAACGGCAGGCCCTTCACCATGTGGAAGTTCCGTTCCATGTACATCGACTCCGACGCCCGCCGCGCGGCGGTGGTCAAGTCCGGCGGCGACGCCGGCAACGAGGTCATGTTCAAGGACCGCCAGGACCCGCGCATCACCCGCGTGGGCCGCTGGATCCGTCGCCTGTCGATCGACGAGCTGCCCCAGCTCATCAACGTCGTGCGCGGGGACATGAGCCTGGTGGGGCCCCGCCCCGCACTTCCCGTCGAGGTCGCCAAGTACGACGCCGAGGCACTGCGTCGTCTCCTGGTCAAGCCCGGGCTGACCGGCCTGTGGCAGATCTCCGGACGCTCGGACCTGTCCTGGGCCTCCACCGTGGCCCTGGACCGTCACTACGTGGAGAACCGGGGCGGAGCCCTGGACGCGAAGATCTTCGCCGGAACGCTGCGCGCGGTTATCGGCGGAAAGGGAGCCTACTGATGATCACCGGCTACGTCCCCGGCGGCTTCGACATGCTGCATGTGGGACACCTCAACATCCTCACCGAGGCGGCCAAGCGCTGCGACCACCTCATCGCGGGGGTCGCCACCGACGAGTCGCTGGAGCGGATGAAGGGGCGCGGCCCCATCGTGCCCCTGGCCGAGCGCATGGCCATGGTGGCCGCCCTGCGCATGGTGGACTCCGTGGTCCCCGACTACGACCAGGACAAGCGTCTGGCCTGGAAGCGCTCCCCCTTCGACGTGCTGTTCAAGGGCACCGACTGGGAGGGCACCGACAAGGGACGCCGCCTCGAGGCCGAGATGGCTGAGGTCGGCGCCTCGGTGATCTACCTGCCCTACACACCCACCACCTCCTCGACGATGCTGCGCCGCACCCTCGTCCAGGAGGTCGCATCCCGCAGTCCCCAAGGGGCCCAGTGACCACTTCACGTAACGACTTCGAGGCGCCCGACGAGCCGTCGAGCGGCATCGACTCCGCCGCAACCGCCTCCGGTGCCGGTGACGGCGGAAGCCACCGAACCGACTCCAGCACCGCTCAGACCGATCAGTCCGCAGCAGACCGTCCCGGTCTCCTCGCCCGTGCCGCGAGCGCCCTGCGCCCTCGGCGGCGGGCCGGTACCTCCAAGGCCTCGGGCACGGGCTCGACCACAGCCCCCACGTCCACCGACGACGCTCAGGGCATGGGGTCGGGCCTCACCTCCGGAACCACCACCTCCCGTCTGGCCGCCACCTTCCGCATCCCCCAGTCACGGGCCCAGCGCCAGCGGCTGCGCAAGCGCCTGTCCTCCCTGGCCGCGGTCGTGTGCGTCGCCGCCCTGGGAACGGCCGCCTGGCTTCACGAGGGCGTGGCCCAGGCCGATCTGCACCTCAACGACGGCGGCGTATGGGTCACCTCCACCTCCAACCACCTGGTGGCCCGCCTCAACTACCCCTCCCGCGAGGTCGACGGAACGATCCGCACCTCGTCATCCTCCTTCGACGTCACCCAGAACGCCGAGGACGTCCTGGTGCCCGACTCCGGCGACGCCTCCGTCTCCTCGGTCGACCCCGCCCAGGTCTCCTTCTCCGGACGCACCCAGCTCACCAAGGGCGTGACGATCGCCCAGGGCGGTGACCGGGTCATCGCCATCGACAAGGTCCAGGGCACCATCCGGGCGGCCAAGACCAAGTCGGCCGGGTCCCTGACCGCCGCCGCCCCTGTGGTGACCGGCATGCCCGACGTCGTGGCCGTCGTCGGCAAGGACGGCGCCGTCCACGCCACCTCGGCCACCAGCAAGTCCCTGGTCTCCCTGGAGGCCGACGACAAGGGCTGGAAGGAGGCCACCAACACCTCCCTGACGCTGACCTCCGGCACCGACCTGGCCATCACCGCCGTCGGTGACAAGCCCGTGGTCCTCGAGCGCAGCACCGGCATCCTTCACCTGCCCGAGGGCAAAACCGTCAACTTGGACGCCTCCGGCCTCGCGCTCCAGCAGCCCGGCCCCGACGCCGACTCGGTGCTGGTCGCCTCCCGCACCGAGCTCATCTCCGTCCCCCTGGACGGGGGCAAGGTCACCAAGACGCCGTCGTCCAAGGAGGACCCGGCCCCCGAGGGCGTTCCCGCCCAACCGGTGCGCCTGGGCAAGTGCGTCTACGCGGCGTGGTCCGGGTCGGGCCAGTTCGTGCGCAGCTGCTCCGGCCTGTTCAGCGGCGACACCGACACCATCCACGACGACAAGCTGGCCTCGTCCTCTGCCCCCATCTTCCGGGTCAACCGCGACGCCATCGTGCTCAACGACCTGGACACGGGCTCGGTGTGGCTGCCCAACGAGGACCTCGTCCTCATCGACGACTGGACGGACAAGACCGCCCAGACCGACGACAACGCCGACCAGAAGGACGACTCCGCCAACACCTCGGAGTCCCAGACGCCGCCGGAGCGCACCGAGGAGAACCACGCCCCCAAGGCGGTCGACGACAACTTCGGGGTGCGTCCGGGCCGATCCGCGCTCCTACCCGTGCTGGCCAACGACTCCGACCCCGACGGCGACGTCCTCACCGCCACCCCGCAGGACAACGGCGGGTCGCTGGCGGCCACCAAGGCCCAGGGCGGTCTGGCCCTGCGCATGGACGTCCCCGATAACGCCTCCGGCAGCTACTCCGTGCCCTACACGGCCGACGACGGTCGCGGCATGAGCGACTCCGCCGTCGCCACCGTGGACGTTCACGGCTGGGACGTCAACGGCGCCCCGAACCAGATCACCACCCCGACCCTCACCGTCGCCGAGGGCGCCTCCGGGTCCCTGGACGTGCTGGGACACTGGCTGGACCCCGACGGGGACGACCTCTACCTGGTCTCCGCCCAGGGCGAGGGGCTGGACACCAAGGTCTCCAACGAGGGCACCGTCACGGTGCGCGAGCTCGGCGCCGGCACCGGTACCCGGGACCTGACCGTCACCGTCTCCGACGGTCGGGAGACCACCTCCGGCGTGGTCAAGGTCGACGTGCAACCGGCCCAGTCGGCCAAGCCGATCGCCAACGCCGACCACGTGCGCGTCGTCGCCGGCACCAAGGCCGTCGTCTCTCCTCTGGACAACGACACCTCCCCCTCCGGAGGGACCCTGCGCCTGGCCGCGGTCCAGGAGGCCCCGGCCGGGACCTCGATCAGCGTCGACCAGCAGGCCGGTGTCTTCACCTTCTCCACCGACGCCAGCGCCCAGGCCCAGACCTACTACCTCACCTACGACGTCATGGACGGGGCCAACACGGCCCAGGGGATCGTGCGCGTCGACGTCACCCCGAAGGCCGACGCCACGGTGCCGCCCGAGGTGGAGAACGACACCGCCCTGCTGCGCAACGGCGGCTCGACGACCATCGCCCCGCTCAACAACGACTTCGACCCCTCAGGAGGGATCCTGGTCCTGCAGTCGGTGAACGCCCCGCAGGACTCCGGCGTCACCGTCACGGCCGTGGACCACTCCCTGCTGCAGATCACCGCGGCCAGCACCGTCCCAGCCAACCTGACGGTGGACTACACCGTCACCAACGGGACCTCCAGTGCCACCGGGAAGGTCGCGATCGTCCCGGTGACCCAGTCCCAGCCCCAGCCGCCGGTGGTCACCGACGACACCGCCGTCGTGCGAGCCGGCGACGTCGTCACCGTGCCCGTCCTGGACAACGACTCCTCCCCCTCCGGGCTCAACCTGTCGGTGGACTCCCAGGTCAGCCTCGTCGGCGACGAGCTGGGCACCGCCTGGGTCAGTGAGGACACCGTCCGCTTCCGCGCCGGCAACCAGCCCGGACGCACCTCCTACGCCTACACGGTCAAGGACGATCAGGGGCAGACCGCTTCGGGGGTCCTCACCGTGGAGGTGCGCGCGCAGGACGCCGAGCACAACTCGGCGCCCTCACCGCGCAACCTGGAGGCCCGCACCCTGGCCGGCTCGGCCACGAACATCACCGTGCCGCTGGACGGTATCGACCCCGACGGCGACTCGGTGAGTCTGGTGGGCCTCAACCAGGCCCCCTCCCTGGGCTCGGTGGAGGTCAACTCCTCGTGGCTGACCTACAAGCCCTCCGAGGGCGCCACCGGCACCGACACCTTCACCTACGTCGTCGAGGACCGTTTCGGCGCCCAGGCCACCGGCACGGTCCGCGTGGGCGTTGCCCAGGCCTCGCCGGTCAACGTGGCCCCGGTGGCCACCGACGACCTGGTGGTGGCCAAGCCCGGACGCACCGTGGCGGTCGATGTCCTGTCCAACGACCTGGACACCGACGGCGACACCCTGTCCCTGGAGGGCGACCCGGTCTCCAGCGACCCGTCCCTGGGCGTGTCCACCCGCGCCGGCCGCCTGGTGCTCAACCTGCCGGACAAGGAGGGCAACCACTCGGTCACCTACACTGTCTCCGACGGGCGCGGCGGCACCGACACGGGCACCGTCACCGTTCAGGTCTCCAACAACGCCCCCTTGGCCAACCCGGTGGGCGTGGACGACTACGTGACCGTCGACCAGGTCGACGCCAACGGCCGGGTGACCGTCCCGGTCCTGGACAACGACAAGGACACCGACGGCTCCCCGTGGGACCTCAAGCTGTCCTCCTCCGACCCGGACGTCGAGGTGGGCAAGGACTCCCTGAGCCTCACGGTGGGCGAGACCCAGCGGCTCGTGCTCTACACGATCACCGACGCCGACGGGCTGACCGGCCACGCCGTCGTCGTGGTCCCGGCCCGATCCGCCCTGCGGCCGCGCATCAACCCCTCGGCCGTGCCCGCCCACGTGCCGGCGGACAAGACCACGGACATCAACCTGTCCTCCTACATCCTCACCCGTGAGGGCACCAGGCCCGTCATCACGGACACCTCCTCGATCCACATGGCCAAGGGCACCAAGGACGCCAAGACCACCTCGAACGGGACGGCGCTGTCCTTCACGCCGGAGTCGGGCTTCACCGGTCAGACCTCGGTGACCTTCACTGTGGCCGACGGCACCGGCTCGGACGCCCTGAGCTCCACGCTCACGCTGCCGATCGTCGTCGACTCCTCATCGAACAAGCCGCCGACCTTCACCCCCACCGAGGTGACGGTGGCGCCCGGAGAGGGGGCCGTCACGGCCAACCTGGCAGCCATGACCACCGACCCCGACCCCAGCGACAAGCTCTCCTTCCAGGCCGGTCCCGCCCCCGCGGGCTTCGACATCTCCCTGAGTGGCTCGACGCTGTCCGTCAAGGCCTCCGACAAGGCCACCGAGGGCACCACCGGCTCCATCCCGATCACGGTCTCCGACGGCGTCAACCCACCGGTCAGCGCCTCCCTGCCCGTACGGGTGAGCGCCTCCAACAAGCCGCTCATGACGACGGCTCCGATCAACCTGGAGTCCCGCAACGGCGAGGCGGTGAGCGCCGACGTGTCCACGGCGGTGAGCAACCCCTTCCCGGACAAGCCGATCACCCTGTCCGGCACACCGACGATCACCTCCGGTGAGGGCACGGTGAGCGTCTCGGGCACCACCGTCACCATCACCCCGAACGCCGGCTTCCACGGCACCATCACCGCCCAGTACAAGGTGCTGGACTCCACCGGCTCGGAGTCGCGGGCCGTCACCGGCACGATCACCGTGCAGGTCGGCGGCGTGGTGCCCACCGCCCCCTCCGGGGTGAGCGTGGCACCCGTGGACGCGGACTCGGCACGCGTGTCCTGGACCGACGGCTCCGCCAACGGCTCCCCCATCACCGGCCACAAGGTGAGTGTCAACGGCACGGAGCAGACCTGCGCGACCTCGAGCTGCCTCATCAACAACCTGACCCCCGGTCAGAGCTACAGCATCCAGGTGGTGGCCACCAACAAGTACGGCGACTCCGAGGCCGCAACGGTGCCCTACCAGCACAACGCCACGGCCAAGACCCCGGCGGCGCCCACGCTGGCGGCCGGCTCGGGGAAGGTCACCGCCAGCTGGACCGAGGTCGACGACCCCTTCGGGGGTGCGACGACCTACGACGTGCGCCTGTCGGACGGGACGATGCTCACGGGCCTGTCCGGGTCATCGGCGTCCTTCGACGTCACCCCGGGACGGGCGTACACCGCTCAGGTGCGCGCCAGGTCGAGCCAGGGGACGGTCTCGGAGTGGTCCTCCTCGTCCAACGCGGTGACCCCCTTCGGGGAGCCCGGCGTCCCCGGGACCCCCGTCATCACCCCCAGCGGGGACACGGTCACCGTCGGCTGGCAGGCGGCCAACGGCAACGGCAGCCCCGTGAGCTACACACTGCACTACTCCAACGGGAACACGAGCGACTCCAAGAACGTGGGAGGCGCCACCTCCACCACGGTCTCGATCTCCCGCGGAACCTGGACCTTCTGGGTCGAGGCCGACAACGGCTACGGGACCAAGACCTCGGCGCAGGCCAGCTACACCTACAAGCCGACTCCGCTGACCCCCTCGACCCCCGCCGTCAGGGCCACCGGCAACAGCGGCGAGCTGGCCGTGAGCGCCTCGCCCCGAGCCGGCAACGGCTGGAGCGTGGGCGACCTGACGGTGGAGTACTCCGTCGACCAGGTCAACTGGACCAGCTCCTCGACCATCCGGGGCCTGACCGACGGACGGGCCTACACGGTCTACGCCCGGGTCAACGGCGGCGGACAGTACTCCGACGTCGTCGCCTCCTCCCCGGTGGCGCCCTACGGTCCGCCGTCGGCGCCCTCGGTCAGCTGCGAGCTCGGCGGCAAGAAGCAGAAGAAGGCCGTGTGCTCCTGGTCCCCCGGGGCCAACAACGGCGCTGGCACCTCCTACGAGCAGAGCGACGACGGTGGCCAGACCGTGGAGAGCATCGAGGTCGGGGAGACCTACGAAAAGAAGCTCAAGGCCGGACAGGCCGTGACCTGGTGCGTGCGCGCCAGGACCAACGCCGGCACCTCGGAGTGGGGCTGCGACACGGTCGCCAGAGCGCCCAAGCCGGACGATGACGATGATGACGGCGATGACGACAACAAGCAGACCGTCCCGGTCGGCACCCAGCAGCAGTTCTACGTGGACTACACCCAGACCTGCCGCCCCTTCGGCCCCTGGGGCACCTGCTACCAGATGGTCTTCGACCTCTCCGGCAACCCCAACAGCACCCTGTCCTGCGGCTACTGGTACTGGGACACCTGGAACTGGCAGCCCGCCTGGAACGAGGAGGAGATCAGCCTCGATAAGAACGGTTACGCCCGGCACAAGTTCCCCCATCGGACGCCGAACTGGAACCAGTCCATCACCTGCACCCAGCAGTAACCGGGTCATTAACCGGATCGATGCCCAGTACGCCACAAGTCACACACTCACCTCTCTCCACCCGAAGGATCATTGATTCCATGCCGATGACCCCCGAGAACGCGACATGGTTCGCTGACGCCTTCTCCACCATTGTCAACAACGTCGGTCAGGCGCTGCTCGACAAGGAAGACGTGATCAAGCTGGCCCTGACCACCATGCTCTCCGAGGGCCACCTCCTGCTCGAGGACGCCCCCGGCACCGGTAAGACCGCCCTGGCCCGGGCCCTGGCGGCCTCGGTGCAGGGGACGCACTCGCGCATCCAGTTCACCCCCGACCTGCTGCCCAGCGACATCACGGGTGTGACGATCTATGACCAGAAGACCGGCTCGTGGGACTTCCACGCCGGCCCGATCTTCTCCTCGATCGTCCTGGCCGACGAGATCAACCGGGCCAGCCCCAAGACCCAGTCGGCCCTCCTGGAGGTCATGGAGGAGTCCCAGGTGACGGTCGACGGCGTGCGCCACACGACCGAGCGGCCCTTCATGGTCATCGCCACCCAGAACCCCATCGAACAGGCCGGCACCTACCGCCTGCCCGAGGCCCAGCTCGACCGCTTCCTCATGAAGGCCTCCGTGGGCTACCCCAACCGGGAGGCGCTCACCCGGATCCTGTCCAGCTCGGCCCACCCCGACCGCTCCAAGAGCCTGTCCGCGGTGGTGGCCTCCTCCGTGGTGGCCTCCATGGCCGACCTGGCCGCCACCAACCACATCGAGAACTCGGTGCTGGACTACATCGGCGCCCTGGTCGAGGCCACGCGCGCCGCCGAGGAGACCCGCATGGGCGTGTCCACCCGTGGCGCCATCGGGATGGCCCGGGCCGCCCGCGTGTGGGCCGCCGCCCAGGGCCGCAGCTTCGTCCTGCCCGACGACATCAAGGACCTGGCCGAGGTCGTGTGGGCCCACCGTCTGGTCATGGACCCCGACGCCGAGTTCACCGGCGCCACGGCCTCCGGCGTCATCACCGCCGCCCTGGCCCAGGTCCCCGCACCCACGACCCGCGATTGAGCCGCATGCCGCCTCGCACGACGTCGCCGAGCTCTGCCCGCCAGGCCCGCCCAGGGTCCGCGGGCCGGGCCGGCTCCTCCTCCCCCTCCACCGCGCCGTCCCCGAGGTCCTCGGGAGCGTCGCCGTCCGCAGCCTCCCCGGCATCGGCGGCCTCCGCCGTGTCGTCGGCGTCCGCGAGCGCCGCCCTGACCGCCAGACCGGCACGGTCCCGGCTGATCGACGCCGTCGCCGCGGTGCTGCGGCCGCTGCGCTGGCTGCTGCACACCATCACCCCGATCGGATGGGGAAGCCTGGTGCTGCTCGCGGCCTGCGGGCTGACCGGTGCCGTCATGGGCTGGCAGGAGGCCTGGAGCGCCGCGATCGTCGTCGGCATCGTCGTGGTGACCGCCTGGCTGTGGCTCATCCCCCGCGGCGGCTACTCGGTCAACCACAACCTGCTCGAACCCCGCGTCACCGTGGGCGACCACGCCCTCATCCGCCTGACCGTCACCAACCCGCGCCCCCGGCCGCTGCTGCCCTCGCGCATGGAGATGCCGGTGGGTCCGGGGCGCGCCGTCTTCGTCGTCCCCACCCTGACCCCCCGGGCCGTCCACGAGCGCGGCTTCGTCCTGCCGACCCAGCGTCGCGGCATCGTCACCGTGGGCCCGGTCCTGGCGGTCCAGCGCGACCCGGTGGGGCTGCTCCAGCGCGAGCGCTCCCTGACCACGCCGCAGCACATCCACATCCACCCGCGCACCCTGCGCCTGGGGACGGTCCTGCACGGTGTCCTGCGGGACATCGAGGGCGCCGTCACCCAGGACCTGTCCAGCTCCGACGTCGCCTTCCACGCCCTGCGCGACTACGTCCCCGGCGACGACCGGCGCAACGTCCACTGGCGCACCACCGCGCGCACCGGCAGGCTCATGGTGCGTCAGTTCGAGGAGACGCGTCGTTCCAGCCTGCTCGTCCTGCTGTCCACCCGTCAGGACGACTACGCCGGTGAGGAGGACTTCGAGACCGCGGTGTCCATCGCCTGCTCCCTGACCATGGACGCGATCCAGGACGGGCGCGAGGTCCGCTTCATCACCCAGATCGGCGCCCTGCCCACCTCCTCCTCCCTGCGGATGCTGGACACGTCCTGCCTGCTGAGCACCGGGGAGGACGATGTCAGCTGCGACCTCCTGGTGCGCCACGCCTGTACGGCGCACCCCGAGGCCTCTATCGTCGTCCTTGTCACCGGTCAGCAGGTCGACCGCGCCACCCTGGCCCGGGCTCGCGGCTTCGCCCCCCTGTCCATGGTGGCCGTCACCCTGCGCGCCGGTCAGCAGGGACTGTCACGTCACCACGCCGGGACGATGCCGGTCGTGGACATGGACCGTCTTGAGCAGCTTCCCACCGCCCTGAGGCGAGCACTATGACCCCGTCGACGACTTCCACCACCTTGCCCCCGCGGACCGCGGACTCTCCGCTCTCCGGCTCCCCCGCCGGAGCGCCGTCCCCGGCCGAGGCCCCCTCGCGCGCCACCGGATGGCCCTCCGCGCGCTCGCCCGAGGCGGCCTCCTCGACGTCGTCGCGCACGCGCAGCCTCTACAGCACCGAGACGACTCGTCCGGCGCGGTCGATCACCGGTGCCGGACCGCTCCTGTCGCGTCCGTCGCGACCGGCGCTGTCGGCCCGCCGCTTCCTGCCCCCAGGCGCGGCGCCAAGCCGCCCACACCGGCGGTCGCCGCCCTGGAGCTGACTCTCATGGCCGGGGTCATCGCCGTCGGCGCGGTCCCCTTCCTGCCGGTCTTCGCCTCCGTGGTCGGCTGCCTGGCCGTCGGCTACGGGGCACTCATCGGCGCCCTGACCGCGATAGTCTGCTCGCGCCTGCGCCTGTCGGTGCTGCCGAGCATGGCCGCCCTGGCGCTGGTGCACGTTCTGGTGGCCCCGTGGCTGCTGACCGACGTCGGCTCCGGGCTCACGGCGGTCAAGACCGTTCTGGCCTCCACGGTCACCGTGTGGCGCGACGCCCTGACCGTGCCGATGCCGCTGAGCTCCTTCAGCGGCATGACGGTGCTGCCGTGGCTGACCGGACTGGTCGTATCGGCCCTGGCGACCCGCCTCATTCTGGCGGGCCGCGAGGTTCTGGCCGGGCTGAGCCTGGTCCTGCTGCCCGTGGTCGGCATCGGCTGGGGCGGCCAGGAGGCCGTGCGCCCCACCGCGCTGGGCGTCCTGTTCGTCACCGGCATCCTGGCCCTGTGGACCTGCGGCTCCCTGCGACAGCGGCGCAGCCGCGTCATCGAGGCCCTGGACCTGAGCTCCTACTCGACGACCTCGGGGACCACCAGCGCCCGCTCCACCGGTGACCTGGGCCGGGCGGCCCTGCGCGGTGCCGTCATCGCCGCCGTGCTGCTCCTGGTCACCTCCCTGGCGGCCATGGCCTTCACCCCCTCCGCCCCCGCCTCCCGGACGGTGGTGCGAGACCTGTTCCAGCCGCCTCTGGACCTGACCGAGTACGCCAGCCCGCTGTCCCTGGTGCGCACCCTGGAGACCGATAAGGCCCACACCCGGCTCATGAAGCCCACCAACCTGCCCTCGGGCGGACGCATCCGCATCGCCGCCATGGACTCCTACGACGGCCTGTCCGCCCACATCGGGCAGAACGACAACGGGCAGTCGCGCTTCGAGCGCATCGGTGACAAGACCCAGCTGACGACGAGCCGGCTCGACGGGCACAAGCAGACCTCCTCACTGACGATCGAGGACTACAGCTTCCCCTGGGTCCCCACCATGCCCGAGACGATCCGCATCGAGTCCTCCGGCCCGCGTCAGTCCGCCCTGCGCGAGGGCATGTACTACGACAAGTTCTCCTCCACGGGGATCGCCACCAGCGGCCTGGCCGAGGGCGACGTCCTCACTGAGAGGGTCGCCCCCTACACCCCGCCCTCCGAGGCCACCCTCAACAAGGCCTCCCTGGCTCAGACCGCGCTGGGGCCGGTTGAGCAGGTGCCGTCGTCGGTGGCCTCCCTGGCCAAGGAGATCGTTGGGGCGGAGTCCAACCCCATCTCTCAGATCCGGGCGCTCCAGCAGCGCCTGCGCACGAGCTACTACTCCGACGGCACCCAGAGCCCCTCCCAGCCGGGGCACGGGGCCGCCCGCATCGCCCAGATGGTGGAGGCCGACTCCCTCATCGGCGACGACGAGCAGTACTCGGTCCTCATGATGCTCATGTGCCGCTCGCTCAACATCCCGGCCCGCGTGGTCATGGGCTTCGACCCGGCCACCGACGGCGATGCCAAGACCGTCACCGGCGAGGACGTCAAGGCGTGGGTGGAGATCCCCTTCGAGGGGCTGGGCTGGGTGTCCTTCGACGTGACCCCGGACCGTGACCAGGTTCCTCAGCAGCAGACCACCCAGAAGGTCTCCAACCCCGAGCCCAATGTCCTCCAGCCCCCGCTGCCCAACGAGGACCCGGCCCAGCTGCCCCCCAACTACGAGGACCCCCAGCGGGACGACCCCGAGGACGACGACAAGGGCGGCCTGCCGACCGCGGTCATCGTCGTCGGCGGCTCCATCCTGGCGGTCGCGGCGATCGTGGGCTCCGTCCTGGGCTGGAAGGCCTGGAGACGCAGTCGCCGGCGCGGCCGCACCGGCGTCGGCAAGGCCCTGGGGGCCTGGGAGGAAATCCTCGACCGAGCCCGAGACCTGGGGCGCGTTCCCGGATGGGGGGCCACACGGCGTGAGGCGGCCGCGCAGCTGGCACCGCACTTCCCGCAGGTCGACCTGCCCCGTTTCGCCGGAGCAGTTGACACCCAGGTCTTCAGCTCTGGGGAGCCCGCGTCGTACGCTCTAGGGGAGTTGTGGGATTCCTCAGACGCGATTGTCCGCTCCATGGGTGCGGAACGCTCACGGCTGGGGCGGGCCATGGCCCGCCTGTCCCCACGCTCCCTTGTCCATCCCGCCGGGAGGCGGTCACGTCGACCCAGGAGGTTGCGGTCATGACGATCACGGCCGGCGCCCGTAGCAGCGCCCCGACCGCTGCGGGACCACCGACGTCCTCTCACTCGTCCGGTGATGCGTCACAAGCCGAGATCGAGAGCACGTACGGCATCGCCCCGGGTGCTCCGGCCGGCGCCGGCGAGTCCGGGGGCTCCCCCCGCTCGCAGGCCTCTGAGCCCTCAGCGCGCACGCCGCACCAGCCCCGTCGGCGGCTCCCCCCGGCCCCGGTCGGGGCGCGCGTCGTCGCCGGGGTGATCGACCTCGTCACCGGGTCGCTTCTGGTCGGGGGCCTGACCACCCTCATCTGGCAGGTGGCGGGCCGCCCGGTCCTGACCAGCGGGCTGATCGCCTTCGGGGTGGTCGTCGTGCTGCGGTGGATCGCCATTGCCGCCACCGGCTGGTCCCTGGGGGGACTGCTGCTCAGGATCCGCATGCTGGGGGCCCGCAACCAGACCCCCTCCCCTCTGGGCTCCTTCCTCCACGCGGACCTCATCCTGGCCGTCAGCATCACCACGCTCGGCCTGGGCACCATCGCTCTCATGCGCACGGCGGCCGCCGATCCCGAGGGCCGCGGCTGGCACGACAAGCTCTCCGGGATGGCGCTGCTCCACACCAGGAGGGCGAGCCGGACCGGCCGGGCCGCCACCCCAGCGACCGGCCCCGTCGGCTACCCCGCGGCCGCACCCGCCACCAGCGATGACGCGCCCGCCGCTTCTCCAGCCGGCTCCGCACCCGGCTCGACCTCGGGCTCACAGGGCGGCCCCGACTCCGCAGCCCCCCAGGACGCCATCGAGCGCGCAGCCGTCTACATCCAGCCCGCTGATCCGGCCGCCACCGCACAGGCCACGACTTCACAGTCCTCTTCGCAGCCCTCCACGGATCAGCCGCATGACGGCTCCCGGCCCCGTCGTCGGCGCTCTGAGAAGGCCGACAGAAGAGCCGACGCACGAGCGGAGAAGAAGAGAGCCTCGAAGCGGGCCTCACGGGCGGTTTCCGCGGACACGCGGGCCGACGAGCAGGCCGCAGATGACGCCGCCGAGGCCACCACCGTGGGCGCCCAGAGCGCCACCGAGGCCGGCATCGTCACCTCTCCCGGCGGGACCGCCCACCCGACGACGTCGGACCCGGTGTCCTCATCGATCCGCCGGCCCAGGCCGGCCCGCCCGGGTCAGCCCGCACGCCACGCCGGCCGAGCCATGGCGGCCGGTTCACCCAGCAGCGCCCCCTCCCGGAGGGCGTCGGCCACAGCGGCCGCCTACACCTCAGCGGTCTCCGGCGGCCCCGTCTCCGCCGACGGTTACGGCGTCATCATGGCCCCCAGGACGGCCGGAACCACACCCCGGACCACGGCCAAGGCCGCCAAGGCGGCGACCGTGTCATCGTCCTCCGCGGCGTCGGCCTCCTCCGCCAGCCCGGCCGTCTCCGACACCGACGCCGCGGCCGTCGCAGCGGCCTCCGCGACCCCCATGGACCCTCAGGCCTCCGCCACGCTGGCCGCTGCCGAGGCCTCCGCCAGATCAGCGGCTCAGCGGCAATCGGCTCCGTCCACCCAGTCCGCGCAGTCCGCCCAGTCCGCACTCTCAGCCGCCGAGGCCGCCCAGAGCGCCGCCGAGGACTCCCCCGCGGCTTCAGCGCCTTCTTCCTCCCAGGCCCCCCAGGCCTCCCAGGCCCCGGACGCCGGGAAGGAGACGAGGACGCAGACCGCGACGGCGGGAACGGCACCGGAGCCGGCGGAGGCGGGCGCAAAGACCGCAGAGGCCTCAGAGACCCCTGAGACCACGGCGACCACGGCTGCCTCCGTGAAGCCGGCCGGCAGGCAGGCAACGGTCAAGCCGTCAGGATCGGGTGGTGCTCCCTCAGCCCCGGCCAAGCAGTCCTCACCGATGGACGCCGAAACCGCTACCCTCGAGGCGGTGGAGGACACACCGGAGTCATCCGGCCCCACCGACGAGCCCGAGACGCCGTCAACCCATGCGCCTCCCTCACCACAGCACCCGGCCGACCAGGCTCCCACGGAAGCGACGACGCCCTCAGCGGAATCCTCCAAAACAACGGCCAATTCCGGGGCCTCCCAGGCCTCATCTTCGCAAGATGCGACACCATCGACACAAGTCCCGCGCTCGAAAGCCACAAAACCCGTAACATCACAGACGATGGAACCACGACACGCCCACTCCCAGCGCTGGAGGATTCAGTCCGGTCACGCCGGCAAGAAGACCTCCGGCTCGTCTGCTGCACCTGCTGAGGATCAGCGAGATCCGGCGTCACAACCCGGTGTTCCTCGCCGCGAGAGCCTCTTCACCTCCGAGCGGCACCGCTTCGCCTCTGGGGCGGGCTCCGCCCCAGAGGTCGCGCACACCTTCGACACCTCCAGCATCCTGCCCTCCGGGGACCGCAACACGCAGGCCCTCATCGACTCGGTGCCCTGGTCCTCGGTCCCCACCTCGGTGGACGCCGCGACGGTGGACTCCCTCCCCGACGGAGTCATCGTCTCCGACGACGGCCTGTCCCGGAGGCCTTCGACGGCCTCGCCCCAGGCGTCCCCGGTGGACCTGACCAACCCCGCCACCGTTCCCGGTGGTGTGCCGGCGTCGTCGGGGAGCACTCACCCGACCGTGCACAGTCACCGCAGCCACGCCCAGCCCACCACCAGCAGCGGCTCGGCGAGCTCGGCGGCCTCGCAGGAGGCGTCACCCCGGCGCTCCCACGCCTCGCACCGCTTCCAGGGGCCGGGGATCCCCTCGCCCGCGGAGGAGCACTCAGCGTCCGGCGAGTCGGGCCGCGAGTCCCACAGCGAGCCTCGCACTGAGTCTCGCAGCGATGCAGCGGCCGCCCAGGCCCCAACCTCACGTCGTGAGCGCCGCGACGCCGCCCAGGCGTCGGCACGGTCCCGGACGAGCACGTCGAGCCGCCTCTCGACCCGTACCGGGCACAGTGCCAGCAGCACGGCCAGCAGCACAGCAGGTAGCGCGACGGGCTCTGCGGCGCCCGGTGCCGCCCACGCAGCCGCCTCTCGGCCCTCCACCCCGCCTCCTGCCGCGAGCGCCCAGACGGCCACGCCGTCGCTGCCGTCGGCCTCCTCGGCCGCTCCGGCCCTGTCGGTGCGCCTCGTCCCCCTGCTGGGCGGCAACCCGATCCTCATCCACGAGCCCACGGTCGTGGGCCGCGACCCCGACAACATCTCGGCATACCCCGGTGCGGAGCGCGTCTCCCTCGATGACCCCACGCGCTCGGTGTCCAAGACGCACGCGGCGATCTTCCCGCTGCTTGACGGGGTGTGGGTCACCGACCTCCACTCCACCAACGGCACCCGGGTGGAGTACCGCGACGGACGCAGCGTCGAGGCCGTTCCGGACAAGGCACTGTCGGCCCTGGAGGGCAGCACGATCTTCTTCGGTCGCATCGCCTTCAAGGTGGAGGTCGTCTGAGCTCGGCCACCACCGCCGGTTCCCTCAAGGAGTTGGGGCCCGCACTCACGTGCGGGCCCCAACTCCTTAACTTCCTTGCTAACTCCTTGCCTCGTCACCTCACTGTCGGGCCGGAGGCCGCCCTCAGGGCGTGTCGACGCAGGCGGTCTTGGCCTGGGAGGCCTTGCCGTCGGAGCGCACCGCAGTGACCTCCAGGCAGGTGCGCCCCTCCTGGGCCTCGACGACGACCTCGTTGGTGCGGATGGAGTCCACCTCGGTCTCCTCGTCGGGCAGCTTGACCCGGTAGAGGTAGCTGCCGGTCCAGCCCGTCTCCGGCTCGCCCCAGGTGAACCGCACCGTGCCGTCGCCGAGCGGCTCGCCCTCGATGTCGCCCACCATCGGCACTGATGCCTGCAACGGGTTAGCGCCCGGCTGCGGGGCGATGGTGGCGATGGGGTTGTCGGGCTTCTTCCTCGTGTCCTGGTTCCGG
Organism: Actinomyces viscosus; assembly: GCF_900637975.1. Taxonomy (NCBI): domain Bacteria; kingdom Bacillati; phylum Actinomycetota; class Actinomycetes; order Actinomycetales; family Actinomycetaceae; genus Actinomyces; species Actinomyces viscosus. The sequence goes on along the minus strand of NZ_LR134477.1, from coordinate 3,084,698 downwards.
GAGAAGACGATCGCGACGATGACGGCCGCGACCATGGCCACAACCAGCAGGGCGGTCAGGACGGTCCTCATCCGGTTCGGGCGGCCCGAGTCGCCGCCCTCCGAGCCCGACGACGAGTGCTCGTCGTCGCCGTCGGGATCCACTCGCATGGCGATGTGCTCGCTAGTGACATCGACCTGGTTGAAGACGCCCAGCTTGGTGGCGGTGTCGTTCTCATCGGAGCTGGGTCGCCGCGCGGTCTTCGCGGCCTTGTCCGGCTCCTGGAACAGGTCGACGGTGGTGATCGGCAGGTCGAGCTCGGCCTGGACCTGCTGGAGCGCCCGGGCGAAGGCCAGCGCCGTCGGGTAGCGCGAGTCCGGGTTCTTGTCCATGGCCACCGACAGCACGCGGTGCAGGGACGGTGGAGCGTCCTGCCGACCCAGTGGGGGCAAAGGGTCCTTGACGATGCGGCGGGAGAGCTCATAGACGTCCGGGATGCCGTCGGTCTCGAAGGGGCTGCGCCCCGTGAGCATCGCGAAGGTCGTCGCCCCCAGGGAGTAGATGTCGGAGGCCGGGTTGGCCGAGCGCATCCCGACCAGCTGCTCGGGAGGCGCCCAGGGCACACTCATCCCCCGCAGCTCCTCGGAGGCCTCCGGGCCGCTCATGGCGGAGATACCGAAGTCCGAGAGCACCGGGCGGCGGTAGGTGGTGAACAGAATGTTCGCGGGCTTGATGTCCCGGTGGACGATGCCGGCCCGGTGGGCGGTCTCCACCGCTCCGGCGATCTGGATCGCCGTCGACAGGGTCTCAGCGACGTTGAGAGGACCCTGGCGCAGGATGGCGCCCAGCTGCGGCGGCGGACAGTACTCCATGACCAGGAAGGGGTGGCCATCGGCGGAGACGCCCGCGCCGTAGATGGACAGGATGGCCGGGTGGGAGGAGACCCGCGCCATGAGGTTCGCCTCCGACTCGAAGCGGGAGGCGGTCTTGTCCTCGACGTCGGCGTTCATGACCTTGACCGCGACCTCGCGGCGGGGCATGTGCTGCTCGAAGAGGTAGACCGTGGAGTAGCCTCCCGCTCCGAGTCTCTCCAGGTAGGTGAACCCAGAGATAACCGGAGGCGGTCCCTTGTGATCCAGCATCAGGGGAGGTTCTCAAAGGCGAGGGTCTGGCCGTCGCCGAGGTCGAGGACGTCTCCGCTGCGCAGGAGCACCGGGGTTGCCGAGGACAGGCGCACAGGCGCCTCGTTCTGGCGGTTGAGAACAGTGCCATTGCAGTTGCCCAGGTCCTGGGCCAGCACGCTCCACGCATCCAGGTCAATGAGGATGTGGTTGCGCGAGACGAGCTGGTTGGGGCTGGCGACGGTCAGCGGACGGAGGGGCACCTCCGCGACGCTGGTGATGTCGTCGGCCACAGGGTTGCGACCCACCAGGAGGGGACGGTTGAGCTCGATGCTCTCGCCGCCGGAGGTGACCACGCGCCCCAGAGGGGGGCAGGCCACCGACTTGGCCGGACGGTTGAGCTCGGCTCCGCAGACGCGACACACGGTGTAGTTCGTGGGGTTGGGGTGGCCCTGCGGGCACACCGCCGACAGCACGATCCGGATGGCGTCGGGTTCACCGGGAGAGCTCGCCGAGGCCGGTGACGCCGGGCTGGAGGGCCCGGAGCCCACGAGGGAGACGAGCTCGCCCACAAGGTCCTCGGGCAGACCGTTGATGGTCTGTCCGTCATGGTCGCCGCGGCCGAGGTCCCCGGTGGAGGGCTCGCCGGCGGGGGGCTGCACGAGCTCGATCACCGTCTCAGCCGCAGCGGCGGATCCGGCGGAGGGGGCCGACTGACTCGGCTCCAGGGGGCCGAGCCCCTGGTTGAGCAGCTCGGCACGCAGCTCCTGGGAGAGGTCCTCGGGCAGACCGTTGATGGTCTGTCCGTCATGGTCCCCGGAGCGGACGGGCTCGTCCTCGGCATGCGCCTGCGCGGCGGCCTCGGCGACCGCAGTGGCCTCCGCGACCACGGCGGCCTCAGCGGCCTGGGCAGGCACGAAGTCGGCCGGGGTCGCAGCGACCTCGGTGACCTCGACGGCAGCGTCCTTGATACCAGCAGCCTCAAGATCCTCGCTCGACGGGGGTGGCGGGGGCGGGATCATGGCCTCTGCCTCCGAAGCGGAGGGGATCGGCAGGGCCGGGATATCGAAGACGGGGGCGATCAACAGGTCCTCGTCGGATGTCTCCGGTGAGGACGGGGTGGCGACCTCGGCAGCCTCAGGAGACTGGGCGTCCAGGGTCACGACGGGAGCCTCGAAGGGCTCGGCACTGTGGGCGCTGTGGGCGCTACCGGCGCTGTGAGCCGAGCCGACGCTCTGGTCGGACTGCTCATCCACCCGAGCATCCACCTCGACGGCCTCGACGGCCTGCACGCTCTCGGCGGGCTCCGCGGGAGGCTCGGCCGACGCAGTCGACTCGGGCGAACCGATCACCTCAGCCGAACCGATCACCTCAGCCACCTCGGTGGACTCGGCGACCTCAGTGACCTCAGTGGCCTCGGCGACGTCGGTGACGTCGGTGACGTCAGTGACCGTGGTGGCCTCGGTGAGGCCGGCGACGACCGCCAGCAGGTCGGCGGGCCCATTGGACTCGGCGAGCGGGAGAGCCCCTTCGGGAGCACCCGAGACCTCGGCGGAGGCCGCGGACTGATCCGCCTCAGGAGCCTCGATGGACGCGGCGAGCTCGGCGCCGTCAAGGGCCTGCTGCTCGGCGTTGTCCTGCGCGATCTCAATGAGGTCGTCGACGACGTCGGCAGAGCTGCCGGCCTGGGCAGGCGCCCCTTCAGATGAGTCGTCCTGCTCCGAGCGGTCCGACGAGGCGGACTGACGGCGCGAGGAACGGCGCGATGCCCGACGGGAGGTCCGAGAGGACCTCACAGCGGCAGCGGGCGATCCGGCGGAACCGGCGGAGATGGCGAAGTAGTCAGGACCGGCCGGGTCAGGGTCATCGTCGTCGGAGTCACCGGACCCCTTCGACGATGCACGGCTGGGGGACGGGGTCCCGCTCGACTTCTCGGATCCGCGCAGCACCAGGTGGCCGGTGCTCACGACGGCGTCGACCGCAGGGCGACGCACCTGACCGGCGCCGTCGGGCGCGCTGACGATGACCGAGTTGGGGGCGGTCACCGTCGTCTCGAACCAGGTGGTGACCGCGGAGGCGTCCAGCGCCTTGCCGTCGACCTCCATCTGCGGGGCACCGCGCAGCGCCACGTGGAAGACGTCCTCGGGCGCCGAGACGGCGAGCACGAAGTCCGGGATCGCACCCAGACGTCCGCCCATCCCCATCACCAGCTCATCCAGGGCCCGCGTCAGCGAGGCCTCCTCACTACGCAGCAGCCGCCACAGGCGCTCGGTGAGGTCCTGCGGCACCGACGGGGGCAGGATCATCACAGCACGTGGCGTGACCACGCCTGTCCACGAACCCTCGGTCCACCAGACCTCGTTGTTCGCGCTGCTGTTCGGGCTGTTTGTCATCATATTTCTCCTCAACGGACGATACAGACACCGTCACCCAAGTATGCCTGCCGTCCCCGGTGCACGTGTTCCGGTCGACCCGGTGAGAGTCGATGGACCCCCTCCTCGTCCTCGATGTGGGTGCCGTTGGTCGACCCCAGATCTGTGACGAGCACCCCATCGGAAGCGGGGACGAACAGCGCATGGGTCTTGGACACGGAGTCCTCCGACCGGAGCACCGCAACGAGCTGAGCGTCCGGGTGGGACTCGATCGGGGCCGGTCGACGCCCCAGGACAATCGGCCCCAGAACAGGGATTACTGAGCCCTCAACCACCAGGGAGCAGGTCGACACCGAGGTCGGTCTGGCACTGAGGAGGACCGTCCCGGCCAGCCTGTCGAACCAGGTGCGCTGTTCAGCACGCCATAGTGAGAGGATCCACAAAATCAGGGGGGCCAACCCTGCGGTTGCCACCAAAGAGAGCCCCAAAAATGCGACGTAAATCACCGCAGAACGACCGGGAGGTCCATTGGGGTCCGTCACCTTCCGAAGTCGGACCCCTGTCACCAGACCCCCGGGTGTGGCGCCGGTTATCGCCATCATGGCAGTCATCACAGCAATAAGCAGCACAACCGCCCCAACAGCGAATAAGATTCCACAGCAGCGCTCCGTGACGGCACAGAGTGCGATGATGAGCCCGGCATCCACCAGCACGCGGACCACACGGCGGCGGGCGGATGCAGGCATAATTGTCGTATGTCGCTCTCGGGTCCTCATAGGACAGACATGGTAGGCGCCCAGTCCACTGCCTCGCAGTCAGACGAGGTCTCGGAAGGAGCACACAGTGCAGATCGCGGTCACGCCTGATCCCCAGCGATGGGTGATCATCCCGCCCTTCCCACCTCCGGGATGGGCACGGGAGGAGGCGAGGCACCGCAGTGCCCACCTGGGAGTGACCGGGCCTCAGTGGCGCTCCGAGCTGGAGTCCCTGCTCAATGAGCTGCAGGCCATGGAGCGTCAGGGGCGCTTCGCCCGTCTCATGCACATCGACGACGTCGCTCATCCTCCCTTCGTCATCGACCTCAGCCTGGAGATCGCCAAGGATGACGGGTCCAAGGAGGGGCGCCGGGCCACTCAGCGTCAGATCGTCGCCGCGCTCCTGCCCGAGGCCGAGCTGGTGCGCCTGCGGCCAGGACCGGACATGGTGGGCTTCTCCGCCTTCTACGAGTCCAACGGCCCCACCCAGGGCGTCGTCGTCCTGCGTCTGGCGGGACTGCCCACTGTCCCGGTGGACCTGGTGATGCGCCTGTGGGGCGCCGCCGCCGAGGACATCGCCCCCAACCTGGAGCATCTCGTCGAGCTGGCCCGTCAGGTCGCCCCCGTCGTCTAAGCGGCCTCAGGCCTCACCGATCATGCGCACCGAGGCGGGATCGCCGCCAGGATCACCGCAGCCCACTCCCATCCCCTTCCGTCCCGCTTCTCTTCCCCGCCCCGCCCCATCCAGTCCTCCGCAAGGTCACGGTGACCGCGCCGCCTCAGGACTCCAGCATCTCCGCGGCCTCGAGCCACTGCTCCTCCAGCTCGGCGTGGGCCGCCTGGGCGGCCACGAGCTCGCGGCCGAGCTCGGCGAGCTCCCCCACCCGAGCCGGATCGGCCGAGACCTCCTCCATGCGCACGTGCAGCGCGGCGACGGCCTGGGCCGAGCGCTCCATCCTCCGCTCGATGCGTCCCAGGGCCTTCCTGGCCTCATGGCGCCTGGCCCCGCTCGGGGCGCTGCGCTCGGCCCGGGCCTCACCCGCGGAGCGCGTCGTCGCGGAGCCCGCTGAGGCTCCCGAGCCTCGAACCGATTCCGTGGCCTCACGACGCAGCTGCAGGTACTGCTCCACCCCGCCGGGCAGGTCGCGCACGCTGCCGTCCCCCAGCAGGGCCACCTGGTGGTCGGTGACCCGCTCCAGGAGGTAGCGGTCGTGGGAGACGACGACGAGGGTGCCGGGGAAGGAGTCGAGGATGTCCTCGACGGCGGCCAGGGTGTCGGTGTCCAGGTCGTTGGTGGGCTCGTCGAGCAGGAGCACGTTCGGCTCGGTCATGAGCAGGCGCAGGAGCTGAAGACGGCGGCGCTCCCCACCGCTGACCTCGCCGACCCGGGTCCAGGCGCGCTGGCGGGTGAACCCGAGGCGCTCGACGAGCTGGGCGGCGGTCATCTCCCGGTCCCCGACGACGACGCGCTCCCCCACCATGGCCACGGCCTCGACGACGCGCAGGTCCGCGAGCGCGTCGAGCTCGTGGGTGGACTGGGACAGGGTGGCCACCTGGACGGTCTTGCCGCGCACGACGCGGCCGTCGGTGGGCTCCTGGACGCCCTCGAGCAGGCGCAGGAGGGTGGTCTTGCCGGCTCCGTTGACGCCGATGACGCCGACCCGCTCGCCCGGGGCGAGCCTGAGGGTGACGTGGCGCAGGACCTCGCGCTCCGCCGGGGCCCCGGCGGCGTCGGCCTGACCGGCGGAGACCGGGTAGCGCACGGTGACGTCCTCGAGGTCGAGGACCTTCTTGCCCAGGCGGGCGGTGGCCATGGCGGTCAGGGCCACGGTGTCGCGCGGGGGCGGCACGTCGGCGATGAGGGCCTCGGCGGCCTCGATGCGGAAGCGGGGCTTGGAGGTGCGGGCCGGGGCGCCGCGGCGCAGCCAGGCCAGCTCCTTGCGCAGCAGGTTCTCGCGCTTGACGGCGGCCAGGGCGGCCTGGCGGGCGCGCTCGGCCCGGGCCAGGACGTAGGCGGCGTAGCCGCCGTCGTAGGTCTCGATGCGGCCGGCCACCTGGGGGCGCCCGCCGCCGGGGTCGACGCCGGGGACGACCTCCCACACGTTGGTGCAGATGGCGTCCAGGAACCAGCGGTCGTGGGTGACGGTGACCAGGGCGCCGGAGCCCCGTCCGCCGGAGCCGGAGAAGCGGGCCCGGAGGTGGCGGGCCAGCCAGTCCACGCCCTCGACGTCGAGGTGGTTGGTGGGCTCGTCGAGGATGACGACGTCGGCGCGTCGGGTGAGGACCGCTGCCAGGGCGACGCGGCGGCGCTGGCCGCCGGAGAGGGTGGTGACGTCGGCGTCGAGGTCGAGGTCGGCGATGAGTCCGGCGTGGATGTCGCGCACGGCCGGGTCGGAGGCCCACTCGTGCTCGGGGGCCTCGCCGTGGATCGCGGTGCGCACGGTGGCTCCCGGCGGAAGGTCGTCGGCCTGGCTGAGGACGGCCACGCTCACGCCGTTGGTGCGGGTGACGCGTCCGCCGTCGGGCTCGCGCCGGCCGGCCAGGGCCGCCAGGAAGGTCGACTTGCCGGCACCGTTGGGTCCGAGGACCCCCACGCGGGTGCCGTCCTCGAGCCCCAGGGTGACGTCGTCCAGGAGCAGGCGCGAGCCCACGGTCAGGCGCAGGTTCTCCACGCCGAGCAGGTGCGCCATCAGCCCACCACCCGGGCCCCGGCCACGGGGGCGTCGGCGCGCAGGACGTCGGCGACCAGCCCCGAGGCCGTCAGGGCGCGTGAGACCCGCTGGGCGCTGCCGGGGTCCTCGACCAGGGCGGCGATGGTGGGGCCGGATCCGGAGACGATGGCGCGCAGGGCTCCGGCGTCCTCGGCCACGGCGATGACCCGGGCCAGCTCGGGGCGCAGGTCGAGGGCGGCGGCCTGGAGGTCGTTGTGCAGCCAGGCGGCCAGGGCGCGGGGATCGCCGGCGCGCAGGGCCCCGGTGAGGGCCTCGGGCACCTCCCGCACGGCGGGCCCGCCACCGGGACCGGCCGCACCAACACCGGTCAGCTCGTCGAAGCGGCGGAAGACCGCCGGCGTGGACAGCCCCTCCTGGGCCAGGGCGAAGACCCAGTGGTAGGAGCCCCGGGTCATGATCGGGGTGACGAGGTCGCCGCGGCCGCTTCCGACGGCGGTGGCCCCGGTCAGGGGGAAGGGCACGTCGGCCCCGAGGCGGGCGGCCAGGGCTGAGAGCTCTGGCAGGGACAGGCCCGTGCCCCACAGGGCGTTGCAGGCCACGAGGGCGGCGGCGGCGTCGGCCGAGCCTCCGGCCATGCCTCCGGCGACGGGGACGCGCTTGCGCAGGAGGAGGTCGACGCCCTCGCTTACGCCGGTGGTCTCGGCCAGGAGCATGGCGGCCCGCACGGCCAGGTTGGAGTCGTCGGTGGGGACGTCGGCGTCGGGCTCCTCGAGGGTGAGGGTGACGGCGCCGTGGTCCTGGGCGGACTGGCGACGAGCGGTGACGGTCTCGATGAGGCGGACCGCCTGGAACACCGTGGTGAGCGGGTGGTAGCCGTCGTGACCGGGGGCGCCGACGGACAGGAAGAGGTTGACCTTGCCGGGCGCCTCGACGCGCACGGAGCTGGCCGAGCCGCTGCGGGGCGGCGGCATCGAGGGATCGCGGGGACCGGTGGGACCGCCGGGAACGGCGCGCAGATGACTCATGACTGCTCCTGTGAGGTGGCGGGAGGCGTTGGCGCGGCGGTCTCATCGGCGTCGATGGGGTGCAGCGCCTCGGCCAGGGCGGCGAAGGCGGTGATGTCGAGGGTCTCGCCGCGCCGCGCCGGGTCGATGCCGGCGGCGCGCAGGGCGGCCTCGGCGGCTTCGGCCCCTCCGGCGAGCCTGGCCAGGGCCCGGCGCAGGGTCTTGCGCCGCTGGGCGAAGGCGGCGTCGACGACGGCGAAGACCTGCTCCCGAGTGGCTCGCGTGACCGGGGGCCGGCGGCGGACGAGCTCGACGAGGGCGGAGTCGACGTTGGGGACGGGCCAGAAGACGTGCCGGGAGATGGTCAGGGTGCGGCGGGCGGCGGCGTACCAGGCGGCCTTGACGCTGGGGACGCCGTAGGTGCGCGAGCCGGGCTGGGCGGCGAGGCGGTCGGCGACCTCGGCCTGGACCATGACGGTGATGGTCTCCAGGCTGGGCAGGGCCTCCAGGACGGTGAGCAGGACCGGGACGGCCACGTTGTAAGGCAGGTTGGCCACGAGGCGGGTGGGCGGCTGCGCCTCGGCCTGTCCCAGGGACCCGGGGCCGGTGATGCTCAGTGCGTCGGCCGCGATGACGCTGAGGCGGTCGGTGGCCGCGGGCATGCGGTCGGCGACGGTGACGGGCAGCGCCCGGGCCAGGACGGGGTCGATCTCGACGGCGATGACTCGCGCCCCGGTCTCCAGGAGGGCCAGGGTCAGGGATCCCAGGCCCGGACCGATCTCCAGGACCGTGTCACCGGGGCGCACGCCCGCGCTCGTGACGATGCGGCGCACGGTGCCGGCGTCGTGGACGAAGTTCTGCCCCAGGGTCTTGGTGGGGCGGATGCCCAGCGCCTGGGACAGTCCCCGGACCTCGGTGGGGCCCAGGAGTCCGGCGGCCCGTGAGCCCGGCGAGGCGGCGAGCTCCCGAGACTCGTGAGGATCCTCCTGCTGGAGGTCACAGGCGGGGTCGGGTGAGGCCTCAGCGGTGGCCTCGCGGGCTCCTGCAGGGCCGCGCTCGTCCGAGCGGGCGGCTCCTGCCGGGGGCACCTGCGAATCGGGTACCGGCGACGTCATGGGGACACAGTAACCGGCGTCCACCCGTTGTCACTGTGAGATATCTGGGAACACTCCGCATGCTCTCTGATGGCTGATCGGGCTGAGGGCCCGCGCGCGACTGGCGGGTTCCGCTCATGCGCAGCCGCGGCCTCACCTCGAAGCTGCCGCCCGGGGCCTCCGGGCGGCTCAGCCCAGGCCGAGCTTGTCGGAGCAGCCGGGCCACTGCCCCCAGCCGGCCTTCGCCTGGAGCTTCTTGGCCATCTCGGTCTGGGTGGCGGCGTCGGCCTCGTGGGGGTAGCCGGTTCCGCCCAGGGACTGCCAGGTCTCCAGGGTGAACTGGTACATGCCGTAGAAGCCGTTGCCGGTGTTGGTACGCGGGTTGCCGCCGGACTCGCACTGGGCAAGCTTGGCCCAGACGTCGTCGCCGACCTCGCTCTGGGTGCCGTTGCTACTGCCGGATGCGGAACCGCCGGAGTCGCCGGAGGACTCCGACGGCGTCGAGGTGGCGGGCGCCTGCGCCTGGGGCTGGGACTGCTCCTGCTTCTTGGCGCCGGTGCCCACGAGGACGACCTCGTCCACCTTCTGGGTGACGACGACCTGCGCGATCGGGGTGCGGGAGACCTCCTTGCCGTCAACGGTGGTGACCTCGTAGGTGGTGCGCACGACGCCGTCGACCCCCGGGGTGGCCACCTTGGTCTCCCCCTGGGGCAGGTCGCTGCTCTCCTGCTGGGTGGAGCCGTGGGCGTCAGTGGTGTCGACCGTCTCGGTGGTGAGCGTCGAGGTACTCGGCGCGACCGAGACCCCGCTACGACTCCCTTCCGCACCCAGGGCGTCGATGCGCTGGCTCGCCGCGTCGGCGTCGGCCGCCCGACCGTGCTCACCGACGCGCACGGCGGCGTAGGCACCGCCGGAGACGGCGACCGCCAGGGCCAGCGCCGCCAGGCCAGCGCGCAGCGCCATGGCGCGCGTGCTTCTGCGGTCCTCGGTCACCTCCTGCGAGACCGGTGCTTCCGGGTCCTCGGGCAGGGCGTGGCGATGGGTGGTGGGAGTCACGGGGAGACGTCCTTCCGATCGACGGCGGGTGCCACGGTAGTGGAATGACGAAGGTCCTGACAATAAGCCATCTCACTTCAATGTGAGGCGCCTCTCGTCCTCTGCGTGCGCGACGGCGCCCGCCCCCTGAGGGTACGGGCGCCGTCGCGGACCTGGCGGGCACATGCCGACCGTGACGGGCCGGCGGGCCCGAGGCTCAGTACCAGCCGACGGACTCGGAGTGGGCCCAGGCCGAGCAGGGGCTGCCGTAGCGGCCGGAGATGTAGCCCAGACCCCAGGTGATCTGGGTGGTGGGGTTGGTCGCCCAGTCGTCGGCGACCTCGCTCATCTTGGTGCCGGGAAGCGCCTGGGGGATGCCGTAGGCGCCTGAGGAGGCGTTCTCGGCCTGGTAGTTCCAGCTGGACTCGCGGGTCCACAGGCTCTCCAGGCAGGAGAACTGCGAGTCGTCCCAGCCGTAGCCGCTCATCATGGACCGGGCGATGGCCTTGGCGCTCTCGGGGTCGGTCCCCGCGCCGGGGTCGGCGGCCGGGGCGGGCGTGCTGGCGGCGGAGCCATCGTTGCCGCCCTGGGAGGCCTGGGCCTGAGCCTCGGCGGCGGCCTGAGCGGCCGCGGCCTCCTGCTGGGCCTGCTGCGCACCGGTGCCCACGAGGACGACCTCGTCCACCTTCTCGGTGACGACAGCCTGCGCGATCGGGGTGCGGGAGACCTCCTTGCCGTCCTGGGTGGTGACCTCGTAGGTGGTGCGCACCATCCCGTCGACGCCGGGGGTCTCGACCTGGGTCTGCCCGGCGGGCAGAGCGTCGCTCTCCTTCTGCACCGTGCCGTGAATCTGAGGCTCGTCGACGGTGGTGGTGGAGATCTCCGCGCTGGCGACCTTGCCGGTGCCGGGAGTCTCGGTGGCCTTCGCCTGCCCGTCAGACTCACCGCCGATCAGACCGAAGGAGCCGCCCGAGGAGGAGCGTCCCTCGTCATCGTTCGCGGAGATGGCCGCGTAGGCGGCACCGGAGACGGCCAGGGAGAAGGCGGCTGCGGCACCCCCTGCCTTGAAGAGCATGGGGGTCAGGGCGGTCTTGGCAGGGCCCTCGGCGCGGCGGCGGCCGTGGACGCCGGAGGCGGTCCGCTTCTTGGAGGCCATGGAGCCGAGGCCGGAGAGTGTAGTACTCAGGGAGCTGGTCTGGGAGTGACGACCCACGATAGAACTTCCTTCGTTTGACAACTGCATGTCACCGTAACCGATGACCCAGGGGCGTGCCAATGCACCTGCTCACACCCCGGTGGCTTGTGACCGAACCGTGCGAAGGCGCCCTGATTCCGCACTGTCCCCCACCTGAGACGACCCTGGAAGAATGGTGGCAACCTGGGAACGGCTCGTCCGGACAAATCCGGTCCCCACGCACCGTCCGCACCCTCTTTCCCAGGAGCCTGCTCACGCAGGTCGCACCCCGCAGGACGTCAGGGATCGGCTCTCGGCGCCTGGTCCCGCTCAGCAGCCCCGGGCAGCGTCACGCAGCTCTACCCCCGCCCCGCCGACGGCGATCACCAGCGTCCGTAGACCGCCTCGGTGGTGGCCTGCAGGCGCCGGCAGAGCCGCTCCTCGTCCAGTCCTCGCTGCTCGGCCAGGAAACGGACTGTGTCGCCCAGGAGGTAGGAGGCGTTGGGCCGTCCGCGCCAGCGCCGGGGAGGAAGGTAGGGCGCGTCGGTCTCCACCAGGAGGAGCTCGTCGGGCAGGACGGCGACCGCCTCCCGCAAGGGGCCGTTGGCCGGGTAGGTGATCGGACCCGCGATCGAGGCGTACCAGCCGCGCTCGGCGCAGGCGGCGGCCAGCTCCGGCCCGCCGGAGAAGCAGTGGAAGACGGTGCGCTCAGGGGCGCCGTCGGCCTCCAGCACCTCCACGCAGGCGGCGTGCGCGTCGCGGTCGTGGATCTGCAGCGGCAGGTCGAGCTCCTTGGCCAGGGCGATGTGGGCCCTCAAGGCCTCGCGCTGGACGGCGGCCCCCTTTTCACCGGTGCGGAAGAAATCCAGTCCGCTCTCCCCGACGGCGACGACGACATCGGCGTTCGCCCTGAGCGTCTCCTCCAGCCGAGCCATGACGGAGTCGAGCGGCTCGCGGTGGTGCGCCTGCGCGCGGGGCTCGAGCCCGTCGGGGCCGCTCTCGCGCACTCCGGCGTGGAGGACGGCCTCATTGGGGTGCACGGCCAGGGCTACGCGCACGCCCGGCAGCTGCCGGGCCAGGGACAGGCTCTCCTGCCAGGTGGTGACCTCGCAGGCGGAGGTCACCACGTGGGTGACGCCGACGGCGGCGGCGCGCTCGACCAGCTCGGCGGCGCTCAGCGGCGCCTCGGAACCGGGGCCGCCGGCGTCCGCGGCGACCGGCAGGTGCGTGTGGTTGTCGGTGACCGGGGCCGCCAGCGGCGCGACGGCGTCTGCCGGCGGCCAGGAGCGGTCGCGCTTCCTAGAGCTCATACGGACTCATGCAGGCTCATGCAGACTCATGCGGGTTCAGGCGCCGGTGACGTCGTCGGGCACGGAGTCGGCGTAGCGGGCCAGCTCGGCCTCGACGATCGACTCGTCCAGCTTGGTGAACACCGGGGTCGGCTTGGCCACGGGCGTTCCGACGACGACCGGGTGGCGCTCCCAGGTGGGGGCGCCCTCGTAGTCGCCGGTGATGATGGGGTAGCCGGTGCGGCCGTCGAAGGCCTCGGGCAGGCGCTCGGGGTCGAGCTCGTCGACCTCCTCGATGCGGGGCATCGGGGCGATCTCGCCGCTGCCGCCCAGGACCCGGTCGACGTCGTTGGCGGCGTGCGGCAGGAAGGGGGAGAGCATGAGGTTGAGGTCGGCGACGACCTGGGCCAGCGTGTGCAGGATGGTGGCCAGGCGGGCCTGGGTGTCGGGGTCCTCGCCCTTGAGCTTGAAGGGCTGGGTGTCGGCCACGTACTTGTTGGCCTCACCGACCAGCCGCATGGCCTCGCCCAAGGCCGCCTTCTGACGGTGCTGGGCGATGAGGTCGCCTACGGTGGTGAAGCCGGCCTCGACGGCGTCGAGCAGGGCCCGGTCGATGTCCTGGAGCTCCCCCGGCTCGGGGATCCGCCCGAAGCGCTTGTGGATCATAGAGGCGGTGCGGTTGACGAGGTTGCCCCAGCCGGCCACGAGCTCGCCGTTGGTGCGCCGCACGAACTCCGCCCAGGTGAAGTCCGCGTCCGCGGTCTCCGGGCCCGCCGCGCAGATGAAGTAGCGCAGGGCGTCGGCCTGGTAGCGCTCGAGGAAGTCGCGCACGTAGATGACGATGCCGTGGGAGGAGGAGAACTTCTTGCCCTCCATGGTCAGGAACTCGCTGGAGACGACCTCGGTGGGCAGGTTGAGCACGCCCAGGCGGCCGGGCTCACCGCCGCGGTCGCCCTGACCGTTGTAGCCCAGGAGCTCGGCGGGCCAGATCTGGGAGTGGAAGACGATGTTGTCCTTGCCCATGAAGTAGTAGGACAGGGCCTGCGGGTCGTTCCACCAGGCGCGCCACGCCTCGGGGTCACCGCTGCGGCGCGCCCACTCCACGGAGGCCGACAGGTAGCCGATGACGGCGTCGAACCAGACGTAGAGGCGCTTGGTGGGCTGGTCCTCCCAGCCGGGCACCGGGATGCCCCAGTCGATGTCGCGGGTCATGGCGCGCGGACGGATGTCCCCCAGCAGGTTCTGGGAGAACTTGATGACGTTGGGCCGCCAGGTCCCGGAGGCCTCGCGCTCGTCGAGCCAGGCGCCCAGGGCCTCGGCCAGGGCGGGAAGGTCCAGGAACCAGTGGGTGGTCTCCACGAACTCGGGGGTCTCGCCGTTGATCCGCGAGCGCGGGCTGATGAGGTCGGTGGGGTCGAGCTGGTTGCCGCAGGTGTCGCACTGGTCGCCGCGGGCGCCCTCGGTGCCGCAGATCGGGCAGGTGCCCTCGATGTAGCGGTCCGGCAGGGTGCGTCCCGTGGAGGGTGAGATCGCCGAACGGGTCACCTGCTGGACCATGTACCCGTTGTCCCGCACGGTGGTGAACATGTCCTGGACCACGTGGTAGTGGTTGCCGGCGGTGGTGCGGGTGAACAGGTCGTAGGACAGGCCCAGGGCCACGAGGTCCTCGACGATGAGCCGGTTGTTGCGGTCGGCGAGCTCGCGGGCGCTGACGCCCTCCTCGTCGGCGGCGACGAGGATCGGGGTGCCGTGCTCATCGGTGCCCGAGACCATGAGGACGTCGTGACCGGCCATGCGCATGTAGCGCGAGAAGACGTCTGAGGGAACACCGAAGCCGGCGACGTGGCCGATGTGACGCGGGCCGTTGGCGTACGGCCAGGCGACTGCGGACAGGATGTGGGTCATGGGGTCAGCCTATCCGGTTCCCGGCCGCTTCAGTCCCCACCGGTCTCATCGGCCGGCACCCAGCCGCTCGCGCCGCGGCCGGGGCGAGCGGGACCGCGTCCCGGTCACAGACCCCAGCCACAGGCTCAGCCGCGGGCTCAACCACTGACTCGGCCACTGACTCGGCCACTGACTCGGCCACGGCCTGCGAGGTCTCGCCGGCACCCGGTAGTCTGTCCCGAGTCATGCAGCACCCGCTCGTCGCTCGCCGTCTTGTCATGACCGGGCGACGCCCGTGATCATGACGTGTTCCCGCACGCCTCTGACATGGACACGATGGACCAGGAAGGCCAGTTATGTCCCAGTACCCCGGCTCCCCGTACCCCGGCTCCGCGCCCGACCCCCAGTACTCCCAGTACTCCGCGAGCTCAGCGGGCTGGCCGGCGAACGGGTACGACCCGGCCACGGCCGGCGGCCAGCCTTCGCAGTACCCATCGGCCGCGCCCTTCCAGGCGCCTGCGGAGGGCTACCCGGGGGCCGTGAGTCAGCCGACGCCGTCGAGGAGCCTCGCGGCCCCGACGGCCTTGGCGGCGGCCGGCCTCGCCATCGTCCTGCTCGCAGTCATCGGCGGGTTCGGCTCAGCGGTGACCCGCGGGCAGTTCAACGCCACCGTCACCAGCCTTCCGGACGACCAGGCCGCCACGGTGGAGCTGGACAAGGGCAGCAGCTACGGGCTCTTCTACAGCGACGGCGACGACGCGCCGGACTGCTCGGTCACCTCGCCCGACGGCGACGACGTCGCCACGAAGTCCACCTCGTCGTCCACGAAGGTCAAGGGCGGCAAGCTCTTCACGACGTTCTCCTCCAAGGAGTCGGGCTCCTACACCGTTGACTGCAACAACACGTCGGGGGTCTCCGTGGGGGAGATCGTCGCCCCGTCGTCGGCGAAGAGCACCTTGCTGTCACTGTTCGGGCTCGTCGGCTCGATCATCATCGCCGCCATCGGTATCGGCATGGGCGCCGGCGGCATGGCCTGGCGCTCCAAGCTGGCCGCATCAGCAGCGGCCTCCTCACCGGCTGCGGCAGGTGGGTCGTTCAACGCGATGGCCGGCGACCCGATGGCCGGGGCTGCGCCCGGGGCCCCGGGCGTCTACACGCAGGGAGCCTGGCAGGCGGGCCAGCAGGCTCAGGGCGGGCAGTACGCGCAGCAGCCCCAGTACCAGCAGCCCGAGCCGGTGGCCCAGCAGGCCCCCTACGCCGCCTCGGCGGCTGGAGCGGGAGCATCACCCCAGTACCCGCAGACGGCTCCGACCGCACAGTTCGGCTGGTCGGGCCAGCAACCGGCTCAGCAGCAGCCTCAGCCGGAGCAGCCGTCGGTGTTCACTCAGCCCGTGCAGCCGGGCCAGTACAACCAGCAGGGCCAGTACAACGGTGGTTGGCCGGCGCAGTAGCGCCCCGAGCCGCCCCGGTGACACCACGCGGGTGCCCTCGCCGAGCAAGGACTCGGCAAGGGCACCCGTGTGCTCATGACTCCGGGTTGATCCCAGGTCGGGTGGCGAAAGCCTGTCGGACGCCGCGGACGCACCTGAGAGGCAAGGCGGCCCGTGACGACGGTCCTCAGCGGGAGGGGGCCAGCTCGATGCCGGCGGCGCGCATGTCGGCCCGTGCGGCACGCCCCAGCTCGGGGCTGACCGGTTCAGTCAGGTCGGTCAGGACCCGTACCCGGTAGCCCTGCCGGGCGGCGTCCAGGGCCGTGTCCTTGACGCAGTGGGACTCGGCCAGGCCGACGACGTCGACGGCCTCGATCCTGGCGGCGCGCAGGATCTGCGCCAGGGTGCGCCCGTTGTCGTCGACGCCCTCGAAACCGGAGTAGGCGGCGGAGTACTGCCCCTTCTTGACGGCGGCGTCGGCGCTCAGGCCGTCCAGGGCGGGGTGCAGCCGGGCCTCGGGCGTGCCGGCCACCCCGTGGACGGGCCAGGTGTCGATGAAGTCGGGTTCGTGCGAGAAGTGCGCACCGGGGTCGATGTGCCAGTCCTGGGTGGTGACCACCAGGTCGTAGTCCTGCCTGCTGGAGGACAGGTGGGCGGCGATCCGCTCGGCAACGGCGTTGCCGCCGGCCACGGCCAGGGCTCCGCCCTCGCAGAAGGTGGGTTGGACGTCGACGACGATGAGGGCCCGGCGAGCGCGGGAACCCGGGCCGGTGGGCTGCTCGTTGCTCATGGCCCGACCATAGCCGGGCCTGCCGCTCCCGGGGCCTCGGTGGCCGAATCGCGGTTCAGGCGGTGGTCTCGCGCAGCTCCAGGGCGGCGCGGTAGACCTCGTTGGGGCGCAGGCCGTGCTCACCGGCCGTCCAGGCGGCCGCAGCCTTGAGACGCATGCCGGTCCCGGCCAGTGCCAGGGCCTCGCGCGCGGCGTCCTCGGGGCCGGCGGGGACGGGCTCGGCGCCGGCGACCACGAGGACCACCTCTCCCAGGACGCCGTCGGCGGTTCCCCGGGCGAGCTCGGCCAACGGGGCTCGTCGCACCTCCTCGTGGGTCTTGGTCAGCTCCCGGCACAGTGCCGCCGGGCGCTCACCGCCGAGGACCTCGGCCATGGCGGTCAGGGAGTCGTGGACGCGGCGGGGTGACTCCAGGAAGATCATGGTGCGCTCCTGGGTGGCCAGGGACTCCAGGGCTCGGCGCCGCTCCCCCGGTTTGCGGGGCAGGAAGCCCTCGAAGCAGAAGCGGTCGGAGGCCAGGCCGGACAGGGCCAGGGCGGTCAGGACCGCGGACGGCCCCGGGGCGACGGTGACGGGCACCCGGGCCCGGACGGCGGCCTGGACGAGCCGGTAGCCGGGGTCGGAGACCGACGGCATGCCGGCGTCGGAGACGACCAGGACGCGCTGGCCGGCGCGGGCGGCATCGAGCAGCTCGGGGGCGCGGTCGCGCTCGTTGTGCTCGTGGAGGGCGATGATGCGCCCGTGGGGCTCGACGTCGAGGCGTTGGGCCAATGCGCGCAGCCTGCGGGTGTCCTCAGCGGCGATGAGATCGGCCTGCTCCAGGCCACGGCGCAGCCGGAGGGAGCCGTCGGAGACGTTGCCGATCGGGGTGGCGGCCAGGGTGATGGTGCCGCCGCGCAGGTCAGGGCTGTGGGCGACGAGCTCGTCAGCCGCGCCGGCGGCAGGGTCGGCGACGTCGTCGGCCCGGCCACCGTGGGCGGACCCGTCATCGCGGCCGTTGTCGACGGCCGGGTCCTGTGCGGGCGGGATACTCTCGGTCATAGGACACAGTATGTCGCTGCGATCTCGATGGCGCCGCCGCCTAGACTCGAGGCGTGACGACTCCGAGCGCGCTGTCTCCCGAACAGTCCCCCGAGCAGTCCCGTGGCGGTTCCGCGGACCCGTCCACGGAGCAGGAACGACCGACACCGGGACAGGAACCCGACCCGATACAGGCTCAGGCGCCGCATACCGCGCCGGCTGATGCCGCTGGCGGCAGTGCCGACACCGGCGGCAGTACCGGCGCCGTCGGTACGGGGAACGACGAGACCGGCAGCGGCACCGATCATGAGGTGCGCAGCGAGAACGAGCTGCGCGCCCTGCTCGGGCTCGGCCCGGTGGGCTGGGTCGAGCCCCGCGCCGTCAGGATCCGCGGCTGGATCGCCACCGGCGCCGTCGGCGTCATCGCCGCCCTGCTGCGCCTCGTCGGACTGAGCCACCCCAAGACACTCATGTTCGATGAGATCTACTACGTCAAGGACGCCTACGCCTTGTGGCACCTGGGCTACGAGGCGAACTGGGCGGCGAACTCCGATGCGGCCTTCGCCTCCGGGGACTTCTCCGGCATGTCCACCCAGGCCGCCTACGTCGTTCATCCTCAGCTGGGCAAGTGGCTCATCGGTGCCGGCATGGAGCTCTTCGGGCCGTCGTCGTCCTTCGGCTGGCGCGTCATGCCGGCCGTCGCCGGGATCCTCACGGTCATGCTGCTGGCGCGCCTGACGATGCGGCTGACCCGCTCCCCGCTGCTGGCGGGCCTGGCCGGGCTGTTCCTGGCGATCGACGGCGTGGCGCTGACCGAGTCCCGCATCGGCCTGCTGGACGTGTTCATCGGGTTCTTCGCCACCTTGTCCCTGTACTTCCTGGTGCGCGACCGGCAGTGGTCGCGGGCGAGGCTGGCCCGCAGGATGGCGTGGACGAGTCCCGGGGCGAGGCCGCCGCACGCCACGATCCGCCCCTGGCTGCTGGCCACCGGCGTCGCCCTGGGGCTGACCTGCTCCATCAAGTGGTCGGGGCTCTACCTCGTCGCGGTTGTGGGCGTCGTCGTCGTCGTGTGGGACACCCTGGCGCTGCGGCGGGTAGGGGCGCGGGCCTGGTTCCTGGAGGGGACGGTCGCCCAGGGGGTGAGCGACTTCCTGCAGACGGTGCCCGTGGCAGCCGCGGTCTACGTCGGGTGCTGGTGGTCCTGGTTCATTCACCCCCGCGCCTACAAGCACGGCTGGGCGCTCGAGCAGATCGAGAATCACCAGCCGGTTCCCTTCCCGTCGCTGCCCCACAGCATCAACGACTTCATCGCCTACCACCAGCAGATGTACGAGTTCCACGTCGGTCTGGCCTCGCCGCACACCTACCAGTCGAAGCCCTACGGCTGGCTGCTGCAGACCCGGCCGACCTCCTTCTACTGGGAGGACAAGGCCCAGGTGCCGCAGACCTGCTGGGGCGGGGACTGCATCCAGGCGATCACCTCGATCGGCAACATCGTCATCTGGTGGTCCGCCGTGGTGGCACTGGCGGCCATCATCATTCTCGGGGTCAGGAACCGCGACTGGCGGGCGTGGGCGCCCCTCATCGGCTACCTGGGCCTGTACGTGCCGTGGTTCCAGTACCGGGACCGGACGATCTTCACCTTCTACACGGTGGCCTTCGTCCCCTGCGTCGTGCTCGTCCTCGTGCTGGCGCTGGGCATGGCCGCGGGCCTGGTGCCGCCGCTGCCGGGGTCCAAGGTGGCCCAGGCGCAGGTGGCGGCCCTGAGGAACGGGCAGATCGGCGCGGGCGTGCGGCCCTGGCGCGGCGTGGGCGCCAGGTTCCTGGGCTTCGGCCCGCAGTTCGGGCGCACGCCGACGTGGACGCCGCCGGTGGTGGAGACCGACCCGGGCATGTACCGCATCAGCACGCAGGCGGGCGATGCCCCCGCCGAGGGCGAGAGCGATGCGCCCGACGACGACGTCGGCACCGGATCCCGAGCCGACCAGGCCGACGCGGCGCAGGCCATGGCCGAGCTGACCGGCTACCCCGCGCCGGACTCCCCCGGCGGCCAGAGCCGTGGAGACGGTCACCGCACCCGGTGGCGGGGCCTGGCGAGCTGGACGATGGTTCCTACCTGGCAGATCCGCAGCGAGGGCATCGCCCTCATCATCGTGGTCACGATGCTGGCCTGCGCCGCCTCGGCCTTCTGGTGGCCGATCTGGACCGGTCAGAACGTCTCACGCACCTTCTGGCTCTACCACATGTTCCTGTCGTCCTGGATCTGAGCCGGGACAGCAGGCCTCGCCGACCCGCCGAAGGACCGGGTGCGCGCCTCCAGGATCAAGCGCGGCGAGACTGCACTCGCCGGCGGTCGACGATGGTCAGCAGTCCGATACCGGCCACGATCCACGCGAGCGGGACGATATAGCCCCACTGCGTCCCCGCGCCGCTGAAGTAGGCCCGGTCCAGGACGGCGCGCACGACGTTCCCGGTGGGGATCAACCTGCTGATGACCTGATAGGGCCGAGTCAGGAACGGCATCGGCAGGATCCCGGTGGCTGTGGCGTTGCCCAGCGTCACAAACAGCACCGCCGTCACCACCTGGCCCAGAGGACCGACCAGGTCGAGCAGAGCAGAACCCGTCGTCACCGCGGACAGGCACAGGAGCGAGACCATTGGCCAGCTGCTCCAGAAGGTACCCGACGCGATACCGAACCAGGGATCAAGCATGAGAGACACCAACAGGCCTGCGACGGCGGACACGCCGACCATGATCGCCAGCCTGGCCCGCAGCGACAGCCCGACCTGGGAGGCGACGGAGGACAGGGCCTGCGAGAGCACGAAACCGGTCAGCGCCGTACCGAATACCGCGAAGAACACGCTGCGGCCCGGTGACGCGTTGGCGGCCACGCCCGGGGTCGTGTTGGTAATCCGAAGCGTCATCCCCGATCGCTCCGAGACTCGCTCAGCAACCGGCTGCATGTAGGCCAGCACGGAGCTCCCATCGACACTGGTGTGGGCCAGCTCCACGCTCCGACTCTCCGCATCGACCGTGATGACGCCGTAGACCTCGTGGCGCGAGAGGCGATCGAGCCCCTCCTGACGATGAGTCACCGGAATCAGCCGGTATCCGTCTCCCACCGCATCCTGCAGGTGCGTCGAGTCCGTACCCGCGACGGCCACGGGTAGGCGGTGCGGCGTCGGGGCGTTGAAGACCTCGATGTAGAAGTAGCTGAAGAGCGCTCCAGTCAGCAGGGCGGACAGGGCGACGGTGAGCACCGCCCGGACAACCACCGCGCGCGGAACGAGACGGGTATCGGCCGAGGCCTCGGCAGGCGAGGAAGACATGCGAACCTCCTGTAGTCATTGAGTGATAACCAGAGGAGGTTATCACTCAATGACTACAAACGTCATGGCGACTAGACTGTCCTCATGAAGGAGTCACCCGTATCCAGCACGACGCCAAGGACATCGGGCCGCGACCGCATCCTGGCTGCAGCGCTGCACCTGTTCAGCAGATACGGGTTCTCTCGCATCACCACTGACCGCATCGCCCGCGAGGCCGGCGTCAGTCAGGCGTACGTCGTGCGCGCCTTCGGCTCCAAGACCAAGCTGATCCGGATCCTGTGCGAGCAGGCCTCCACCCACATTGAGGAGCTGTTCCGTGACACCGCTCCCCTCAGCGACCCGGGCCAGCGCAAGGAGTTCAGCCGGCGGTTCCAGGACCTGGCCTTCACCTCCGATGAGCTCAGGCTCCTGGCCCAGCTGTTCGTCTGCGGCACTGATGACAGGCTCGGCCCTCTCGCGCGGGACGGATTCGCTCGGGTCAGCCACCTGCTGCACGACGACCTGGGTATTCCGCGCGATGAGACCCGGAGCATTCTCGCGATCGGGATGCTGGCGACGACGTTGTCCGCCCTGGACTACGACCGGCCGGCCGATCCTCTCATCGAGTACCTCTTCACGGGAGAGAACGCCGCCTCGGACGACTCCGGCGACTCCGGCGACTCTGCCGCCGGAGTCCGTCGTCCGTCGTAGTCCACGCCACGGCCTCAAGCTGCTGCCGCAGATGGCGCACGTGCCCACGACGGACCCATTCAGTCCGTCTCCCCTCCTGCTGTTCCGACCGCCGTCGCCTCGGGCACGGAGGCGATGACGGTGAAGTGCTGCTCGCCGCCGGGCCGCTCCAGCTCGTCGACGACGGCGCAGGCAAGATCCTCGGGGCTGATCCGGGACTGGCCCTGATCGTCGACGAGAAGCATCGTGGTTCCGCGCCGGTAGGAACCGGTACTGGCTCCGGGCCCGAAGAGTGCCGGAGGGCTGAGATAGACCCACCCCTGGTACTCGTGCGTCTGGCAGGCGCGCAGCTGCGTGAGGCTGGCCTGCGCCACCTGTCGCCATGCTGGCGGCACAACGGCCAGGTCATCGACGACGAGGGTGCCGGGTCGGGTAGGCGAGCTCAGTGGGGCGGCACCACCGATGATGAGCAGTGGCGTTCCGCTTCTCGATGCGGCTTCCAGGACACCCCTTGTCAGCTCAGCCAGATCATTCTCGCGACCAGGAGGAGTACGCAGGGAAACAACAGCGGCGTCGCACGCCTTCAGGAGGCTTTCGACGGCGTCGACGTCGGTCACGTCCAGCAGGCAGGGAGTGAGATGGCTGCCGCCCTGAAGGCGACGCCGCCGGGATACGGCCGTCACGTCATGACCGCGACGCGCTGCCTCGTTGGCAACGGCGGCGCCGGCCATGCCGGTGGCTCCGAGCACGACGATTCTCATGAGAAGTCCTTTCAAGAG
The DNA here is from genome assembly GCF_900637975.1 of Actinomyces viscosus. Classification (NCBI taxonomy): domain Bacteria; kingdom Bacillati; phylum Actinomycetota; class Actinomycetes; order Actinomycetales; family Actinomycetaceae; genus Actinomyces; species Actinomyces viscosus. The sequence continues at coordinate 3,062,303 of NZ_LR134477.1, read as the reverse complement.
GAGCGCGGGGAGGACGCAGGAAGCTGCCCCGCAGTCATGGCGGTCAGGGCGGTGGCGAACCCCAGGAGCTGAAGGGCAGTAAGCACCTCGCCGGCCACGGCGATCCCGAGAAGAGCAGCCGTCAGTGGCGAGAGCAGGCCCAGCAGCGCCGTCGGCGTCACCGGTAGTCGGCGGACGCCTTCGAACCAGACGACGTAGGCGGCCAGTCCTCCCACCAGTCCGAGCCAGCCGTATCCCGCGACCGCGACAGTATCGATAGCCTGCGGAATCCCGTCGACAAGCAGTGCGGGGACGGCGAGGAGTAGCCCGGCGCCGGTCAGCTGCCAGCCGGCCAGGCTGAGGACGCCGGCACCGTCGGGACGGCCCCAGCGTTTGGTGAGCACGACCCCCAGCCCCATGGAGACGGATCCGCCGAGGCCCGCCGCCACTCCGAGAGCGTCAAGCTCAGCCTGCGGTCCCAGCACCACCAGTGCCACGCCGACGACGCCGATCGCCGCCCACCCCAGTCTGCGCGCCGACGGACGCTCCCCCAGGACGACGACGGCGAGGATGGCGACGACGATCGGCTGCGCAGCTCCAAGCGTCGCAGCCACGCCACCGGGCAGGCGCTGCGCGGCGACGAAGAGCAGCGGGAAGAAGCAGGCCATGTTGAGAGCGCCGAGCACGAGGCTTCTCCACCACCAGCCGCCTCGCGGCAGCTGCCGCGCAACCAGGAGTGCAAGAACACCGGCGGGCAGCGTCCTCATGAAGGCGGCGAAGACCGGGTGGTCCGAAGGCAACGCGCGGGTGGTGACGATGTATGTCGTGCCCCACACCACCGGTGCGAGGGCTGTCAGGACGATCCAGCCGGTGCGCTGACGGGTGCTGAATCCGGTGGGCCTGCACCCGGTGGACTGGGCGCCCTGAATCGTCGTCATGACTTCAGGCTGCCTGCTGCGCAGCCATGTGTCGATGACATAGATGTGATGGGAGCGATGCGCCAGTAGCATTGATACATGGAGCTTCAGCAGATGCGCTATGCCGTGGCCATTGCCGAGGAGAAGAGCTTCACTCGTGCGGCTGAGCGCTGCTTCGTGGTGCAGTCGGCGCTGAGTCGGCAGATCAAGGCATTGGAGAGCGAGCTTGGCGTCACGGTCTTCGCACGGACCAGCCGGAGAGTGACGGTGACTCCTGCTGGGGAGGCGTTCCTGGCGCAGGCGCGCCTGTGCCTGGCGGCGGCCGAACGGGCCGGAGCCGATGCCGCTGCCGCCCAGGGCACCGTGAGGGGCCCACTGAGGGTGGGGGTGATACCAACAGTGACGGCCGTGGACGTCGCTGCGACCCTGGGCACCTTTCATCGCCGGTACCCGGACGTGAAAGTGCTTGTCCGCAGTGGTGGCAGTGACCGTTTCCTGGAGCAGATCAGTGGCGGGCAACTCGATGCCGCCTTTCTCGGCCTTGCCGAGGAGGTGACCCCCATCGACGTGCACGCACACCGGCTCGCGAGGGAACGGCTGGTGGCGATACTTCCTGCGGACCATCAGCTGGCAGGACGACGTCGTCTTCACCTTGACGATCTTGCTGACGAGCCCTTCGTGGACTTTCCCGCCGGTTCGTCGGGACGGGAGCAGTCGGACCTGGCCTTCCGCAGAGCCGGCCTTCGGCGTGAGGTCGGCTTTGAGGTGACCGATGCGGAGCTGTTGATCGGTTTGGTGAGGCAGGGACTGGCAGTTGGGTTCCTGGCGCCCAGCATTGCCCGGAAGGTGCCGGGCTGTGCTTTCGTGGACGTGAGTGACGGACCCGTGCGGGTGGAGTACCTGGCGTGGGACTCGTTCAATCCGAGCCCTGCTGCGCGGGCGTTCGTCGAATCGGTGGTGAGCAACAAGGCGGGGCGCTGAATAGAGGCGGCCTCCGGCGTGCAACTGCTGAGACCTGACTTGGCTCATTGCGGGGTGGTTGGGTCGCTGGGGGTGTGGTTGTGGTTGGGATTGTGCGGGTTGCGTGGGTGGGGGTGCGCACTAACGTGGGGGTATGAGTCCGTACGTTCGCGCGGTCAGGACGGCGTCGGGGGCCCGTGCGGTGCAGATCGTGTACTCCTCCCGCAAAGGAGCCCGCAGCATCGAGCACATCGGCTCAGCCCATGACGATGCTGAGCTGGCGGCGCTTAAGGAGGTCGCCAGGCAGCGTCTCAACGCTGGCCAGCTCGGCCTTGACCTGCCGGGCCTGAACGGTGCGGACGTCGGGGGAAAGGGACCGCAGGCGCTGGCTGGGGCCGGGCGCGTAGCGCCGATCACCTCCAACCGGATGGGAGTGCTCCTGGAGACGCTGGAAGCGGCTTGGAAGGCAGTGGGCCTGGACGGGCTCGGTGGTGCTGACGAGGTCTTCCGCCAGCTCGTTACCGCCAGGCTGATCGAGCCGACCAGCAAGCAGGACTCCCTGCGGGTCCTGGCCGAGGCAGGTCTGACGCCGGTGTCCTACGCCACGGTCAAGCGTCATCTGCCCCGCTACGCCGCTGAGGAGTTCACCCGGGGCCTGTCGCGCCTGCTGGCCGGACGCGCCCGCATCGACCGGGCCTCGCTGGTCCTGTTCGACGTGACGACCCTGTACTTCGAGACCGACAAGGCCGACGGTTTCCGCGAGCCAGGCTTCTCGAAGGAAAGACGCCTGGAGCCGCAGATCACGGTAGGGCTGCTCACCGACGAGACCGGGTTCCCTCTACGGGCCGAGGCCTTTGAGGGCAACAAGGCCGAGACCGCCACCATGATCCCGACGATCAACGACTTCATGAACGCCTACAACCTCGACGACGTGGTGGTCGTCGCCGACGCCGGGATGATCGGCGCCGCCAACAAGCAGGCCCTGGAGGCAGCCGGCCTGTCTTACGTGCTGGGCTCACGCACCTCACGCGTCCCCCACGTGATCAGCTCCTGGCACGACAGCCACCCCGACCAGGACGTCCCCGACGGGCTGACCCTGACCCAGCCCTGGCCCGCCGGAGCCAGCGACCAGCGCCGTGACGAGACCATCTGCTACCGCTACAGCGCCGACAGGGCCCGACGCACGCTACACGGGATCGACACCCAGGTCGCCAAGGCCGAGAAAGCCGTCGCAGGAAAGATCCCCGTCAAACGCAACCGCTTCGTGCACCTGTCCGGCGCCACCAGGAGCATCAACCGCGACCTGGAGACACGGGCCCGGACCCTGGCCGGGTGGAAGGGATACGTCACCAACCTGCCCAACCCCGACCCCGAGACGGTCATCGGTGCCTACCACCGCCTGTACAACATCGAGAAGTCCTTCCGCATGTCCAAGTCCGACCTGAGAGCACGCCCCATCTACCACCACCTGCGCCAGTCCATCGAGGCCCACCTGACCATCGTCACCGCCGCCCTGGCCATGGCCCGATGGCTGGAGAACACCACCGGCTGGTCCATCAGACGCCTGATCACCACCGCCCGCCGCTACCGCACCATCACCATCAACATCACCGGACACACCCTCACAGCCGCCGACCCACTCCCACCCGACCTCATCCAAGCCCTCAACAACATCCACCACGACACTAAATGAGCCAACTCAGGGAATAGAGGCGGCCTCCGGCGTGCAACTGCTGAGAGCAGCCATAAACAACGACGCGGGGCTTATGAGATCCGGGATGGATCTCATAAGCCCCGCGGGTGGTGTGTGCTCGGTGGTGTCCTACTCTCCCGCACCCTGGCGGGTGCAGTACCATCGGCGCTGTCAGGCTTAGCTTCCGGGTTCGGGATGGGTCCGGGCGTGTCCCTGTCGCTGTGACAACCGAGACGACTGGTTAGGCAGTGCAGGAACCGTCGCCATACGTGTGTGGTGTGCTCTATTCACGGTTGTGGCTGGCTGCCGGCCGGGTTGGGTTGGTTGTGGACCGTATAGTGGACGCTTCCGCACCTGTGTGCACCCCCCCCTTCTCGCCACCAAGGGTTTGATGGTTGTGGTGGGGGTTGTTGTTTGTGTTGGCCTATTAGTACCAGTCAGCTCCAACCGTTACCGGTCTTCCACTTCTGGCCTATCAACCCAGTAGTCTGCTGGGGGCCTACCAACAACACCGGAGTGTCGTTGTGGAGACCTTATCTTGAAGATGGTTTCCCGCTTAGATGCTTTCAGCGGTTACCCTTCCCGAACGTAGCCAACCAGCCGTGCCCCGGGCGGGACAACTGGCACACCAGAGGTTCGTCCGTCCCGGTCCTCTCGTACTAGGGACAGGCCTTCTCAAGTCTCCTGCGCGCGCAGAGGATAGGGACCGAACTGTCTCACGACGTTCTAAACCCAGCTCGCGTACCGCTTTAATGGGCGAACAGCCCAACCCTTGGGACCTGCTCCAGCCCCAGGATGCGACGAGCCGACATCGAGGTGCCAAACCATGCCGTCGATATGGACTCTTGGGCAGGATCAGCCTGTTATCCCCGGGGTACCTTTTATCCGTTGAGCGACGACCCACCCACACGGGATCGCCGGATCACTAGTTCCTACTTTCGTACCTGCTCGACCCGTCGGTCTCACAGTCAAGCTCCCTTGTGCACTTGCACTCAACACCTGGTTGCCGACCAGGCTGAGGGAACCTTTGAGCGCCTCCGTTACACTTTAGGAGGCAACCGCCCCAGTTAAACTACCCACCAGGCACTGTCCCTAACCCGGATCACGGGCCCAGGTTCAGGCGCACGCCATAACCAGAGTGGTATTTCAAGGACGACTCCACCACCACTGGCGTGACGGCTTCACAGTCTCCCACCTATCCTGCACAAGCTATAGCGGGCGCCAATACCAAGCTGTAGTAAAGGTCCCGGGGTCTTTCCGTCCTTCTGCGCGAAACGAGCATCTTTACTCGTACTGCAATTTCGCCGAGCTCATGGTTGAGACAGCGGGGAAGTCGTTACGCCATTCGTGCAGGTCGGAACTTACCCGACAAGGAATTTCGCTACCTTAGGATGGTTATAGTTACCACCGCCGTTTACTGGGGCTTAAATTCACCACTTCACCCCGAAGGGTTGATGGTTCCTCTTAACCTTCCAGCACCGGGCAGGCGTCAGTCCGTATACATCGCCTTACGGCTTCGCACGGACCTGTGTTTTTAGTAAACAGTCGCTTCCCCCTGGTCTCTGCGACCCACCCCCCTAGCCCGCGACGGGGCTTCAGGGAATCGGGCCCCCCTTCTCCCGAAGTTACGGGGGCATTTTGCCGAGTTCCTTAACCATGATTCACTCGTGCGCCTAGGCATACTCTGCCCGACCACCTGTGTCGGTTTAGGGTACGGGCGGCTGGCACCATCGCGTCGAGGCTTTTCTCGGCACCCCAGGATCACCCTGCTATCCCCCACCAGCGTGGGGTCACCATCACGCCTCACCCTCACCCAACCAAATGGGTCGTCACCCCGGATTTACCTGGAGGACGGGCTGCGCGCTTGAACGGACCAAGCCATCAGGTCCGCCGGGCTACCACTGTGCGTCACCCCTGTTAACACGCTTGCCTACCTGCACGGAGGATCCCCAGACCCCACCACCACAACCCCCACCAGGTCCGAAGACCCGAGTTGAGGGCTTACGTGGTGGCTGGGCGTGGGTTAGCACCCGCGCGTCAGCATGGGCGGTGCTTCGCCGGTACGGGAATATCAACCCGTCATCCATCGACTACGCCTGTCGGCCTCGCCTTAGGTCCCGACTCACCCAGGGCGGACTAGCCTGGCCCTGGAACCCTTGGTCATTCGGCGCTAGGGCTTCTCACCCTAGTATCGCTACTCATGCCTGCATTCTCACTCCCGCACCGTCCACGCCCGGTCACCCAGACGCTTCCCCCGGTGCAGGACGCTCCCCTACCACCCACAGCCCCTGCCACCACACGCGCAACGGCGCACGGTGAAGGGAGCAACGCTGTGGGTCCGCGGCTTCGGCGGTGTACTTGAGCCCCGCTACATTGTCGGCGCACGATCACTTGACCAGTGAGCTATTACGCACTCTTTCAAGGATGGCTGCTTCTAAGCCAACCTCCTGGTTGTCTGCGCGACCGCACATCCTTTCCCACTTAGCACACGCTTAGGGGCCTTAGCCGGCGATCTGGGCTGTTTCCCTCTCGACCACGGAGCTTATCCCCCGCAGTCTCACTGCCACGCTCACACCCTGACGGCATTCGGAGTTTGGTTGACGTCAGTAACCCTGTGGGGCCCATCAGCCACCCAGTAGCTCTACCTCCGCCGGGCAACACGCAACGCTGCACCTAAATGCATTTCGGGGAGAACCAGCTATCACGGAGTTTGATTGGCCTTTCACCCCTACCCACAGCTCATCCCCCCAGTTTTCAACCTAGGTGGGTTCGGTCCTCCACACGCTCTTACACGTGCTTCAACCTGGCCATGGGTAGATCACCCCGCTTCGGGTCCAGAACGCGCCACTACAACAACGCCCTATTCGGACTCGCTCTCGCTACGGCTACCCCACACGGGTTAACCTCGCGACACGCCACTGACTCGCAGGCTCATTCTTCAAAAGGCACGCCACCACCCCCACACACCAAAGCATGCAGAAGGCTCTGACGGCTTGCAAGCGCCCGGTTTCAGGTACTATTTCACTCCCCTCCCGGGGTACTTTTCACCATTCCCTCACGGTACTATCCACTATCGGTCATCAGGAGGTATTCAGGCAGCCAAGTGGTCTTGGCAGATTCACACAGGATTCCACGAGCCCCGTGCTACTCGGGCACCATCCCAGACACGCACCAACCAGTTACACCTACGGGGGTATCACCCACTACGCCACGCCTTCCCAGACGTTTCAGCTACCAGCCAGCACACGCGCCCCGCCTCCGGCAGAAGACGACAGAACAGCCCCACAACCCCGCACACGCAACCCCTGCCGAGTATCACACGCACACGGTTTAACCATCATCCGCTTTCGCTCGCCACTACTCACGGAATATCTTCTCCTACGGGTACTAAGATGTTTCACTTCCCCGCGTCACCCCCCACACCCTATACAATTCAGATGCAGGTGACACGACATAACTCGTGCCGGGTCCCCCCATTCGGAAACCCTCGGATCACAGCCCGCCAGCCGGCTCCCCGAGGAATATCGCAGGCCACCACGTCCTTCATCGGCCCCTGATGCCAAGGCATCCACCGAACGCTCAACAAAAACAAACAACAAGAACCACAACAACACACAAACACACACGACCCACACAAGACCATGCGCATCCACGCGCTTGTCGCAGAAAACACTTACAGTAAGATGCTCGCGTCCACTATACAGTTCACAACCAACCCACCCACACCCACAAGACCCACCAGCAACAAACCAGCAGACCCTACAGGCCAGGCAACCAGGGCGCACTGCCCCAGAACCCCGACAGCATGCCACCCCCACACACACGCACACCAAGCACGCACACGCAGGGGCACCCACCCAGACCAACCAGCCCAGGCAGGCGTGTTCCTTACACCATCATCTTCCCCACGGCACCCAGCACCCCAGCCACCCCCACAAGAACAAAAGGGGTGAAACAAACCAGGACACCAGGGGCGCCGCAAGCACAATCAATCCCTAGAAAGGAGGTGATCCAGCCGCACCTTCCGGTACGGCTACCTTGTTACGACTTCGTCCCAATCACCAGCCCCACCTTCGACCGCTCCCCATAGGGCCACGGGCTTCGGGTGTTGCCGACTTTCATGACGTGACGGGCGGTGTGTACAAGGCCCGAGAACGTATTCACCGCAGCGTTGCTGATCTGCGATTACTAGCGACTCCAACTTCACGGTGTCGAGTTGCAGACACCGATCCGAACTGAGACCGGCTTTAAGGGATTCGCTCCACCTCACAGTATCGCAGCCCTCTGTACCGGCCATTGTAGCATGCGTGAAGCCCAAGACATAAGGGGCATGATGATTTGACGTCATCCCCACCTTCCTCCGAGTTGACCCCGGCAGTCTCCCGCGAGTCCCCACCACAACGTGCTGGCAACACGAGACAAGGGTTGCGCTCGTTGCGGGACTTAACCCAACATCTCACGACACGAGCTGACGACAACCATGCACCACCTGTGAACCAGCCCCCAAAGGAGGAAACCCCGTCTCCAGGACCATCCGGCACATGTCAAGCCTTGGTAAGGTTCTTCGCGTTGCATCGAATTAATCCGCATGCTCCGCCGCTTGTGCGGGCCCCCGTCAATTCCTTTGAGTTTTAGCCTTGCGGCCGTACTCCCCAGGCGGGGCACTTAATGCGTTAGCTACGGCGCGGAAGACCCGGAAAAGGCCCCCCACACCTAGTGCCCAACGTTTACGGCGTGGACTACCAGGGTATCTAATCCTGTTCGCTCCCCACGCTTTCGCTCCTCAGCGTCAGTAACGGCCCAGAGACCCGCCTTCGCCACCGGTGTTCTTCCTGATATCTGCGCATTCCACCGCTACACCAGGAGTTCCAGTCTCCCCTACCGCACTCAAGCCGGCCCGTACCCACCGCAAGCCCCCAGTTAAGCCAGAGGATTTCACGACAGACGCGACCAGCCGCCTACGAGCTCTTTACGCCCAATAATTCCGGACAACGCTCGCGCCCTACGTATTACCGCGGCTGCTGGCACGTAGTTAGCCGGCGCTTCTTATCCAGCTACCGTCAACCCACCCACAAGGAGCAGGCCTGCTTCACTGGCGAAAGAGGTTCACAACCCGAAGGCCTCCATCCCTCACGCGGCGTCGCTGCATCAGGCTTGCGCCCATTGTGCAATATTCCCCACTGCTGCCTCCCGTAGGAGTCTGGGCCGTGTCTCAGTCCCAGTGTGACCGTCCACCCTCTCAGGCCGGCTACCCGTCACCGCCTTGGTAGGCCATCACCCCACCAACAAGCTGATAGGCCGCGAGCCCATCCCCCACCGGAACAAACCTTTCCCAGGCCCACCATGCGACAGACCCAGAATATCCCGTATTAGCCACACTTTCATGCGGTTATCCAGAAGAAGGGGGCAGGTTACTCACGTGTTACTCACCCGTTCGCCACTCATCCAGAACCAGCAAGCTGGCTCCTTCACCGTTCGACTTGCATGTGTTAAGCACGCCGCCAGCGTTCGTCCTGAGCCAGGATCAAACTCTCCAAACAAAACCAACAAAAAAGGCACCCCAAGCCAACCACCAAACAAGGCAGCCAACCAGAACACCAACAGTCAGCACACAGTCCAGAAAACCAGACCAGGCCCAACCCAACCCCCCACACAGAAGAGCCAGGCAAACCAAAACAAAACAAGCCCCAGAAACCACACACAACCACCCAAACCACCCACCACACAAGACAGGCAACCCAGACAACCACGCACAGCCCCCAGGACCCATGGCATAAAAAACATGACACACTATCGAGTTCTCAAACAACACACCCAGCAAGATTTCGGCGGAGAGATTATCTTCGCTTGCCTCTCGAAGGCGACCGGACTAGAATAAGCAGATAGGAGTTCTGGAATCAAATTCGGATCGCGTGACCCTGATCTCTGAACTTTTCCGCTCTCGCCGCCCCAGTCGGGCTCTCACCCGCTGACTCGACGATTCCTTCGTCCGGTACCACCGTCGGACCCTTGGGTCGCTCCGGCAGCGAGGAGTACTATAGCCAGACGCCAACCCGGCCTGTCAAACAGATTTCGCATGACCTGCACCACATTTACTGTGGTGTCCTAACAGGCCCCGACTCAGGCCACGGTGGCCCGGGAAGCCTGGTATGCGGCCCCGACGATGCCGGCGGTGTTGAGCAGCTGGGCCGGGACGATCGGGGTCTTGAGGTCGAGCAGCGGCAGGTACTTCTCGTGCTTGCGGGACACGCCCCCGCCCACGACGAACAGGTCCGGGGAGAAGAGCATCTCCACGTGGGAGTAGTAGCGCTGGAGGCGCTTGGCCCACTTCTTCCAGGACAGGTCCTGGGCGGTGCGCTGGCCGGCCGAGGCCCGGCTCTCGGCGTCGTACCCGTCGATCTCCAGGTGCCCGAGCTCGGTGTTGGGGACCAGGGTCCCGTCGACGACGACGGCCGAGCCGATCCCGGTGCCCAGCGTGGTGACGATGATGGTTCCGGGCACGTCCTTGGCGGCGCCGAAGGCGACCTCGGCCATGCCGGCGGCGTCGGCGTCGTTGAGACCGGTGACCGGCCGGCCCAGGTGCTCGCGCATGAGCTGGGTGAGGTTGACGCCCGTCCACGACTTGTCGAGGTTGGCGATGAAGGGGACGATCCCGTGGACGATCGGTGCGGGAAGGGCGACGCCGACCGGGACGTCGGCGGCGACCTGAAGCCGCTCGAGAAGCTCACGGCACACCTCGGTCACGGCCGCGGGGGTGGACTCCTCAGGCGTGTCGATGCGCACGCGCTCACCGATGAACGTTCCCGTGGTCAGGTCGACCAGAGCGCTCTTGACGCCCGAGCCGCCGATGTCGATCCCGCATGCCACTGATACTGCCTGTGCTGTCGAAGTCATGAGGTCCTCCTGGTACTACGCGTCCTCGCGGCTGCCGCCCAGCCTAGTGCAGGGACGGCGGCCGCGAGGACGGTCGGGAGGATCGACGGCGATGAGAAGCCGATCAGGCGGATCCGGATGGATCCGGACAGGAGCCGGACAGGGTCTCAGTCGCGGGTGCTCTCCTGTCGGGCACCTCGGTAGAGGTACCACAGGGTGCCGACGAACAGCACCACGCCAACCCAGGGGGCGACGCCGGCGAAGCCCTCGGGCATGATCGCCAGCGGGTCCTCCTTGCCGCCGAAGGCCACGACGATGCCGGCGTAGATGACGCCGGCCAGGCTCTCACCGACGATGAGGCCGGTGGCCATGAGCGTGCCCATGCGCTTGGCCCGCTCGGGGTTGGCGGTGCGCTGGGCCCAGCGGTCGTAGAAGTGGCCGAGGGCGGCACCGATGGGGATCATGACGGTGACGCCGGTGGGCAGGTACATGCCCATGCCGACGGCGAGCGGCGGCAGGGAGTACTTGCTGTTGCGGCGCAGGATCTCGTCGATGGCGATGACGACAGCGCCGATGAGGGCGCCCAGCCCCAGCAGGCTCCAGTTGAGGTCGCCGCCGAGGACGCCCTGGACGAGGTGCTTGATGAGGTTGGCCTGGGGCGCGGCCAGGGCGTTGGGGCCGGCGTCGGGGGCGCCGGCGAAGCCGAAGGCCCCCTGCATGAGGCTGAGCACCGGCGGGATGACGATGGCGCCGAAGACGACACCGATGACGAGGGCCACCTGCTGCTTCCAGGGGGTGGAGTCGACGAGCTGACCGGTCTTGAGGTCCTGGAGGTTGTCGTTGGAGATGGTGGCCACGCCGAAGACGACCGCGGTGACGAACAGGGTGTAGGCCACCAGGGTGCGCACGTCGTCGGGCGAGGAGGAGGTGGCGATGGTGCGCACGAGCGCCGCCGCGGAGACGGCCACGAGGATGCCTACCCCGGAGATCGGCGAGTTGGAGGAGCCGATGAGGCCGGCCATGTAGCCGCACACCGAGGCCACGACCAGGCCGGTCAGCAGGATGAACAGGATGGAGGCGATGATGAGCCCCGCCGTGTGGTGGGCCATGGAGGTTCCGTGCAGGAACAGCCACAGGAGCACGCCGATGGGCAGCATGGAGCCCACGGTGACGCCGATGACGGTCTTCATCGACAGGTCGCGCTCGGTCAGGGGGATCTCCTGGCCGGCGTCGCGCTTGGCGCTGGAGGCCAGGGACTCGCGGATGCCGGAGGCGATGGGGCCGAGGATCTTCAGGAAGGTCCAGATGGCGGCGATGGCGATGGCGCCGGCGCCCACGATGCGCACCTCGCTGGCGAAGGTGGTGCTCACGAAGTCCGCCAGGTCGGTGGCGGAGGCGGCGCCGCCCCAGGTGCGCACCGGCAGCAGCACGCCGTAGGAGATGAGCAGGCCGACGATCATGGCGATGCCGACGCCGATGCCGACCAGGTGGCCCACGCCGGCCAGGGCCAGGGACAGGGAGGTGCCCATCATGGTGGCGCCGGAGCCGACCCGGAAGACCCCGGAGATCTCGACGCTGATGGCCCTGAGGGCGTTGAGGAAGTAGAGGGCCGCCGAGGCGACGGAGCCGCGCACGATGATGCCCAGTCCGCGTCTGGACTCCTCGGCCCCCTCGCTGGTGTCGCCCACGCGAAGCACCTCGGCGCCGGCCACGCCCTCGGGATAGGGCAGGTCGGAGTTGGTCACGAGCGCGCGCCGCAGCGGGATCGAGTAGGTGACGCCGAGGATGCCGCCCAGGATGATGACCAGGACCGTCTGCAGGTAGGGGAAGCCGGTCCACCACCCCACGATGATGAGTCCGGGCAGGACGAAGATGATGGCGGACAGTGTCCCGGCCGCCGAGGCGATCGTCTGGACGATGTTGTTCTCCTGGATCGTGTGATCAGAGAAGCGGCGCAGGATCGCCATGGAGATGACCGCGGCCGGGATGGAGGTGGCGAAGGTGAGCCCCACCTTGAGGCCGAGGTAGACGTTCGCGGCGGTGAAGACCAGCGTGATGACACCGCCAATGATGATGCCGCGGATCGTCAGCTCCTTGACCGGGCTGGAACCGGTGCTGGACGGTTCGGCCGGGGCGGAGCCGGTTGTGGAGGTTGTGGAGGTTGTGGAGGTTGTGGAGGTTGTGGACATGGTGAGATCTCTCGATGTCGGGATGATTCCGGGGGGAGAGTAGCACCACTATCGAAATCGACCGGAAGAGGTCCGTTCCGTGCAGGTCAGATCAGGCCCAGCCCTCACTCACGTGGCGCTCGCACTACCGGATCTTTGTTCCCGGACCCACCAGCGCTCAAGAACAACAAGAACGTCATGGAAGACACGGCTCCGTGTCTTCCATGACGTTTCTGTTGACGTTGATGGGGGCTGTACGCCGGCCCCGGGGCGGGCCGGAAGCGGGACTACGCCGACTCACCGTCCTTGAGCCCGGCCAGGTAGGAGGCGGCCATGTCCTCGTGGGCGTGGCCGGCGGCGGCGACGCGGTCGAGCCGGGCGGAGAAGGCCTCCATGCCGTCGAGGCACAGGCCCGCACCGCGGGCGAGGTCAAGAATGAGGTGGGCGTCCTTGCCGGAGGTGTCGACGGCGAAGTTGGCCGGGCTCAGGGCGTTGCGCTCGACGAGGTCGGCCTTGATGCGCAGGAAGGGCAGGTCCAGCCCACCGCCGTCGAGCACCTCGAAGAACTGGGCCGGGGGCACGCCGATCGCCTGGGCCAGGGTGACGATCTCGCCGGCGGCGTTGGACACGGCGATGACCCAGGAGTTGACGACCAGCTTGAGTCGGGTGGAGGTGGCGGCGGCGCCGTCGTCGCCGGTCCACACGGTGCGCGACCCGACAGCGTCCAGGACCGGGGTGACGAGGTCGCGTCCCGAGGTGGGGCCGGCAGTCATGATGACGAGGGTGCCGGACTCTGCGGGCTGGCGGGTGCCGGAGACGGGTGAGTCGTAGAAGAGGACTCCGGCGGACTCGGCGATGGCGGCCAGGGCGGTGATGTCGTCGGGACCGACCGTGGTCATCTGCAGCCAGGCGGCGCCGGGCCGCATGGCGGGGGCGGTCTCACGCATGATCTCGGCCACGGCGGCGCCGTCGAAGAGCATGGTGATGACGACGTCGGCGCCCTCGACCGCCGCGGCGGCGGTGGGGGCGACCTCGATGCCGTCGTCAGCCAGAGGCTGGGCACGTGAGATCGTGCGGTTCCAGGCGCGCACGGCGTGGCCGGCGCCCGCGATGTTGCGGGCCATCGCCGAGCCCATGATTCCTGTGCCGAGTACGGCTACCGTCAGCTGGGACATGCTTCTCCCCTGATCGTCTCTGATCGTCTTGTCTTTCTCGCCGGTAGGTCGACCCACAGCCCGCTCGGGAGTGCCTCGGCACGCGGGGGCGGGCTCGCTGCCGTCCTTGCCGACGACGATAGGCGCTCACGTCATTCGGGCGCCAGGGCGCCGGCGATCCTGTAAACGGCGATGGCCAGGAGGAACGCGGCGGCGGAGACGACACTGGGACCCCAGAAGCCGGGGACTCGGGAGAGAAGCCCGCCGCCGATCGCTCCGGCGATGGTCGCGCCCAGGTACATCGCGGTGTTGGACAGCGAGGAGACGGTTCCACGCGCCTGGCCGGCGTGCGCCTGAAGCTGGCCCATGAGGACGGGCAGGAGGAAGCCGGCCACGACCAGGGCGGCGGCGAAGGCGACAACGGCGCCCCACATGGTGGGCACGATGACGGGCATCGCGGCCGCCAGGAGGTAGAAGGCGCCCTGGGCGAGGACGCCCGTCCACAGCGAGCGTCGCTCACCGATCCTCGCGACGAGCCGTGGGCCGAGCAGCGATCCCAGTGCCGTTCCCAGTCCGATCATCATCATGGCCTTTCCGATACTGGTCTGCGAGGCGCCGAAGTCCTTGGCCAGCCAGGAGCCGATGAAGGAGAACGAGACGTAGTTGCCCGTCTGGAAGACGAGATAGGCCAGCAGCGACCAGGACAGTACCCGCGAGCCGAAGACCCTCCGGTAGGAGCCGACGACGTCGGGCGGGTCCCCCGCCGGCCTCACGTGGGGGAAGGCGACGCAGAGGAGTCCCCACAGGACGACGCTGACCGCCGCGACGACGAAGAACGGCAGCTGCCATCCCCTGACCGACAGGTAGGAGCCGATCGGCACGCCGGCGACCTGCGCAACCGCCAGCCCCGCGGTCGCGTAGCCCATCACCCTGATGATCGAGGGGCGGGGCACGGTCATCGGGATGGAGGCCCAGATCTGGGAGCTGACGAAGGCCGCGCTCACTCCGGCCAGGAACCGGGCGGCGACCATGCTCCAGAAGCTCCAGGCCAGGCCGCACGCGCAGGTGAGGAGCGCGAAGGCCGCCAGGCCCGAGAGGATGACCCGACGTCGGTCGTGGCGGTCCGAGACGGGACCGGCCACGAGGGCGAACAGCGCGTACCCCAGGGCGTAGGCGGAGACCAGCCAGCCCGCTCGGGACAGCGGAACGTCGAGCTCGCGCTGAAGCAGGGGCAGCAGCGGCGCGACGAGGAAGGTGTCGGTCCCGATGACGAACATGGTGAAGAAGGACAACCAGCCCATGGTGGAGACGCGGGTGCCCGCTGAGGGCGGCGCACCGCCGCCCTCGGGCGCACGAGGTGCGTCGCCGGGCGTCTCAGCTGTCTCTCTTGTCCCTGACATCTCCAACCCCCTTAGTTCGATGTTTGACGTACTAAGAATCGTAGGAGATGCTGGCCCTGTCAACCCCGGCCACAGGTGCCGGGGCAGAGATCGATGAGGCGGACGGAGGTGCCCCGTGAAGGACAGGGAGCTCTTCCACCCCGAGGCGGGCGAGATCTCCCTGGACGTCGTCCTGGGCGCGCTGTCGGACCCCATCCGTCGTGATGTCCTGCAGAGGATCGCGGCCGACGGCCCCCTGTACTGCGGGGACCTGAGCTACGACGTCGTCAAGTCCACGATGTCGCACCACTTCCGGGTGCTGCGCGAGTCCGGGCTCATGCACACCGAGAGAGAGGGCAAGCACCGGCGCATCACCCGGCGCGACGCGGTTATTGAGCAGCGCTTCCCGGGACTGCTGGCCGCCGTCGGCCTGCCGGCGGGCAAGGGCCAGTGGCCGGACTGAGCCAACCGGGCGAGTAGCCTGGCGGTGTCAGGAATAGTGTCAGGAGGCACACGACGCCAGCGTTGGAGCACTGCCCCGCCCGGCTGACGCGGGCGAAGTGCGCCTTCGTGCAGGCACTGACGGCCGCAGAGATCAGCTCCCAGGTCATCAACCCTCCGGCCTACTTCTCCGACATGATGGAGGTACTGGCCATGGCCAGGCGGGGCCTGGTGACTCTGTTCCGCCCGCAGGTGCGGATCAACCCGATCCACGGGGCGGACCTGGCGGCCTACGTCCTCGACCGGATGGAGGAGGGACAGCCCGGCGCGTGGGACGTCGGCGGACCGGACGTCCTCACCTGGCGCGAGCTGACGCAGCTGGCCTTCGACGCCGTCGGCAAGCGGCCGCGCATCCTCACCGTCCCGACGTGGGTACTGCCGCCGGCACTGAGGCTGACGGCGCTGTTCAGTCCCCGCCTGGCGGACACGGCCCGGTTCACGACCTGGAACATGCTGCGCGACTGCGTGGCCCCGACAACGAGCGCCCATCACCTCGCGGACTTCTACGCGAGATTCGTGTGAGACGAAGACTTATTCATTGGAGTATCCGCTGCATGGTTGCCGTATTCCTCGGCATTCCTCGGTCTGCGGTGAGTGCGTCAGCCCTCCGGCACTGGCTCATGCCCTGAATACCGTTCTCGACGGAACTGGCCTGCGAGCCAGGGGTGTCACAGCAGTTCCCCCTTCCTCTGCAGGGACACCGCTAGAGTGATCGTGCACCTCAGGTGCACAAGAGTCGATGAGCCAAGGAGATGTCAGTTGAGCAGCACGCGATCGGCTGTCATCGGACAAGCAGGTCCCTCACGAGGGTCGGAGGAGTCAGAGGAGAGGTCGGCACCTAGCTTCACCGGGAGGTGACCTCGACCTGCTGGCGGGTGTTCCACCCCATCTTCCAGCTGGTGACCATGCCCCACAGCCGCAAGGGGCGCAGGATCACCGCCGACCAGAGCGTCGCCACCGGGGACAGGATGAGGCTCGCGCGCCTCTGGAAGCCGGTGGTGTCCGACCGCCACACGTTGAGGTACCTGGAGTTCTGCGCCAGCCCGATCATGAGGGGCACCAGCGCCACCGCGAGCGGGACCCCGTTGCCGGTGGTCAGTGGGCGCCAGAGCACCAGGTAGACGAACACGGAGCTCACCGCCCAGATCTGCATCCAGCCGGTGGCCTGCCTCCACCACCCCCACGAGAGGACCGGCAGGAAGCGGACGCGCCAGAGCCCACGGATGAAGGAGCCTCGGAACCAGCGCTCCTGCTGGCGGTAGTGGTGGCTCCACCGGTCGGGCATCCACGCGAAGGCGAAGGCCGAGGGCTGCTGGACGGTCCTGCCGTGAAGCAGGGCGAAGAGCGTCAGCATGGAGTCGTCGGAGAACTCCACGTGCCGCCCCAGGTAGCTCTCACGCATGTAGACGTCGATGTTCTCGGCCAGGATGCTGCACCGGTAGGCGGCCAGACCGCCGGAGTTGACCATCACCGACCCGAGCTGCGACATGAAGGCGCGGTCGATGAGCTGCTGCCCCACGAAGATCACGTCGGTCACCCGCGCCAGCAGGTTCTCCCGGTTGTTGATCGCCAGGATGACGCCGGCCACCGACATGACCCGGGGATCGCTGAAGGGCTGGACGATCTCGCGCAGGGCCTCGGCGTCGAGCATGGAGTCGGAGTCGACGGTCACGAACAGGTCGGCGTCGCGGATCTTCCTGAAGCCATGGACCTGAGCATGGCGCTTGCCCTCGTTGGGAGTGCGTTGCCAGGTGGCGTAGATGCCGCTGACCGCGGCCTGCTCGATGAACCAGTCCCGCTGCTCCAGATAGGAGCCCTGGGTGGAGCCGTCGTCGACGACGTGGATCTCGGCCGGTGGGGAGGTCTGGTTCAGCAGGGCGGAGAGCATCCGCACCACGACGTCGGGATCCTCGTTGTAGAGCGGGATGAGCACGGCGACCCGATACGCCTCTCCGCTGCCGATCAGGCGCCCCTCGAAGCAGGCCAGCACCAGCTGGACCGCGACGAGGAGGAAGAGAACATCGAAGGTCCGCACCGCCCACGGGTCCAGGACATGGTGCCGACTGAGCAGCACGCGCCAGGACAACCAGCCGGCCAGGCCGATGGTCACCATGATGGCGGGCGAGGGACGGCTGATCCCCATGAGCGCCCGAGGCAGCCCGGTGACGTCGGCGCTGCGCTGCGCCTCAGCCGGCGTCGTCACCGGTGTGCGTACGGCCACCACCTGCCTGCTGCCCGCGCTGCGGACCCGCACCGCCCTGAGCCTCAGCCCGCGCTTGAACAGCAGCTTGACCGCTAGGCAGGCCAGGAGGATGAGAAGGCAGCCGAGCATGACGAAGAATCCGAATGACCAGGACATGCGCCAGTCCTTCCGCGTTGAGTTGAAGAGCCTGACGGCCGCAGTGACTACCGGGAGCCGACAGCCGCGTAGGCGAAACCCGCGCTCCGCCAGGCCTTGGGATCCAGGGCGTTACGCCCGTCGACGACGTTGCGCCGGTCGACCAGAGCAGCCGCCCAGGCGGGGTCACAGCTGGTGTACTGGTCCCACTCGGTGGCCAGGAGGACCAGGTCAGCCGAGGTCAGCGCCTCCTCGAGATCGGCTGCGACGTCGTAGGGCAGATCGTCGTCATGGGCCAGGATCGGCGCGGCAGCGGGGTCGGTCACGACCACTCGGGCGCCCTCGTCGGCCAGCTCGGCGGCGATGGCCAGCCCGGGCGAGCACCGCATGTCATCACTGTCGGGCTTGAAGGTCGTCCCCAGCACCGCCACGCGCGCCCGGTTCACCGACCCGCCGAGCATGCTCCTGGCCTTGTCCAGGGTCTGGTGACGGGCGTCCTCGTTGATCTGGTCCACCTCGGCGAGGAAGTTCAGCGCCTCGCCGACGCCGAGCTCGTCGGCCCGGGCCCGGAAGGCACGGATGTCCTTGGGCAGGCAGCCGCCGCCGAAGCCGATCCCCGCCCGCAGAAAACGACCGCCGATCCGGGCGTCCATCCCGATGCTCCGGGCCAGCGCGGTGACGTCCCCGCCGGCGGCGTCGCACACGCTCGCCATGGCGTTGATGAAGGAGATCTTCGTGGCCAGGAAGGCGTTGGCGCTGATCTTGACCAGCTCGGCGGTGGCGTAGTCCATGACGAGGCGGGGCGTTCCCGACTCGATGATGGGCGCGTAGAGCTCGTCCAGGACGGCCGTGGCGCGCTCGGCGTCGGCGGGGTCCTCCGGCAGGCCGTAGACCATGCGGTCAGGACCCAGGGTGTCCTCGACGGCGAACCCCTCGCGCAGGAACTCGGGGTTCCAGACCAGGACGGCTCCTGATGCGGCGATGGTCGGGGCCAGTCGCGCGGCCGTGCCCACCGGAACGGTCGACTTGCCCACGACGACCTCGTCGCCGTCGAGGCACACCCCCAGGTACGGCTTCATCGCCTCAACGGCGGCGTCAACGTAGGTCAGGTCCGCGGCCCCATCGGGGCCCTCCGGCGTGCCAACGGCGATGAAGTGGGCCTGCGCCCCGGATATCGCCGAGAAGTCGGTCGTGAACATCAGTCCGCCGGACTCGATCCGTCGTCGCAGGATCTCGGTGAATCCCGGTTCATGGAAGGGGGCCCGCCCTTCGCCGAGGGCGTCGACCTTGTCCTGGTCGACGTCGACGCCGACGACGCGGTGCCCCAGCTCGGCCATGGCGCAGGCGTGGACGGCTCCGAGGTAGCCGCAACCGATGACAGTGATGTTCATGCAGTCAATCCATCCGTATCGGGCGATTCGGGAAGGTCGGAAGGGAGGACCGGGGATGGGCGCTCGGGGCGGCGCGCGACGTCGGCCTCAGCCCGGGGCGGGGGCGGGCGCCTGGCTGCGCATGACCTCCGGAACCGTCTTGACGGGCAGGCCGGAGTCCGCCACCTGCTTCATGAACCGCTTGAAGCTGGCTGCTTTCACCGACTCGGGAGCGTCGTCAGGTTCCTTGTCAACGCGATGGAAGACCATGTGGGTCCAGCAGCGGTGCTCCCGGCACTTGGCCAGGGTCCGTTCCACCTGTTCCTCGGTGGTGTAGGCGCCGCAGTAGAAGACGCGCAGCCGGAACGGGTCCCCCGGCGCGAGGGTCTCCGGGGCGACGTCGATGGTGCGCAGCGAGTCGAAGTAGCTCTGGGAGGTGCGCAGCACGAGGTCGTTGTACCGCCCCATGGGCAGGGCGAAGTGGGCAGCACCCTCGGGGTATCCGTGTTCAAGGAGGAAGGACCTGATCGTCTCGAACTCCTTGCGCATCCCCGCCTCGTCGAGCGTGGTGAGGTCGGTGGAGGCGTGGGCGGCAATGTCCCAGCCGTGAACCTCTCGCATCTCAGCGAGCTGGTCGGCGCTCATACGGCCCGGCAGCCCGACCTTGTCGGCGATGACGTAGGAGGTTGCCGCCGGGATACCGTACCCCTGCATGATGCCCCGGGCCGTGTCGTAGTCGCTGTCGTAGCCGTCGTCGAAGGAGATGGAGACGATACCGCTGTCGGCCGAGGGCAGGGTCGCCAGGTAGCCGAGCCACAGCCGGCTCGAGGAGGAGTCGGATTCGGGGACGACCTTCAGCCTCACCCTCGTCACCCGCTCCAACGGTGGGCTGCCGACGACGGAGCGCGCCGCAGCGCGGTTGACGGTGACCCGGCACCAGGTCCCGGTGCGCAGCGTGCGCATGTCGGGAGCGACATCGAGGCGCAGGCAGTCCTCTCCGTCGCCGCCGAGCTCGAGCAGGATGCTTCCGATCTGCCGGTAGTCCTCAGCGCGAAGCCACAGGTCCCACTGGCAGTCGGTCATGTTGACACCCACCAGGGCGAGGTCGGCGCTGGTGGGCCGGTCGGGATCGCCGGTGGTGGTGATCTCCAGCGACTGGCTCCCGTGGGAGTAGGTGGAGGTGTCGGGCCGTATGGAGCCGTCGTCGGAGGAGAGGACCCAGGCGCGCGGGTCCTGCATGTCGGAGAGCACCGTCTGCGGCTGCCACATGGGAGGGGCGGCGGCCGGAGCCGGGGAGGCGTGGGCTATCGGCTGGATACTCCTGGGCAGGAAGGTAGCCGACGCGGTCCAGGCGAGACCGCCCATCAGGAAACTACGGCGGCCCATCCGATCACGCTGCAGCACGGTGCCTCTCCAGTTAACAGTCCACTTGGTTGGTTTCTGTTCCAGGATACGCACCACATGGCCGACACCGACCGCCTTAGGGGCAAGATCCCCATCCTGGCCGGTTGCCACAACATGCCGACAGCCATGGGAGTCCGCGCAAATCCGCGCACTTCCATCGACCAACATCGATTTCAGGTGACTGAAATCACTGTGCCGTCACGGGAGCAGGACGACCTTGCCGGCGCCGTGGCCGGACTCGACAGTACGGTGGGCGCCAGCGGCGTCGGCGAGCGCGAAGCTCTCAGAGACGGGAAGCATCGTCTCCCCTCTCGCAGCCAGGTCGACGACGGCGATGATGTCTCGCAGACGGGAAAGGGGCTGCCCCGCCGATCCTCTCGGCGGGGCAGCCCCTCATGCGGTGGAGCTAGGGGGATTCGAACCCCCGACCTTCTCATTGCGAACGAGACGCGCTACCAACTGCGCCATAGCCCCAAGTGCGGGCTGATCCTAGCACCGCCGCGGGGCGTGCTGGCAAGTTCGATGGCGGTGAGCCCGCCCACCGGCACCAGAACCTGCCCCGCAACAGCCTGGCCTGAGGGAGTCTCCCGCTCCCCGCGGCAGGACTACTCGCCGGCCGCCCGCCGCCCCTCAAGGATGGCGTCGAGGTCGATGGGGTGGAAGAGCTCTTCCTCGTCCTCCACCGGAGCGGGGACGTAGGCGCGAGCCGTCTGCGGGCGCGCGGGCACCGGCGCCGAGACACCCGGGTCGACCACCGGGTCGGCGTAGGAGCGCCGGGGCGCCCTGGCCGCCAGCGTGTAGGTCGGGGCGGGGACATGGACCGGCCGCCAGCCCTGGGGCGGGGTCGACGTCGTCGCCTCCTCCTTGGTGACCTCCTCCGCCTCCGCGGGCGCACTGGCAGCGGGAGCCTGGTAGCGGGCGGACGGGCGAGCCGGCTCGGAGGCGGTCGAGGAGACCGGAGCGGCGGGCTGCCGGGCGCTCGTGGGAGCCTCGGGGGCCGACGCCGCAGCCTCCTGGGCCTGCGCCTCCTGCTCGATGGCGCTGGCCTCGGCGAAGAGCCTGCCCCAGCCGGTCAGGCGGCGGGAGGTCGCCGTCGACAAGGAGGCGACGAAGTCCTTGGTCCGCGGCGAGCTCTGCTCGTCGCCATCACGCGAGACCGCCTCGCGCATGTCGCGGGAGACCTTGCCGGCGTGGCGCGAGGGCACGTGCACCGAGGCGCGCCGGGTCGCCTCGCGCTCGGCGGCCACGGCCGCGGCGGTCTCCGCATCAAGGTCGGCATCGAGCCGAGCCAGGCGGTCCGCCTCGGGATCAGCGGCGAGGGAGGGCTGAGCGGCGGCTGCGCCGGCCGCCTCGGCGGACTCAGCGGCCGGTGCGGCGGCAGGCGCCGTTGAGGCAGTCGCCTCGGCGGCGTCAGCAGACGTCGCGCCTGCGGCCTCCTGGGCCGATACCGCCGACGTCGCCGAATGCGTCGCTGAGCGGCTCGCCGTCCGCTGGGCGCCTTCCCGGGCGAGGCGTTCCATGAAGGGATCCTGCGCCGCACTCGCCTCACCGGCGGGCGCGGCGGGTGAGGCGGCACTGACGCCGGAGGCGCTGCCGGCACTGCTGGAAGCACTGGAGGCGCTGCGTCCACCGTCGACGACGGAACGGGGCGCGGCCACGACGGAGGCGGGGGAGCGTCGGCCGGTCAGGGTCACCAGGGTGTGCTCGAGCTCGGCAATGCGACGGCGCTCGCGGCGGTCCGCTGCCGCGGAGGCCAGGGCGGCGCGACGTCCCGCCACCATGGAGACCCCCAGCAGCGCGGTGGGCAGCAGGGCCGGCCACCACGGCAGTGCCGTCACGAGGCCCAGCACCCAGGCCCCCAGCGAGACTCCGAGCAGGACACTGGCGACGATCCCGCGGTGCGAGGCGGCGACCCGACGGCGCTCACGCCCCTGCGCGTGAACCTGACGAGCATGGTCGAGCTCGCGCTCGGTGCGCAGGGCACGCACATTCCTCACGGCGGGCCTGTTCATCACCCTCACCTCCGGTCGACGTCGAAAGAGCTCCGCATGCCCACTGCTCGCACAGGTGTCGTCGCGCTCGACGGCGGCAGCCCCCGTGGCCAGGACGCGCAGCTCGGCCGAGTAGCGGTCCTGGACGTTGGAGCGCCACGTCATCTCGCGGCGCCCCACCAAATACGGAAGGAGGTACACGGAGAGAATCGTGATGAGGGCAATGACGGCCCAGATCTCGATTCCCACACCGTAACCGTAGGCGTGCAGGGCCTTCTCCCCGCGCAGGAACACTCCGGTTTTCCTGCGAAATACCTGGGATTCAAGACGTCACACTGTCAGCATTACATCTCTGTTATCACACGAGTCACATACGTTTCTTCCGCACCTGTCTCCCCGCCTCGGTCCCCTGGCCGCCCTCCCCACGCCTGGCCCACCGCGACGCCCCCGATCACCTCACGAGCGCCCCATCCGGACGCCGCCCCCGCCTCCGGCACGAGCCGTGAGAAATCGTCATCCTCGGGTGAGCCGACGCTGGAAGCCGACGCCGTCGGGTCCGCGGGTCTCCTCGGCGAGGGCGGCGAAGGAGACGTGGTCGGCCCAGGCGCCGTTGATGTGCATGTAGCCGCGGCGCAGCCCCTCCTCGCGCAGCCCGAGCCCACGGCACAGCGCCAGGCTCCGCTCATTGTCGGGGCGCACGTTGATCTCCACACGGTGCAGCCCGACCGGCCCGAGGAGGTGGTCGAGAACCATGGCCACCGACAGACGCATGAGGCCCCGCCCCTGCCACGCAGCTCCGATCCAGTAGCCCACCTGGGCGCTGCGCGTGGCGCCCCAGGTGATCGGGTCGACGGCGACCTGGCCGGCGAAGGCGCCGTCGACCTCGACGACGAAGGGCATCGCCTCCCCCAACCTGGCCCGGCGCGTCTGGCGGCGCACGAAGTCGGGAAAGGCGCTCAGGGTCTCCCCGCCGCCTACCGGCAGGGTGGCCTCCCAGGGGGAGAGCCGGTCATTCTCCGCCAGCCGCAGCGCTCTCCAGGCCCCCTCGTCATCGGCCCGCAGCTCGCGCACGACGACGGACGGGCGACCGGGACCTGCCGGCGAGCCGGGGTCCCGGCCCTGCCTGACCGGTTCGGGCTCAAGGCGCACCGGCCAGGCGAAGCGCTCGGACGAGCCCGCCCCGAGGAGCAGACCGGCCACCGCCCGTCGCAGTCCCCCGCCGCGGACGCCCCGCGCCCCGGCTCCTGAGGGCCTCCGCTCGGCGTCATCGCGGGGTTCCTGGTGCGGGGCCGGGACGCCTGGCATCAGGCGTCCAGCAGGAGGCAGTGGAGGGTGTCGCCGGCCACCACGGTGCTCGTGTCCTCGGGGACGACGGCGATGGCGTTGGCCTCGGACAGGCCGTGCAGCCGGACGGTGCCGGGTGGCGTCGTCGGCTCGGCCCGGTAGCCGCGGGTCGGTGAGCCGCTGACGTGCACGGGGACGAACTCGCGCTTGCCCACCGGTGAGTGCCAGCCCTCGGAGATGGTGGCGGGCAGGCTGGAGCGGTGCAGGGAGGTGCGCCCGGCAATCTGGCGCAGGACCGGGCGCACGAAGGTCTCGAAGGCGATCTGGGCGCTGACCGGGTCGCCGGGCAGGCAGAAGATCGGGGTGCCCTCGACCGTTCCCACGCCGAGCTGGCGGCCCGGCGACATGGCGACGGCGTCGAACCGCACCGAGCCCAGGGGGGCCAGGACCTCCTTGACCGTGTCGCCCTGGCCGACGCTCAGGCCCCCGGTGGTGATGAGGACGTCGGCGCGCACGAGCTGGTCCTCGATGGCATCGGCCAGAGCGCGCAGCTCGTCGGGGACGGCGGCCACGCGGAAGGCCTGCCCGCCGGCGTCGGTGACCGCGCAGGCCAGGGCGTGGCCGTTGGCGTCGAAGACGTCGCCGGCCTCGCGGGAGTGGCCGGGCTCGACCAGCTCGTCGCCGATGGAGACCACGACGACGCGCGGGGCGGGATGGACGCGCACCCGGTGCAGCCCGAGGCCGGCCAGGAGCGCGACCTGGCGGGCGCTGACGCGCGAGCCCCGCTTGAGGACCGTGGTTCCGGAGCTCACGTCCTCGGCGCGCCGGCGCACATTGGCTCCGGCTGCGACGGCGCGGTAGACGCTGACGCGGGACTCGCCGCGGTCGGTGTCAGTCCAGGGGATGACGGCGTCGGCTCCCAGCGGCAGGGGGGCGCCGGAGTCGATGAGGACAGCGGCCCCGGGCACGAGGTGGCAGGGGCGCATGTCCCCGGCACGTACCGCGTCGACGACGTCGAGCACGAGCGGGCTGTTCTGAGCGGCTTCGGCGACGTCCTTGGCGATGACGGCGTAGCCGTCCTGGCCGGCCAGGTCCACGGCGGGCAGGTCGATTCCGGCGGCGACGTCCTGGGCCAGGACGCATCCGACGGCGTCGGGAAGGACCACGTCGAGGGGCGCGGCCGCCTGGGCGATCTCCAGGCAGGCGGCCAGGTGTTCGGCCACTGTTCTCATGGCACTCAGGTTACCGTCAGGTTGGCGACACGCGTTGTGCCCCGCCGGGACGAACGGTTCAGACAGGGTGCGTCATCACCTGGGAAGATGACCCTATGACGACCGGCGCGCTGGACCTTCCCGATACGAGCCGACTCGAGGTCGACGACGCCAAGGACGAGCTGCGCAAGGTGCTGCGGGCGCATCGGCGCGCCCATCACCACCACCCCTCCTTCGGGCACGCACCGGCCTGTGAGGCGCTGACCGAGCACGCCCTGGAGGCGGTGGCCGGCGCGGCGAGCGTGGCGACCTTCGTGTCGATGGGCGCCGAGCCCTGCACCCGCCTCCTGCTGGAGAGGCTTCATGAGGCCGGGGTCGAGGTGCTGCTCCCGGTGCTCGGACCGCACCTGGCGCGCTGCTGGGGCCGGTTCCAGGGAGCCGCGGACCTCGCGGAACGGGCACCGAGGCGCCCACCGGAGCCCAGCGGCCCGGCCCTGCCGGCGGATGCGGTCGGAGAGGTCGAGGTCCTTCTCATTCCGGCGCTCGCCGTGGACCACGACGGTCGGAGACTGGGACAGGGAGGCGGATGGTACGACCGGATGCTGCCGCTGCGGGCCCCGAGCACCCACACCTTCGCGATCATCCACCCCGAGGAGCTGGTGGCCGGGCCGCTGCCCGTGGAGGAGCACGACGAGCCGGTGGACGCCGTCATCACCGCCCAGGAGTGGTTCCTGCTGGCCGCCGGCTCACCGGCGCACACCAGGTCGCCGGAGTCCTGAGGCTCCCGGCGGCCGAGAAGGGACGCACAAGAAGGAGCACGCAGGGCCTGGGCCGGGGGCCACAGGAGCGCTGGTGCAGTCTCCGTCCACAGGGCTGACGGTGCCGGGATGCCGGGCCGCGGCGCTGCCTCGAACCTGGTGGCATGAGACTTCATCGCCGCCTCTCCCGCCGTCACGAGTCCCGTCAGGGATCCCACCGCCCGTCCCCGCGATCGACCCGTTCAGCCGGCCGCGCCGCTCAGACCTCCTCCCACGGCGCCCGGCCGACCGCGCCACGCCCCTCCGTCCTGCTATGGCGGCACCGTCACCTGGTGGTGGCACTCTGCCTGGGAACAGCGGTCCTCGTGGCCCTCAGCGTGCTGCGCCCCGGCCCCGAGCGGGGACAGGAGGTGCTCGTCGCCGCCCGCCAGGTCAGCGCGGGGGCAGTCATCACCGAGCAGGACGTCTCGACCAGCAGGCTTCCGACGTCGGCCCTTCCCAGCTCCGGCCTGGCATCCAAGGATCAGGTCGTGGGAACCCGGGCGGCTATCGCACTGGAGCCGGGAACCGTCCTGACCACCCCGATGACCAGCGGAAACATCGCTCAACAGCTGGGGTCGGACGAGCGACTGGTCCAGGTGCCCGTCGATGTCGGAGCCGAGCTCGCCCGCCCCGGAGCCCGGGTCGATGTCATCGGTCAGGCGTCGCAGGACTGGTCACCGCAAGCGGCATCGCCTCAGGGGCAGGACGGCGCGACGGCAGACGAAGCCGATGGGCAGGGCAAGGACTCCTCGGCACCCGCCAATACGGAAAACAGCTCGACAAATGCACCCTCTTCCGCTCCCGGAACACCTTCTTCATCACCCGATCAGGAATCACCAGGATCTCAGAAGTCTTCTCAAAGTCTTTCTCAAGGAATGTCTGTTGGGACATTTGGAGCCCACAGCACAGTGCTCTGTTCCGGGGCGCGAGTCGTCATGACTCAACAAGCCGGAGAGGAGAGTCGCTGGACAGGAAACAAGAAAGTAACACTTATCACACTGGCTATTCCAGCCGGTAGCGCTATTCTGGTAGTTGGCGCGGCTACGAATAGCACGCTCGGCATTGCGCTGAGCCCGTAATGCCGCTGCGGCGTCTTACACAGATGATAAGGCGCTATCACTTTCAGTCCCCGATGGCGCACCCATGGCAGACGTCTGCCCGCGCCGCTACGAAAGGATCGCCATGATCAAGGGATTCAAGGAGTTCATCGCGCAGGGCAACGCCCTCGAGCTCGCCGTCGCCGTCATCATCGGTGCTGCCTTCAAGCCGATCGTCGATGCCATCACGAAGGTCATCATGACCATCATCGGTCAGCTGATCGGCCAGCCGAACTTCGACTCGCTGGGAGCATTCTCCCTGTACCAGAACGGCAGCTACACCTTCCACCTGGCCACGGCTCAGGAGGTTGCTGCCAACCCTGACGCCTACGTGATGCCTGGAACGATCATCACCACGGTCATCAACTTCTTCCTCATCGCCGTCGCCGTCTACTTCGCCATCGTTCTGCCGATGAACACGGTCAAGGAGCGCATGGCCAAGCAGAAGGCCGAGGAGGAGGCCAAGGAGGTCACCGACGTCGAGCTCCTCACCGAGATCCGCGACCTGCTCTCCGCCAACGCCGCCAAGCAGTGAGTCCCTCAGCGATCCGATAACCGCATCGCCTCAAGGCCCCGCCGATCCGCATGATCGGCGGGGCCTTCCGCATGCCTTCGAGCGCTGCTCCACGTATTCCATTTCTGCGCCGTGCTGCTGCTGCGCCGTACTGCCCGGCAATTTCGAGGCGCACCTTGACCGCCTCACGTCAGTGGCGCGGTCTCACGTCAGTGGCGCGGTCCCGCATTCGCGGGTCAGGCGGTATCAGCCCCAGTGCGGGGGGACGTCGAGCCTGAGGCGGGCGTCGTTGGAGCCGGCACCGCCCGTCTCGGCTGCGTCGAGTCCTCCCGCGGCGCCGCTGAGGGCGTCGTGCTCGTAGTCGGCCCGGGCCAGGTCCTCAGGATCCTCGCCCCGGGCCACGCGCTCCCGGTCCCGGGCGGACAGGGCCACGACCCGGCGACGACGCCGCGCCTTCCCGTGCGCGACCGCCCCCTCGTCAGCCGGCTCGGGGGCCGTCCTCGCGCTCGGGGCCCGGCCGCGATCTGAGCCGCCTGTCATCACTGTTCGCCCAGCGTCCGTCTCAGGCGGTTCAGCGGGTGCGCCGCACGGCGTTGGCCAGGACGGCATCGATACCCGAGCCGCGGCGGCGCAGAGCCAGGGCCGATCTCAGCTCCTCGACCTCCCGGGCCTCGGAGCGGCCCACGCCGTCGGAGCGGATCCAGGCCATGAGGTCGTCGAGCTGGTCGTCGGAGTAGGCCTGCAGCGGCAGTCCCTGGGCGATGCGGGGGCGCTCGGTGCGCTCAGGTGCCTCACCGGGCTCGGGCTCGGGCGCCTCCGGGACGGCGCGCGCCGAGTCGTCAACGCGGTCCGGCACGGCCTCCATGGGCGGGGCCGCATCCCCCTGGCGCTCCACGAGGACGGCCAGGACGAGATCCTCGACGGCCTTGGCCTCGGCCTCCGGGTCCACGAAGACCCCGGCGGAGAAGGCCATGTGGACCCGCCAGCCGCGCCGCTCAAGGCGCTCGACGCGGTGGCGGTCACGCCGGCGCAGGCTGGGCTCGGAGATGTAGTCGACGTCGTCGGTCAGGACCGCCACCAGCAGCTCGTCGGGGTAGTCGGGGTGGCCGATGGCCAGCGGGATGCGTACGCCGCCGTCGGTCCCGTAGCGGGGGACGACGGACAGGCCCTTGCGCCACAGGTGCTCGGCCAGGTCCACCAGGAGCCGGTCGGGCACCTTGCCGGCGGAGTTGCCGGTCTGGGAGGCGTCCTCGGCGCGGGCCAGGACCTCGCGCAGCAGGCGCGCCCCGGGCGCGCGCAGACGGTCGCGGTCGATGTCGGCGGCGGCCAGGCAGGAGACCACCTGGGTGCTGCCCCGCGAGGCGCACAGGGCCTCCACGAGCCCCACCATGCCGCTGTGGTCCGAGACGGGACCGAAGTTGTGGATGGTGCGCCCGTGCGGGGTCTTGGCGTAGCCCACCGAGATGATGATGTGGTCGCGTCGCAGGGCGCGCGCCTCGGCCAGCTCGACGACGGTGAAGGGCTCGGCGGCGCCGGGGGCGAAGAACTCCTCCAGGGCCGGGGCCCCGGCGGCCGCCCGGGTGATGGCCGAGCGCAGGGCGTCGGCGTGCAGGCGGTTGAGGGCGATGACGCCCAGGGACTCCTCGGGCCGGGTCAGGGCCCGGTCGATGACCATGTCGACGACGCGGGAGACCTCGGCCTCCACGGTCTCGACCGCGGTCTGCCCGGGGGCCGGCATGCCCCGCCCGTCCACGAGCTCCAGGGACAGGTAGGCCTCCCCCGGCGGTGAGGGCACCGCCTCGACGACGCCCTCGTAGCCGTTGGCCGCCAGGAAGGAGGCGATACCGGCGTCCAGGCTGTTGCGGGCCGTCGGCAGGGTGCGGGCCGGCAGGAGCGGGCCGAGCTCGGCGGCCAGGCCCGTCGTCGCCCGCCGGGAGTCACCGACGACGAGCACCTGCTCGGCGCGCACGAAGGCGGGCAGCACCTGCGGGACCGGCATGGGCGTGGAGGCGTCCAGGACGGCCAGGTCCACCACCGCCGTCGGCGAGAAGATCTGGGGCACCAGCGTGGGCGGGACGATCCAGATCGGCCGGGCCAGCAGCGCCATGGGGTGGGCGTCGATGATCTCGCGCAGCGGGACGCCGTCCTCACGTGCCAGCGCGATGTACAGGGCGCGGGCGTCGGCCTTGTCCTGCTCGACGGCGGCACGCACCCTGCGGGCGCAGGCCTGGGCCACGGGGCCGGACAGGGAACGCGTGTGGGCGGCGTCGAGCTCGCGCAGTGAGACGGCCATCTGGGACAGGGCACGCGCGTCGAGACCACCGAGGTCGGGGTCGGCCGCGAGGGTCTGGGCCAGCAGGGAGGACCACCAGCAGTAGGTGAGCTCGGGCTCGAGCTGCTCGTCCTCGACGCTCCGGGCGGCCATGTCGGCCACGAAGTCGCTCAGGCCCAGAGCCTCCAGATCGGTGCGGATGCGGTTGACCTCCGGGAGCATCTGGGCGGTGAGGTCGTCGGCGGCCAGCGAGCCGGCGAGCTCCAGGAGTTCCTCCAGGGGCATCTCCATGAGCACCGGGGAGTCCGGGGCCCTCCCCAGGAGCGGCTGGACCTCGGCGACGGCGCCGCGAGCCCGGCCGGCGGTGCGGCGCATCTCGTCCAGGCCCTGGGGCAGGCGGGGCCAGCCTCCGTCGGGGTCGTGGCGGCGCCACACCTCGCGGCGGCGCTGGACCTTGACCAGCTCTGCATGCAGGTCGTCGACGACGCGGCCCGGCCGCACGAGGTCATTGGCCTGGCGGGTGAAGCGGCGGCGGCGCGAGCCGTCCATGTGGATGCCCCGGTCGTCGCGCCAGCGCTTGGAGGCGGTGGCGATGACCATGTCGGCGGCGGAGCGCTCGAAGACCTCGGGCAGGAAGACGTCCAGGGACTCGCGCACGCCGTCGAACATGTCGAGCTGCTCGATCCACTGGCCGAGGTTGCGGGCACGGCTCAGTCCGGTGGTGCGGGCCACCGTGGCCGTGTGCTCCTCGATGGCGGGCAGCAGGTCGTTGGCCAGGGCGCGCAGGTGGACGAGCGCGTCGGTGGCCTCGTCCATGTCGGCCACCGGGATCCCGTTCCAGGCGCTGGAGGAGACCTCGGGGGTGAACAGGCCCAGGGCGTGCCCGCGGTGCAGGAGGGCGAGGGCCCCGTCCCTGCCGTCCTCATCGAGTCGCCCCAGGTGCTCGGCGTCGATACGGGCCCGGGTGGTCGCCCGGTCGCGGCGGCTGGTGAGCTCGGCGAGCTTCTGGAGGGCCTCGTAGGCGGAGACCGACCAGGGCTCGCGGGGCCGGTGCAGGGCTCGCACGTAGCGGTCCAGGCGGGAGCGGACGGTGGTGAGACGGTCGCGCTGGGAGATGATCTCGGCGACGTCGAGCTGGGGCGGCTGGACGCCCAGGCTCTCGCGGATGCCCTCGGAGGCGTGCTGGCGCCAGGCGGCGTCCTCGGTGAGGTCCAGGACCATGGATCCCAGGCCCTCCTCACGCAGGGCGGCCGCGACGGCGTGTCCGTCGGCGCTGGTGGCGGGCACGTGCAGCACGGTGCGTCCGGAGGCGGCGGCGTCGGCGAAGACGGCGGCCAGAGTGCCGGCGACGTCAGAGCCGGGGGGCGCGTCGATGAGGAAGCTCGCCCCGGTGCCCACCGCCTCGATGACGTCGAGCTGGGCGGGCTCCAGGTCGCCCACGCCGCGCTCGGCACCGGGGACCCGGTCGGTGGGCACCGGCGGAGGCAGCTCGATGCTGAGGGCCTCGCGGGCCCCCTCGTCCCCGGCGATGGCCGCGACCAGGGCGGAGGTGCGCGAGCGCTCCAGGACGGCGTCGAAGTCCTCGACCAGCGCCTGCCCGGGGTGAACGAAGGCGCCGACGACGAGTCGCTCGTGGATCTCGAAGCCGGGCAGGTACTGGCGTCCCAGAGCACCGATGCGGGCCAGGGCCGAACGGGGCGTGAAGCCCGCCGAGGACAGGGCAGCACGGGCGATGTCGCCGATGTCGGTCGTGCACTGGTAGCGGCGCAGGGCGCGGGTGAGGACCGGGTTCACCTCGATCGTGGGGTCGAGGGTGAGGGTGGCGTCCGCGGTGGCGCTGGTCAGGCGGACGGGGCGCAGCAGCACGGGGGCGTTGACGGTGCGCACGCGCGGGCCCGAGGGGACCTCGGGGACGGTCAGACCGGCGGCGGCCAGGGCGTTGCGGGCGGCGTGCTCGGCGGCGATGCGCTCGACGTGCGGGATCTGGGCGGTCAGGTCGGCCTCCGGCGAGGCGCCGTCGACCAGGTGGACGCTGTCATCGTCCTCCCCGTCCTCGGGGACGGTCTCGTTCCAGGTGGCGACCCCGATGGCCAGGTAGACCGGTGCGACGCCGAACTGGCGGGCGAGGACGTCGGTGCGGGCGGAGACCTCCCGCAGGGACTGGCGGGCCTCCCCCAGGGCGTTGCGCTCGCGCACGATGCTGGACAGGTGGGTGGGGCGACCGGCGTAGAGCTGGGCCAGGCCCGAGGGGTGCGCGGCGGTGAGGTCGACGACGCCGTCGAGCAGGGTGATGTCGTCCAGGCTCGCCACGCCTCCCAGGTCCACGAGCTGGCTGCGCCACGTGGACAGGGCCGCGTCGATGCGCTCGCGCCGCTCGACATCCGCCTCGCTCAGGGGCGGGGCGGGCGCGGGGCGCACGGGGGCGGGAGGCGTCGGTTCGGGAGCTGGCTCGGGCTTGCTCGGCTCCGCGGCCAGGGCTCCCAGGTCCGCAGCGAAACGCCGTCGACTCGCCGTTTGATCCGACCCGCTCAGGGCTGCGGCACCCTTGCGCTCATCCTCCCGGAGGGCAGCATCACGCCGCTTACGGCCGAAGGAGAAGAACGAAGGCGTCATACGGTCAAGATATAGGCCGATGGGCCCTTGGGCGTGGAGACGCACCGAGGCGTGGCTCGCCCATAGCGGCAGGAGCCACCGGCACCGGCTATCCCTGCGCGCGCCGTCGACCAAGGTCTACCGATACCGGCTGAAGCCGACCGGAGCCGCCCGACGTCAGCGGACGCGGACAGGAACCGGCCGGTGTCAGTGCCCTCGATTGGATTCGAACCAACGACACCCGCTTTAGGAGAGCGGTGCTCTATCCCCTGAGCTACGAGGGCCTGGGCGGAAGACTACCAGTGGTTCGGCCCGTCCATGACCAGTCGGGCCCCGGGGTGGCGCCGTACTGCTGTATCCGCGGGCCTGCTGTGCCGACCGGTGTGATGACGGTCGGCACGGCAGGCCCGTTGACGGAGGCTTTCAGGCGCGGCCCCACGGGGTGGAGGTGCGCGAGGCGCGCCGCTCGCCCTTGAGGTGGTGCGAGGGCGCCACCAGTACGGGGCACGAGGCGTGGGACAGGACGGCCTGGCTGGTGGAGCCCAGCAGGAGCCCGGAGAAGCCCCCACGGCCGCGCGAGCCGACGACGACGAGGTCCACGGCGGTGGAGAACTCGGCCAGGAGCTCGGCCGGGTTGCCGTCCAGGGCGTGACGGCGCACCGTGACGCCCTCGTGGCCCTCAAGGGCCTCACTGATGGCCCGGTCCAGTCCGGAGCGGACATCGGCCAGGACCTGCTCACGGTCGACGGCGGCCGGAAGCCAGGCCAGAGCACCCGCCCCGGAGGCCATCGGCACGGCGGCGATGGCGGTGAGCTCGGCGCCCCACGCCTCCGCCTCAGCCACGGCCCACTTGAGGGCCTTGCGGGCCGAGGAGGATCCGTCCACGCCGACGACGATGCGGCGCACCGGTGTGTAGTCGGCCCCCTCGGTGCGCTGGGGCACGACGACGGCCGGGCAGTGACTGTGCGCCGGCAGGGCGGAGGAGACGGTTCCCAGGAGGCGGTCCGCGAAGCCGCCGCCTCCGCGGGTACCGACGACGGCCAGCGTCGCCTCCTCGGAGAGGTCGACGAGGACGCCGGCCGGGTCCCCGGTCTCCAGGGAGGAGGTGACGGCGACGCCGGACTTCTTGACGCGTTCGACGGCCTCGTCGATGACGGCCTGGGCGCCGGACCTGATGGCGGAGTCGTCAAGTGCTGCGTAGCCGCCGTCGAGGGAGGCGGTGGTGAAGGAGGGCAGGGAGTAGGCGCACAGGATGTGAACGCGCCAGCCCTGGCGCTCGGCGCGCGCAACGGCCCAGTCCACTGCTGCCAGGGACTCGGGTGAACCGTCGACTCCGACGAGGATGACGTTGCCATCAGTCATGGGATCTGCCCTTTCTCGAGATACGGTCTGCGACCCATGGAACATTCTGCCCCGAAAAGGGGTGTGGGGACCACCACATGGCGAGGTTGTTGTCTGTTTTCCTCATCAGACTCCCCTCCGCGCCCTTCAGACCTCGCGACAACGCCGTGAGGGGTGGGTACCGTCAGGCACCCACCCCTCACGGGAGGATTTCAGCGTCTGGGATCAGGAGACGCGCACGAAGCTCGGGGAGCCCCACAGCTCGCGGTAGACCACACCGGTGGACTCGTTACCAGCGTCGATCACCATACCGTTGCCGGCGTAGATGCCGACGTGGCCGGGCCAGGTGACCAGGTCACCGGGCTGAGCCTCAGAAGCGGACACCGGGGTGCCGGCCGCGGCCTGGGCGCCAGAGGTACGGGGCAGGTTGATGCCGACCTGGGCGTACACGTAGGAGGTGAAGCCGGAGCAGTCGAAGGCGCTCGGGCCGGAGGCGCCCCACACGTAGGGAGCACCCACGTACTGCATGGCGATGGCCACGACGGACGAGTCGGCGGTGCCGGTCTGAGTCGAGGAGGCCTGGGTCGTCTGGGTCTCAGCGGCGGAGTCGCTGCTGTAGTCGGCCGTAGCGGTGCCGGCGCTCTCGGTGCTCTGCTCGGCCTGAGCCTCGGGAGCAGCGGGAGCCTCGGGGGCGGCGGGCGCCTCAGGGGCCGCAGGGGCGACAGCCTCGACCTGCGGAGCGGCCTCGGTGACCCAGCTGGCCTGACCGATAGTGATCTGCTGGTGCGCGGCCAGCGCCTCGCGAGCGTTCGCGGCGAGGACACCGACTCCGGGGGTCACGCCGGAAGCCTCGATGGTTCCGGAGGAGGAGGACGTGACCTCGGCGCGGCCGGCGGCGTTGGCACCCGAGGCGATCATGGTCAGGGCGAGACCGGACGAGGCGGCGACCGCCAGACCTCGGCGCGCGGTGGGAGCAAAGTCATCCAGTGGGGTAAGGGCGCGGGTGGCTTTGCGGTGACGTGCGATGGTGCGTGAGGACATGAATGCTTTCTCCTGTTGAGCCGACGAGGTGAGCTGTCGGGTTCGGACTGGAGACGTCCGGCCCGCGGGTGCGGGCTTCACCCCAAGGTCGCTCGGGCTGTTCGCCTGGGCGACCGGTAGTTGGTTCCCCCGTTCCTGCCACTTGAGTTGTTGGTTCCACTTGCCTCAGACCGAGTGGCAGGACTAAGCCCCGATCCGAGACGCCACCGAGACGGTTGTCTGCGGCGACGACCTGAACGCTACATGACAGACCAGCGCTTCGTCACGGCAAGGTGTCACACACTGTTGTGAGCCGAGACACTATGTGGCGATTTTCGTTTTCCTCCATATAGCTCCAGGGACCTCGGTCCGCCGCAGCCCGCGGACCTAACCGTGAAAATAGCGGAATCACGCGGAAAGATCGGGAACACCTATCGGAGTCGATACAGCAGCCCCTCCGTCCCGGCTCGGTGAGACCCGCAGTGAGGGAGGCCGCTCGGTCGCAACCCGGGCCACACAGCGGCGCCTCACATCCCACATGTCGGGACGTGAGGCGCGGGCTGAAACCTCTTCCTGCACAGGCGTTTTTCAGGGTTTTAAAAGCCTTCTGACAGAGAGACCCTTGGGTGCCGCTCAGCGCTGGACGAAGAGGTGGCGGGCGACGTCGTCGGCCAGGACAACGGGATCGCCGGAGGCGCCGACAAGCCGTACCCCGCCGGCGCTGACACGCAGCTCCACCTGAGCGCCGGCCGTGATCGCGGCGTCCTCAAGGGTGGCGATGAGCTCGGCGTCCGCCTGGATCGGTTCTCCGATCCGGCTGACGACGGCGGTGACGGTCTCGCGACCGGCAAGACGGTCGACACTGACCTCGTCAGACGACGGGCGGGGGTGCTCGGCGACCTGCGGCGGGATGGGGTTGCCGAAGGGGTCGGAGGAGACGTCGTCGAGGATGACGGCGAGGCGCTCCTCGACCTGCTCGCTCATCACGTGCTCCCAGCGGCAGGCCTCCTCGTGGACGAGCCGTCGGTCCATGCCGATGACGTCCAGCAGCAGCCTTTCGGCAAGCCGGTGCTTGCGGATCACCTCTGTGGCCCGACGGCGCCCCTCGTCGGTGAGCTCGAGGGAGCGGTCGTCGGCGACCTTGATGAGACCGTCGCGCTCCATGCGCGCCACCGTCTGGGAGACCGTGGGCCCCGAGTGATCGAGGCGCTCGACGATGCGGGCGCGCAGCGGTGGAACGCCGTCCTCCTCAAGCTCGTAGACGGTCTTGAGGTACATCTCGGTGGTGTCGATCAGCTCGCTCATGAGGTGGGCTCCTGCTTGAGGTGGGTTACCGCCGCCGCTCGGGCTCCTCAGGAGGGCGCATCCGCTGGGCCGCGTTCCTTGAAAGGATAAGCAGCACTCTGGGATATGGGCCAATATCGCCTGAGAACGCGCCGATTCGCGGCTGGGGAGGACTCCCCAGTGCCTCGGAGATGCGCGACGGGTAGCGTGCGTATTACTCGTTCCGCTCGGTCAGTCGGCGTCAGTCGGCATCGTCGACACTCTGGGTCTCGGCGCCGCGAGCCTCCGGATCCGGGGCCTGCGGCGGCGCCTCCCCCGCCTTCGGGGTGGCCCTGAGGTAGGGACGGGTCGAGGAGTAGTGCAGGGACAGGTTCCAGTGCCTGTAGCTCCAGGCGGCGGCGACCAGGGCGGCGAGGACAGCGCTCAGGCCGCCGGCCGCGATCGCGATGCGAGGCC
This sequence comes from Actinomyces viscosus, assembly GCF_900637975.1. NCBI lineage: Bacteria > Bacillati > Actinomycetota > Actinomycetes > Actinomycetales > Actinomycetaceae > Actinomyces > Actinomyces viscosus. Next base: position 3,025,705 of record NZ_LR134477.1, on the reverse strand, counting down.
CCCAGGAGTCGGCGACCCAGCCGATGAGCGGGGCGCCTACCGGCGTCGAGCCCAGGAAGAACATCATGTAGATGCTCAGGACCCGGCCGCGCATGGCCGGCTCGGTGGTCATCTGCACGGTCTGGTTGGCGCTGGTCAGGAGCGTGAGCACGCACAGGCCCACCGGGATCGTCATGATCGTGAAGGTCAAGTAGGTGGGCATGACGGCCAGCAGGAGGGAGAAGACTCCCAGGGCGAAGGCCGCCAGGACGACAGTGCGCGGACTGGGGTTGCGACGTCGGGCCGCCCACAGGGCACCGGACAGGGACCCGACGGCGAAGACCGAGGAGACGGTGCCGTAGGCGTCGGACTCCAGGTGGAAGACGGTGCGCACGGTGGCGGCCATGGTGACCTGGAAGTTGAGGGTGAGCATGGAGACGACCGCCACCACGGCGATGATGACGACAAGGTCGGTGCGGCCGCGCAAGTAGGCCAGGCCCTCACGGAGCTGGCCGGCGGCACGGCTGGCACGGGGCATGTCCACGAGCTCGCCCAGGCGCATGGCGGCCAGGGCCGCGGCCGGGAAGAGGAAGGTGGCGGCGTTGACGGCGAAGACCCAGCCGGCGCCGACCCAGGTGATGACGACGCCGGCGAGCGCCGGTCCCAGGAGCCGGGCGGCGTTGAAGGAGGCGGAGTTGAGGCCGACGGCGTTGGACAGGTGCTCGGCGGGCACCATCCGGGCCACGAAGGTCTGGCGGGCCGGGGCGTCGTAGGCGGCGGCGATGCCCGTGAGGAAGGCGGCAAGGTAGACGTGCCACAGACGCGCGCTGCCCGCCAGGACGTCGACGGCGATGACGGCGGAGACCAGGCCCATGGCGCTCTGGGTGATGATGAGGAACCTGCGCTGGTCGACCCGGTCGGCCACGAGCCCGGCGTGCGCGGACAGCAGGAGCATGGGGAGGAACTGCAGGGCCGTGGTCAGGCCGGTGGCGGAGGCGGAGTCGTTGGTCAGGACGCGCAGCACCAGCCAGTCCTGGGCCACGCGCTGCATCCAGGTCCCGGTGTTGGCCACGAGGGCGGACAGGAACCAGATCCGGTAGTTGTGGAACCGCAGGGAGGCGAAGATGCCGCCGCTGGGCTGGTGCGCTGAGGTCGTGCGGGTCATGTCCTGGGGGTCGTCGAAGAGGTGGAGGTGGGTGGAGCGGGTTGACGGATGTCAGGGGTAGCGCCGAAAGGTGCTGGGTGTGCGGCGGGCACCCCGTCCTGTGAAGGGTAGCCCTGAAGCGCCAGCTCTTACCGGTAGCCGCCGAGCCGGGCGGTTTTCGCGTAGCCCCACAGAAAAACGGTGGGGCTACGCGAAAAACGCCCGGCTCGGCGCGAAAGTGGAAAGGCCTCTGTCAGGAGACGCCGAGGATCGCCTTGATCGGGGTGAGGGTGAAGTAGATGATGAACATCGCGCAGGCCACCCACATGAGCGGGTGGATCCTGCGGGCCCGCCCCTGAGCCACCTCGATGACCAGGTAGGAGACGAAGCCGGCCCCGATGCCGTTGGTGATCGAGTAGGAGAAGGGCATCATGATGATAGTCAGGAAGGCCGGCAGGGCGATCTCCGGGGACTTCCAGTCGATGTCGGTCACCTGCATCATCATGAGGAAGCCGACGACGACGAGCGCCGGGGTGGCCGCCTCGTAGGGGACCATCTTGACCAGAGGGGCGAAGAACATGGACAACCCGAACATGCAGCCGGTGACCACGGAGGCCAGGCCCGTGCGGGCCCCCTCCCCCACGCCCGCGGCGGACTCGACGTAAGAGGTGTTCGAGGAGACGCCTCCGACGCCACCGGCGATGGCCGCCAGGGAGTCGACGACGAGGATCTCGCGGGTCCTGGGCGGGTTGCCGTGCTCGTCGAGCAGGTCGCCCTCGGCACCGATGGCGACCATCGTGCCCATTGTGTCGAAGAAGTCGGCCAGCAGCAGGGAGAAGACCAGGAGGATCACGGAGACGATCCCGACCTTCTGGACGCTGCCCAGCAGGCTGAAGTGGCCCAGCGTGGACAGGTTCGGCAGGTCCACGGGGAAGCCGGTCAGGTGCGGCTCGGACAGGGACCAGCCGGTGAGGTTGAGGGGGCCGTTGTCCGGGTCGTCGTTGAAGGGACCCAGGTGCGCGAAGGCGTCGATGACGATGGCCAGCACCGTGGCCGAGGCGATGCCGATGAGGATGGCTCCGCGGACCTTGCGCACGTAGAGCACGACCATGAGGAAGAGGCCGAAGAGGAAGACGATGACCGGCCAGCCCTGGAGGGAGCCGCCCAGGCCCAGCTCCAGAGGGGTGCCGCCGCGGCGCACCATCTTGGCGTCCACCAGGCCGATCAGTGCGATGAACAGGCCGATGCCCACGGAGATCGCGGTCTTGAGCTGCTCGGGGACGGCCTTGAAGACGGCCTCGCGGAAGCCGGTGAGCACCAGGACGAGGATGATGACGCCCTCGATGACGATGAGGCCCATGGCGTCGGCGTAGGTCATGCCCTGGGTGCCCACCAGGGTGTAGGCGACCATCGCGTTGATGCCCAGTCCCGCGGCCAGGGCCATCGGGTAGTTGGCGACGACCCCCATGAGGATCGTCATGATCGCGGCGACGAAGGCCGTGCCGGCCGCGAGCTGGGCCTCGGTTCCCGGAGGGCTCGCCTTGGACAGGATGGCGGGGTTGAGGACGAGGATGTAGCTCATCGAGAAGAAGGTGACGATGCCGCCACGCACCTCGCGGGAGATGGTCGAACCGCGTTCGGTGATGCGGAAGTACCGGTCCAACCAGGATGCGGTGCTGGAAGAGGACGAAGACGATGAGGACTTCGTGGGAGTAGGTGTGCTCACGGCGACATTCTTCCAGATCACCAGGCTCTGAGCGAAACCAGGCGGGCGCACCGCCCGGATGAATCATGCTATCGACCTTATTGGACCTTACTGGATTACTGGAATGGTCCTGCCCCATTTACGCCGCCATAACGGCGCCCTTTCTAGCGTCCTGTCCCGTGCTCACAGCAGATGCAACCGAACAGACCATGACACCGACGACGTCGAGCCCCACCTCTCCGGGCCGGTCTCCAGCCGCGTCCCCGGATACGGAGGCGGGAACGAGTCCCGGGGCGTCGTCGGCCGCCCCGCCGGCCAGGCCGCGCATCATCGGGCTCGACGTGGCCCGGGCCCTGGCGCTGCTGGGCATGATGGTCAACCACCTCATGGAGCCCGACGGGTGGGCCGGCGAGATCTTCCGGGGATTTCCCTCGGCGCTGTTCGCGGTCATGGCCGGGTTCTCCCTGTCGATCATGGGCGCGCGCGGGGTGCGTGAGGGCGGCGGGTCCCTGGCGGGCTCGCGGCACGGCCTCATCGTCCGAGGCGCCGTCCTCATCGCCCTGGGCGCGCTCATCGAGCCCTTCGCCGGCACCATCCAGGTGGTGCTGTCCGCCTTCGGCATCTGCTACGTCGCCCTGGCGTGCGCGCCGCGCTGGCGCACCTCCACCCTGGCCGTGGTGGCTGGCCTCCTCGTGGCGCCCTGCGCGATCAGCCACGTCCTCAACATGACGGTCGGGGTGCCGGCCTCCCTCGTCCCCGTCATGTCCGGCCCCTACCCGGCCGTCGTCTGGGCCGCCTACATGGTCATCGGCGTCATCGCCCACCGGCTCCTGACCCGCAGCACCCGGACCCAGCTGCTCACCGTCCTCATCGGTACGCCCCTGGCCGTCGTGGGGACGGTGCTGCGCGGCTACGTCGACCTTGACGCGATGCTCGATTCCGGGGACCTGGGTGCCCTGGCCCTCACCAGCGTCATCGACCCGACCGCCCACTCCGGCGGACTGATCGACATGGTGACCTCGGTCAGTGGGGCGCTGGCCGTCATCGCGCTGTGCCTGCTGGTCTTCAAGGGAGGCTGGTGGTCCTTCCCGCTGCAGGCGATAGGCTCGATGTCCCTGACCGTGTACGTCGCCCACGTGCTGAGCGCCGGCCCCTTCCTCGTCGAGGACGCACCGGAGCGTCTGCCGGTCCTGGGGGCCGCGACGGTCCTGCTGAGCCTGGCGCTGGCCACACTCATCCGCCTGCGCTTCCGGCACGGCCCGCTGGAGTGGACGATGCGCCGGCTCATCCGGTTGGCCACCGACCGCAGCCGCCCGGGCATCTCACGGAACCAGGCGTAAGAGGCTCGAATTGCTGTCACACCCCCGTGGAAAGATGGTCGTCAGGACCGAGGGCGAACGGAAACGGGGGTGATCGGAGATGGCACCAGGTACGACGTCGGACGGTGACGCGCCCCCGCCTACGGGCGCACGCGGACCGGGGTGGTCGGGCTTCTCGCCGACTACCAGGACCTGGTTTCTCGGCGCCTTTCCCAGCGGGCCCACCAGTGTGCAGGAGCGGGCCTGGGCCGCGATCGGCCGGGGCGAGAACGCGCTGGTCATCGCCCCCACCGGCTCGGGCAAGACGCTTGCGGCCTTCCTGTCCGCCATTGACCGTCTGGGCCGGCTCGACGGCGGTCGGGACGGGGATGACGGGACCGGCACGGGTGAGGAGCCGGCCGGCGGCGTGAGGGTCCTCTACGTCTCGCCGCTCAAGGCCCTGGGGGTCGACGTCGAGCGCAACCTGCGCCGGCCGCTGGCGGGCATCGCCGACGTCGGTCCCACCCGTCCGGTCTCGGTGGGGGTGCGCTCGGGGGACACGCCCGCGCGGGAGCGCCGTCGGCTGCGCACGCATCCGCCGCAGATCCTCATCACGACGCCGGAGTCGCTGTACCTCATGCTCACCAGCGCCGCGCGAGAGACGCTGCGCGCGGTGGAGACCGTCATCGTCGATGAGATCCACTCCTTCGCCGGTTCCAAGCGCGGCACGCACCTGACCCTGTCCCTGGAGCGCCTCGACGACCTCCTGGAGCGCCCGGCGCAGCGCGTGGGCCTGTCCGCGACGGTCTCGCCCCGTCAGGAGGTGGCGAGGTTCCTCGGCGGGCCGCACCCGGTGACGGTCGTCGTCGACGACGGCCGGGCGACGCCGGAGGTGACGGTGAGCGTTCCGGTGGAGGACATGGCCCGTATCCCGGCGATCGCGGACCGACGCACCCGGATGGAGCGGGCACTGCGGCCATCCGCGTCCGGCGGCGCGGTGCGGCCCTCAGGGCCCGGGCGGGCCGGGGCCGAGCAGGCTTGGCGCTCGGACCGGACGCTGCGCCGGGCCATGGCGACGGGGCAGACGGGTCAGGCCGGAGGCACCGGCACGGCTCGGAGCCCCGGGTCGGCGGGGCCCGTCCGGGTGTCGGGCTCCATCTGGCCGCACCTGGAGAACGCGATCCTCGACCAGGTCCTCGCCCACCACACGACCCTGGTCTTCGTCAACTCCCGTGGGGCCTGCGAGCGCCTGACCGCCCGCCTCAACGAGGCCTATGCCGCGCGCTGCGGGTCGAGGCCGGCCGCACAGGCTGTGTCGCAGTCCGCGTCGGGGACTGATCCAGAGTCGGATGCTGAGTCGGAGTCCCACGCAGCCGCCCCGGTGCCGGTTCACCACGAGTCCTGGGAGATGGGCACCGGTACGCGCGCGGAGCCGACGCCGAAGGGAATGCCCGTCATCGCTCGGGCGCACCACGGGTCGGTCTCCAAGGAGCAGCGCCTGGCCGTGGAGCGCCGGCTGGCCTCGGGCGAGCTGCGGTGCGTGGTGGCCACGGCCTCGCTCGAGCTCGGCATCGACATCGGCTCGATCGACCTCGTGCTGCAGGTGGCGCCGCCGCCGTCGGTCGCGGCGGGCCTGCAGCGGGTGGGGCGGGCCGACCACCGGGTGGGTGGACGGCCCCGTGGCGTCATCTACCCGGTGGAGCGGACCCACCTGGTGGATGCCGTCGTCGCCGCCGAGGGGATGCGGGCCGGGACCATTGAGGACACGGCCCTGGTGACCAACGCGCTGGACGTCCTGGCCCAGCAGACGGTTGCCGCGGTGAGCGTGGAGGACCTGACGGCGGACGCCTGGTTCGCCACGGTCACGCGTGCGGCGCCCTACGCCTCGCTGCCGCGGCGGGCCTTCGAGTCGGTGCTGTCGCTGTTGTCCGGCGGCTTCGCGTCGGCGGACCTGGCCGACTTCTCACCCCGGATCGTGTGGGACCGCGCCACCGGCCGGCTCAGCGCCCGGCCGAACGCGCAGCGGCTGGCGGTGACGGCGTCGGGCACGATCCCGGACCGGGGCATGTTCCCGGTGGTCCTGCCCGAGGGGGCCGAGGACGCCGGGCGGCGCCGGGTCGGGGAGCTCGACGAGGAGATGGTCAACGAGTCCAGCCCGGGTGACGTCATCACGCTGGGGACCTCGAGCTGGCGGATCCGGCAGATCACGGGTGATCGCGTCGTCGTCGACCCGGCTCAGGGGCGCAGCGCCCGCCTGCCGTTCTGGCGGGGTGAGGGCCTGGGGAGGCCCGCGGCCACCGGGCTCGCCAAGGGGGTCTTCCTGCGGGAGGCGCAGGCCGGGTTGCCGGCGCGAGAAGGTGCTGGAACTGCTGCTGGTCCGGAGGCCGGGCCGGTCACCGAGTCGGGCGCGGGAGAGTCGGAGGCCGAGCGGGCGCTGCGGCGTCGGCTCACGGAGGCGGGCCTGGACGCCTACGCCCGGGACAACCTCGTGGTGCTCCTGCGCGAGCAGCGGGAGGCCACCGGGGTCCTTCCCACCGACGAGACCCTGGTCCTGGAGCGCAACCGGGACGAGTCCGGCAGCTGGCGGCTCATCCTCCACAGCATGCTGGGGCGGCGCGTCCACGAGCCCTGGGCGATGGCGATCCGGGAGCGGGTGCACCGGGTGCTGGGGGTCAGGCCGCAGGTCGTCGCGGCCGACGACGGCATCGTCCTGCAGATCCCACCGATCGAGGGGCGCGTCCCGGGCGCCGAGCTCGTCATCCTCGACCCCGCCGAGGTCTCCTCCCTGGTGCGCGGCCGGATCGATGAGACGGCGCTGTTCGCCGCCCGGTTCCGTGAGTGCGCCGCGCGCGCCCTGCTCATGCCCTCCACGCAGCCGGGGCACCGCACACCGCTGTGGTTGCAACGGGTCAAGGCGGGTCAGCTGCTCGAGGCCGCCCGCCAGTTCCAGGACTTCCCCGTCAGCGTGGAGGCGGCGCGCGAGTGCCTCCAGGAGTTCTACGACCTGCCGGCGCTCACCGACCTCATGGAGCGCCTGGGCTCCGGCCAGGTGCGGGTCGTCGAGGCCGTCACCGCTGAGCCCTCGCCCTTCGCTCACCCTCTCCTGTTCGGGTACGCCAGCTCGCTGCTGTATCAGGAGGACCTGCCGCATGCCGAGCACCGGGCCCGGCTGCTGTCCCTGGATCCCCGGGCGCTCAACGCGCTGCTGGGGGACGGGGGCATCGCCGAGCTGCTCGATGACGAGGTGATGGCCGAGGTCGAGGCCGAGCTTCAGCACCTGACGCCCGGGCGGCAAGTGGGCGCCGACGTCGAGGGCCTGGCCGACCTGCTGCGCGAGCTCGGTCCGTTGACCGTCACGGACCTGGTCGAGCGGTGTGCCGGCGGCGGTGAGAGCGCGGTCGACCTGCCCACGGCAGTCCGGGCGGCTGCGTGCGAGCTCGCCGGTGCCGGCCGGGCCATGACGGTGAGCATTGGCGGGCGCGAGCACTGGGCGCGGATCGAGGACGCCCGAGACCTGCACCTGGCGCTGGGGACGGAGCTGCCCGAACAGGCCGTGGAGCAGGCGGGCCTCGACGGCGGCGGTGCACCTGTGAAGACGGCGGAGGCTCGCTCCCCCTTGGGGAACCTCGTGCTGCGGTACGCCAAGGTGCATGCGACCGTCACGCCCGAGCGGGTGGCGCAGGCTTTCGGTGTGGGGGTGTCGGTGGCCGAGGCCGCTCTGGGCGAGCTCGTCGAGGATGGCTCGCTGGTGAGCCTCGGCGAGGCGGGCTGGATGGAGGCCGCTGTCCTGACCCGGGTGCGCAACCGTTCCCTGGCCCGGGCGCGGGCCGCCGTCGCACCGGTGGAGCCCGCGGTTCTCCAGCGCCTGGTGCTGGAGCGGGCCGGGATGGGCGAGGCGGGCAGCGGTGTCGACGCCCTGGCGGAGGCCCTGGCCGCGCTGGAGGGGGTGTGGCTGCCGGCCGACCTGTGGGAGTCGGTGGTGCTGCCCGCGCGGGTGGCCGACTACCGTCCGGCCATGCTCGATGAGCTCATCGCCGCCGGGGAGGTCGTCTGGCAGGCGCGCCCCAGCGGGGAGACGGCCTCGGGCCGGACCAGCCCCGGCCGGACGGGATCAGGCCGGCGGGGCTCGGAGTCGTCGGCCGGATCCGACGACGTCGCCGCGCCGGGAGAGATCGCCTTCTTCCCCACGGACTCGGCTCTCGCCCCGGTCGTCGGGGAGGCGCTTGCGTGGTCTGAGCCCCGCAAACCGCAGGACGGCAATGGTGGTGACGATGTCACGGTGAGCACTGAGAAGGGCACTGAGGGAGACCCTGAGCCGGCGCGCTGGCAGCTGGTGCTGGAGGGGGCCGCCACGGGCCGTTCCTTCGAGCCGGTGCGCAGGTCGCTGGAACCGGCTCCCAGGGCTCGCAGTGCGCCGGCGCGGCGGGTCCGCAGTCGTCGCGGCCGACGCGCCATGGTGGAGATGCCTCGGGCCGCCGGGCAGGCCGCACCCGGGCGGCTGTCCTCCGTGCTCTCCTCGACCTCGTGGCTGCGGCTCTCGGCCGCCCCGGTGTCCCAGGAGGAGCAGGCGATCGCCGAGGTGGAGTCGCTGCTGGACCGCTACGGGGTCGTCTCGCGCGACGTCGCCCTGGCCTTCGGCGGCGCCGGGGGTCTGGCGCCGTTGATGCCCGTGCTGCGGCGCATGGAGGACACGGGGGCGGTCCTGCGCGGTGGTTTCGTCGATGGGCTCGGTCCCGCCCAGTTCGCCGAGCGGGAGACCATTGACCGGCTGCGGCTCCTGACCCAGGGCCCGGCCGGCGAGGGTGAGGCCGACGTCGTCCTCGACCTCAAGGACCCGGCCTGTCTCGTCGGCCGCACGGTGGCGTGGCCCGAGCCCGTGCTGCCCACTGGCATTGGCAAGGCCGGTACGGAGGACAAGGAGGAGGCGGGAGGCACGCCGCTGCGGCGCCAGGGCGCGAGCGTCGTCCTCATCGAGGGCGCACCGGTGCTTTACGCCTCGGAGAATCTCAGGGGGCTCATCTCCTACACACCTGAGCGGGAGATGCTGAGGCGTGCCCTGAGTGCCCTGGTGGCCGCGCGGCAGCGCGCCTTGGCGCGCGAGGGTGCGTCGCCGGGACGGAACCGCACGGTGGTGGAGTCGCTCAACGGGGTCAGCACCCTGGATCGCACCGTGAGCGACCTGCTGCGTCAGGCCGGCTTCGTCTCCGACCCCCGGGGGATGCGACTCCCCGCCGGTCCTGTCGGGGCGCAGGCGGGAACCCGTTGAAGCCCCGTGGGATTCGTCAGGAGCGGTTGGGCAGGATGGCCTCGAGCTCGGCGAGGGTGCGCGGCGCGTGGTGGACGTCGGCATCCGCGTTCTCGTCGTCGGGCGCGTCGGCGGACCCGCCCTCCTGGGGAACGTCGATCCCGAGAGCGAGGGACAGGCCGGCGACGGCGGCGCGGGCCGAGGCGGCGCGCTCACTGGGCGTGTCCCCCGATCCGGCGCTGGCGGGGGCCGACGCTGCCTCGACGACTGCCGACAGGACGTCATCGGCAGGGCTGGTCGGGCCACCGGCGGTGCCGGCCGCGTCAGGGGCCGATGAGACCGACGCCGCGGCGGCCGCCGTTTTCGCAAGTTCCTCGATGTCGAGGTCCAGCCCACGGCTGCTCCGGTCGGTGGCGGTCTCGTCCGACGAGTCAGCCGTGCCGCGACGACGCTTGGTCGAGGACGATGTACGGCGGGTGCGCTTCGCAGCCGACTTCCCCTTCGTCTTGCTGGGAGTCTCAGCCGCCTGCGCCTCGGCTGAGGAAGCGGAGGCCTCCGCACCGGACGAGGCACTGTCCGAGTCGGAAGCGCCGTCGATCGCAGCAGTGCCCTCGATGCCCTCGGCGGCGGTGACGGAGTCTGAGTCGGAACCGTCATTCGCGGCGTCGACCGACCTGCCGGTGTCCTGGGCCGAAGGTGCCGAGGGCTCCGCCTCGGAGTCCGGGGCGGGCGTGCTGTCTGAGTCTTTGACCTCGTCGTCAGCGTCGTCCGACTCGTTGCTGTCGTTCTTGACGTCGCTGCCGTCGTCCGGCTGCTGGGCGGCAAGCTCGGCGATGGTCCGGCCCTCGCGCAGGTCGAGGCCGTTGGTGCTCAACGGCACCATGAGGTGGTCGTCGACCCGGGAGGGGTTGATGGGCCATTCCGGGCCCTGGTCGGGCAGGTCGGTCTCGGAGTGGGCGCCGCAGCCGTGGTCCAGGGAGACGACGCTGCCGTCGTCGGTGGCCCACTCGTTGGCGCACACCCCGAAGATGGCGCGCAGGGCGCCGGCCATGGGCAGGAAGAAGCCGCAGGTGGAGCAGGTGGCGTGGGCCTTGCGCACCCCCTCGGCGTCGGGTCCGTGGTCGCCACCGTACCAGCGCTCGGCGGCGCTGGACACGCCCTGGGCGCTGAGAACCCGGGGGCGGCTCAGGTCGAGCTGGTCCACGGCGACGGCGTCGGCGTCCTCACCGGTGGCCTCCCAGCCGGGTTCGAGGCGCTCGTCGGCCTCCTTGCGGGGCAGGCGGTCGGAGCGGGTGACGTCACCGGGTTCGAGGCGGTCGGCCCACGGGATCCAGGCGGGGGCCAGGAGGGCGTCCTCACCAGGGAGCAGCTCCATCTCGCAGACGGTGGCGGTGCGGCTGCGCGGGACGCGGCTGAGGGTAACGGCCCAGTGCCAGCCGTGGTATCCGCTCAGGGTGCAGTCGAACAGGTGGGTGACCAGGCGCTCGGCACTGGGCGCGGCGGCCAGGTACTCACCGACGGTGATGGGGCCGGTGATCTCCTCCAGCGCGCGGCGGGCGAGCTCGACGGCGGCCGGGGAGGTGAGGGTCTTGTCCTTGGCGGCCTGGGCCTGCTCGCTGGGGGTGGGCAGGGCGCCGGCACGGGGCACGGGTGCCGGGATCGGGTAGGGCGAGGCCGGTGCGGTTGCAGGGCGCTCCAGGGTGGCTGTGGCGGTGCGCGCCGAGGAGCCCGAGCCGGATCCGGCCTCGGTCGAGGGCTCGCCTGAGGCGTCGGTGTGAGAGTCGATCGTGTCGGTCACTCGGCCAGTGTAGGGGAGGCACCTGAAACTGCCCTGGCCTGCATGGGTTGGTCTCGGCACACCCACATCCGTCAGTGCCATGACAAGAAGGCCGGGGGCGAGGAGTCGCGGAACCGTGCCACTGAGCATGCCGTGGTACGCCTCAAGGCACGGGCGGAGTGCCGGCGCTGAAACTGATGTCTACCGATGTCTTCGGAGCCGCCGGGTTCGGAGCCGCCGGGTATCGCGGCGGGGCTTACGGGTTGCAATGTCGGCTGCGTGACGATTGCTGGAATCGTGCGAGGTGAGGTGGCACGGATCCACCTGGGGTGGACAGCGCGGCGGCAGCCTGGGCGAATGTGGTGCGGCGGCCGCCTCGACGGGTGCGGCGCGGCGGCAGCCTGGACGGATGCGGTGCCGCGGTCGCCTCGACGGATGCGGCGCGGCGTTGGGCCGGGGGTGAGCCGGGGTTGATCCGTGCCAGCTCAGATGGCCGGATGCGAGCAGGCGTCACGCAGCCGAAACAGCTCCCCAGCCCCGGGCCCCGGAGCCGGAGCGCTGCAGAAGCAGGTCCCGCAGACCACGGGCCCGACGCCATCCGACAACGGGCGACCAGGCGCCGCCCAGGGGTTTTCCACAGGGTCGGGTCGAGGTCTGGCGGTGGGGGCGTTGGTGCGGGTAGTGTCAATACACCGCCCGGACGGACAGCGTTGCCCGCTCCCGGCGGATGTGGAGTTGTTTCGGTGGCGAGGAGGCTTCCGTGATGAGTACGTCCCTACGATCCCCTGTGACTGCGCGCCCACGACAGTGGGCGGCCACCCATGCCCGGAGGTCAGTGGTTGGGCGCAACCGGCCTGGGGCGCGTCGCAGGCCCCGTCGCGTGGCGGCCGGCCTGGTGGCGGTGTGCGCGCTGGCACTGGGTACGGCTGCCTGCTCGTTGAGGGACGCGAAGGCTGAGGCCAGTGTGAGTGCCAGTGCCAGCGCCTCGGCGGCCATCGCCCGGGCCGAGCAGGGCCTGGTCGACGCCCAGGCCTCCGCGACCGCCTCCCGCGAGGCCGCCCTGCCCCCCGAGCTCAAGGCCCAGCGCGACACCGCCCTAGCCGAACCCGCACCCGTCAAGCCTCTGCACATGGATGAGGAGACCGCGCAGGGCGCAGCAGGCAGTGTCTACTACTTCCTCGACCTCTACCGCTACGCCTTCATGACCGGCGACACCACCGAGCTCGCCGCCATGAGCGAAGACGTCTGTGTCTTCTGCAAATCAGTCATCGACCAAGCAACCGAGCTCCATGAAGGTGGAGGTTGGGCGAACAAGTGGGAGCAGGAGATCACGAACATCCGCTACTACGAAAAACTCGAGGGCTACAATTACAACCTCATTCACGTCCACATCAACTACGGACAAATGACCTGGTGCCACCCGGGCGAAAACCTAGAGACTGCTGAGCCAATTGAGGATCAGGAGCTCAAGTTCGGTGTTCGATACGTCAATGGACGCTGGATGATCGGCGAAGGGGAGGTGATTTCAAAATGAGATGTCTTCTCACAATGACACTAATTTCCTCTCTTGCATTACTTCCAGCCACCTCAGCTCGAAGCGAACCTCACCCAGATACCCCTACTATCGGCGGCAAGAACTCCGGGGACAGGACAGGATTTACCGGAGAAGCGTCTGAAAGCGTTGAGCTTCCCGGCTCGGAGCCCGGTGGGGTGCCGAGTCAGGACCGCCCGGCTGTGACGGCGTCGGACCCCTCGATGTGGGAGGAACAGCCCCACGAGGACTGCGTCAGTAACGGCGGCCACATCCCGGACATCGACTGCATGCGCAACTTGATGCGCTACCCCTCTCAGCCCCAGGAACCCGCCGACGGGGGCGGTGGGCCCCGCACCATCACCGTCACCACCCGCCAGGCCGCCACCCTCATCGCCCAGGGCTCCGGCATCACCCGCCAACCACCCGGCCCCAGAGTCATCATCTCCAAGGCCTTCATCGTCTACACCGACCCCAGCCCCCGCTACCAGACCACCACCATCCTGAACACCCCCATCGACGTCGAGTTCACCCCCACCTCCTACACCTGGGACTGGGGAGACGGCACCACCCTGACCACCACCGACCCCGGCCATCCCTACCCCCACCAAAGCGTCACCCACTACTACCAGCACACCGCCACCGCCGTCACCACCACCCTGACCACCACCTGGACCACCCGATACCGCCCCCAAGGCGAAACCACCTGGCGCACCATCGACGGCACCATCACCACCACCGAGACCTCCACCCCCTACGACCTCGTCCGCATCGTCACCTACCTCACCGACGACGCCGAAGAAGCCCAAGGCCACTAACCCACGGACGCTCCGCGGCAAGACAGACGACAGACGACCACCTTCACCACCACAGACAGGACCTCATCTGCACCGCGGACGCACCATAGGCCCCGTGGACGGGCCCCGAGGGTGCAGTCGCCGGACCCTATGGTGCGTCCACGACCAACCGAGCACCGTCAGCCACCCCTCCTGGGCGGGGCACCGGCCCGGACCTCAGAGGGCCTGAACAGAGCCCGTTCAGCCCACGCCGAGACCGTCCATCCCTCCTCAATCCGTGCCAGCTCATCTGTCGGGATGCGAGCAGACATCACGCAGCCGAAACAACCTCCCACACTCGGGGACCGGGGCGGCCTGATAACCGGCCGCCATCAGGCGCGGGAACAACCTCCACACACCCGGGGACCGGGAACTGGAGCGAGGCCGGATGCAGTATCCACAGGCGACGGGGCTCGGTGCGAGCCTGCAGCGGAAGGGGCTGCCAGGGCCGTCCGTCACCCCGCCTCGACCGAGACGATGCGGTGGACCGCCACGGTCAGCTCGGTCTCGCGCACGACGTCGCGCAGCCGCACCCGCCCGGGCTCGACGGCCATGACCCGCACCTGGCGCTCCTGCACGGCGCCGTCGGGACCCGCCAGGCTCAGGCGAACCCGCGAGCGCGAGGACTGCGCCTGGCGCAGCACCGCCAGGGCGTGCACGGGGTCGGTGGCCACCGCGGCCTCCCCGGCGGCCTGCATCGCCTCCTGCCCCACGCGGAGCCTCCCCACCAGGATCGCCAGCTCGCGCCGGCTCGGCCGACGTCGTCGCACCGAGTGCTCGCTGCCGGGGCGTGACGGCTCGGGGGCCCGGCGCGCCTGCTGCGCGGTGGCCGGCCCGACCACCAGGTGCCCGTCCGCGTCCTCGGTCACCGGCGCCAACCCGGTGGCGCGCAGCTCGCGCAGCACCTGGCCGGCGCTCGCCGTGGCCACGAGGATCCCGGGCGCCACCTCAGCCAGGCCGAGGTCCTTCAGTCGCGGCTCGGCCATGATCCCGGCGGCGGTGGCCTCGTCGCCGATCCGCAGCAGCGCGGCCACGGCCCTCACCCGCACGGCCCCGTGATGGCGGGCCGCGTCCTGGATGAGCACGGTCAGTGAGTCCGGCAGGGGCGCGGGGCTGTAGCGCCCGATGGCTTCCACGATCTCCTCAGCGCTGTAGCCGACGTCGAGCGCGCCGCGTACCGACTCGGGAGTGAACCTCACGGTGAGCGCCCCGCCGCGCGACTCCACGACGCTCGTGCGCTCCAGCAGCGCGCCCAGCTCGGGGGCGGGCCGACCCGGCACGATGGCGGTGAGGTCGGACTGGACGAGGATCATGTCGACGGCGGCCGGCAGGTCCGCGGCGAGCGCGGCCTCCAGCGCCCCCAGGGCCTCCTCATCCGACGGCGCCTGCCCGGCAGCGCCGCCAGACGCACTACCGGCGCCATTGGCGCTGCCCTCGCTCCCCATGACGTCGTCACTGGCGGCATCCGGCTCGTCGAGGCTCGCCGCCGCACGTCGGGCGAGGATCCGGCCGGCCTCGGTCAACGCGCCGCCGCCGGTGATTCCGAGGGTCTCGGCCTCGGCCAGGACCGCGGAGATCGCCCCGCCGGGGATGGTGCGCCGCGGGCTCTCCCAGGTCAGGGCCGCCCGTACGAAGGCCGGCGTCGCGCTGGTGCCCGGGGGCAGGCCTCCCAGGAGCGCAAGCACGCGGGCGCGCAGGCGCGCGGCCCAGCCGGCCTCCAGGTCCGGGCCGAGGGCGGCGCGCAGTACACCGTCGTCGTCGCGGGTGCCCGTTAGCCAGGGGGTGCGGGCGCTGACGGTCCAGGCCAGGGCCAGCGGCGCCCAGCGCTGGGGGAGGCTGTCCGCGAGCCAGCCGGCGGCCAGGGCGGAGGGCACCCAGGTGGCGCCGTCGTCGTCGAGTCCCAGGAGCCCGGCGCCCGCGGCGATCTCGATGACGCGCGCGGCCTCAACGGTCTCCAGGCCCAGAGCCTCGGCGGTGCGGGCCAGGGCGCGTACGCTCACTCCCCCGCTGCGGCGGATCGTCCCGCCCTCGCGGCCCCACTCCTCCAGGAGCGCGGCCACGAGCCGGACGGTCTCCTCGGCGTGGAAGGAGGACTCGGAGGCGACGACGTCGCCGCCGACCGTCTCCAGCTCGCTCGCCTCGGGGGCGGACAGGTCCTCGCGCGTCAGCAGGCCGCCGCGCAGGGCGAGGGCCACCTGGCGCGGCAGGATGAAGCGGGTGCGGCCCCGGGAGTCGCTGCTGCGCTCCAGCCAGCCGCGCTCGATGAGCGGCGCCGCCCCTGGGGCCCGCCCACCGGCGCGCAGGGTGCCGGCGGGCGGGCCCCAGGTGAGGGCCTGCAGCATCTCGACCGAGGCGGCCGGGACAGGCGGCTCGTCGGCGGCCCGGCTCAGCTCCTCCAGCTCCTCCAGCTCCTCCAGGGTGGACGGCAGCTGCTCGGCGCTCGGAGGCTCGGCGGCCCAGGGCCCCAGGCCGAAGGGGTGCGGCCCGAAGACCGTCTCCAGCGCCGCCACGGGGCGGCCCTCGATGACGAGCGCCAGCCGGTTCAGGCGTTCCAGGGCCTGAGCGACCTGCTCGGTCTCCAGCGGCAGGTGGGCGGCGATCAGCCCGGCGAGGTTGCGGGCAGTCTCGACGTCGGCCGGCTCATCATCTCCGCCGGCCCCCTCCCCCTCGGCGGCCTGGGCAGCGCCGGTCTCTTCGACCCCTTCGACCCCCTCGACCCCCTCGGTCTCCTTGAACTGCCCGGACTCCTCCGCCCCCGTGGGGCCGTCCAACGCCACGACCGCCGCGGCCACGGCCAGCGTCGGGGCGTCCAGCCCCGCCAGTGCCTGCTCGACACTGCCCTGTGCCCCGGCCCGGGTCGCCAGCGCCAGGAAGGAGGAGGACGGCGGCGCGGCCAGGTCCGGGCGCGCCGCCAGCAGGGCGGCGACCTCGCGGTCCGGCAGCGCCGTCAGGTGCACGGCGAGGTCCTGGGTGGAGGCGGAAGGGCTCATCCGCACAAAAATACGCCCCCGGTCCCTGCTCACGGACAGGGCCGGGAGCGGGGATGCAGAGCAGTGGCGTCCATATCTGTCACAAAGGGACCTGAGCACCCCTACTACCAACGACATGATCCGCAGAATCATGCGGTTTTCTTTCGCAGACCGGAGCCCGTCTCGCGCCTTTGTGACAGATTTGGACACGATCTCGCATTCACCGTTTCCAGTCGCCTCCCGCTGGAAGAGGAACGTCTTGTCCGTCACGGCGGCCCGGCTCCCCTCCTTGGGATACTCCCGCCCATGTCCGCCACGCCCAGCGATTCTGCGTCACCGGCGTCGTCGGCCCCCGACGGCCCCCTCATCGTCCAGTCCGACAAGTCCGTCCTCCTGGAGGTCGCCCACCCCGGGGCCGCCGAGGCCCGCCGCGCCATCGCCGCCTTCGCCGAGCTGGAGCGGGCCCCCGAGCACATCCACACCTACCGGATCACCCCGCTGGCCCTGTGGAACGCGCGCGCCGCGGGCCTGGACGCGGAGACGGTCGTCCACGTCCTCATCACCTACTCGCGCTTCCCGGTGCCGCACGCCCTGCTCACCGAGATCGCCGAGACGATGGGCCGTTACGGCCGCCTCCAGCTCATCACCGACCCCGCCCACGGCCTGGTCCTGCACGCCACCGACGTGCCGGTCCTGGAGGAGGTCATGCGCTCCAAGCGCACCAAGGGCCTGCTGGGGACCCGGCTGGGGGACGCCGACGTCGTCGTGCATCCCTCCGAGCGGGGCCACCTCAAGCAGGTGCTCATCAAGCTGGGCTGGCCGGCCGAGGACCTGGCCGGTTACGTCGACGGCGAGGCCCACCCCATCACCCTGACCGACTCCCCCGACACCTTCCAGCTGCGCCCCTACCAGGGCGAGGCGGTGGAGAGCTTCTGGGCGGGAGGGAGCGGCGTCGTCGTCCTGCCCTGCGGGGCCGGCAAGACCCTCGTGGGCGCCGCCTCCATGGCCAAGAGCTCGACGACGACCCTCATCCTGGTCACCAACGCGGTCTCGGCGCGTCAGTGGAAGGAGGAGCTCATCCGCTTCACCACCCTGACCGAGGAGGAGATCGGCGAGTACTCCGGCTCGCGCAAGGAGGTCCGCCCCGTCACGATCGCCACCTACCAGGTCCTGACCACCAAGCGGAAGGGCGTCTACCCGCACCTGGACCTGCTGGACTCCCACGACTGGGGGCTCATCGTCTACGACGAGGTCCACCTCCTGCCCGCCCCAATCTTCCGGATGACCGCGGACCTGCAGGCGCGCCGCCGCCTGGGCCTGACCGCGACCCTCGTGCGCGAGGACGGCCGCGAGGACGAGGTCTTCAGCCTCATCGGCCCCAAGCGCTACGACGCCCCCTGGAAGGACCTGGAGAACCAGGGCTGGATCGCCCCGGCGATCTGCACCGAGGTGCGCCTGACCCTCGACGCCGGCGAGCGCATGGCCTACGCGACCGCCGAGCCCGAGGAGCGCTACCGCCTGGCCGCCTCCTCCCCGCGCAAGCTGCCGATCATCGACGCCCTCCTGGCCCGCCACGAGGGCGAGTCGGCCCTGGTCATCGGCCAGTACGTGGACCAGCTCACCGAGATCGCCGAGCACCTGGACGCCCCGGTCATCACCGGCTCGACGACGGTGCGCGAGCGCCAGCGCCTCTACGACGCCTTCCGCTCCGGTGAGATCCGCACGCTCGTGGTCTCCAAGGTCGCCAACTTCTCCATCGACCTGCCCGGGGCGAGCGTCGCCGTCCAGGTCTCGGGCTCCTTCGGCTCGCGCCAGGAGGAGGCCCAGAGGCTCGGCCGGATCGTGCGGCCCAAGGAGGACGGCCGTCAGGCTCACTTCTACACGGTGGTCGCCCGCGACACCGCCGACCAGGAGTACGCGGCGCACCGGCAGCGCTTCCTGGCCGAGCAGGGCTACGCCTACGCCATCACCGACGCCGAGGACCTCTGAGCCCGACGACGGACGGACCGGCAGCGCGAACCGGCAGGGTCAGCGGCTCCGGCGGCGGGCTCAGCGGCAGACTCAGCGCGCCAGGCGGCGGGCGCGCACGTTGCGCACGAGGACCCGCGCCAGGGTGCGACCGAAGGTCTGGATGACGGGGTCGACGCCCTCGGCCTCCTCGCGGGCGGCGGCCCCGGCGCTAGCGGCCGACTCGGGCAGGTCCGCCGCCGTCGCCCCGTGGGTCCCGGCCGCGCCGGGCGCGGAGCTGCGGCCCGCGGCCACCTCCAGGGCGTCGCGCGCGGCCGCGAGGGAGGCGGCGTCCATGCTGCCGGCCAGCTCGTTCAGGGCGTCGCGGGTGCGCCAGTAGGCGACGCGCGCCGGATCCGACTCGGGGTGGTGCTGGAAGGCCAGGAGCCGACCCGCCCTCCAGGTGTGGACGGGGGAGCGGTCGGAGGAGGCCAGGAGGACGGCGGCCTCGGGCAGGTGGGTGACGGCGTCGTGGTGGGAGACGATGACGGGGAAGCGGGTGCCGTCGGAGGTGGAGATCCCGGCGCGGTGGGCGGCGCGGATGGTCTCGGCGGCCACCTCCCCGAAGACCGGGTCGCTCTCGCCGGCGGCCGTGATGGTCAGCTCGACGACGCCGACCTCGTCGTTGCCCAGCGCCGGTACGGCCGTGGTGCCGCCCAGGGCCTCGGCGGCCACCTGGGCGCCCAGGCAGATGGCGATGGTGGGGACGTCTTCGGCGACGACGTCGCGCAGCAGCTCACGCAGGTCGGCCAGCCAGGGGTGGTCGCCCTCGTCGTGGGCGCTCATGGAGCCGCCCAGCACGACGAGGCCGTCACCGACCTCATCCAGGGACGGGACGGGGTCGCCCTGCCAGGGGCGCACCATGCGCAGCGCGGCCCCCTCGGCGAAGAGCCACTCCCCCAGGCGTCCCACAGGTGCGAGCTCCTCGGGCTCGATGACGGTGATCGTGAGCGTGTCTGTCATGGGTGACATTCTGCCGGTGGTTCGGTTGCTCGCAACCGGCGACAGGCCTGCGCGTGCCGCCTGAGGCGAAACGACTTGCTCACACCCGCTTGCTCACACCCGCACACTGAGAGCCGTCGGCGCGAGCGTCGTCCACGGAGGTCAGCCGGGTTCCCGGTGCTCCTCGTCATCCTCATCATGCGCCCCAGCGCCGTACCTCGCCTCCCAGTCGGCCTGCTCCGCGCGAAGCCAGCGCCTCTCCTCATGCCACTCCGGGTACATCGGCCCCGGCAACCGCACCGGAATCAACCCCAACACCGCCACCACCAAGCAAGTCAGAAGAGCAAAAACGAAGAACCACCAAATTCCCGTATCCTCTAAACCAGCATTGTCGACGATCACCCCACAGCCACCAAATAGCATAAAGCCTCCCACAGCAGGTTCAATGACCGCAATGGTGTTACGCCCCAAATTGAAGGCCCCCGACAGCATCTCGCGAACCGCCTCCCCCCAGTCACTGCCCGAAAACATCGCAAACCACCAGGACACAATCGCAAAGCCCCCCATAAGAATGCCTACAATACCGTAAAACACACTCATTCACATCCCGGAAATTCGCAACAATAACGATCAATGAAATAATTTATGAATACCCTTATTTGCGAGATCAGCAAATGCCTTTCCAGCCCCGGACCCGATAGCCCCACCGACGACGCCACCGACCACGGCACCCACCGGACCACCGACACAGGCACCGACGGCCGCCCCGGCCCAGCTGCCGGCGGCCGAGCCACCCGCTAACGCCTCGACCCAAGCAAGCTCACCGGTCTTAGCCGCTGGGCAGCACCCATTACTTCTCACCCCCATCACGAGAGCCGTACCTGGCCTCCCAGTCGGCCTGCTCCGCGCGAAGCCAGCGCCTCTCCTCATGCCACTCCGGGTACATTGGCCCCGGCAGCCGCACCGGAATCAACCCCAGCACCGCCACCACCAACGACACCATGGTAGGGATACCAAAAAGAAACCTGATGGGACTGTCGCCATCAACCCCAAAAGGATCAGCCAACCCCAACAATCCTCCAAACAAAAAAAACAACCCCACAGCGGGCTCGATGACCGCAATGGTGTTGCGCCCCAGGCTGAAGGCACCCGACAGCATCTCACGAGCCGCCTCACCCCAGTCGCCGCCCGAAAACATCGCAAACCACCAGGCCGCAATCGCAAACACTCCCAGCAAAATGCTGATAGTCCCAAATAAAATATCTTCACCCACAGCGACTCACCTCACAAGAAATGCGATCAATGCCACAAATCATGAAAGAAATCATTCGCTTTACCAGCCGCCCATTTACCGACACCGGACCCGATGGCTCCACCGACGACGCCACCGACCACGGCACCCACCGGACCACCGACACAGGCACCGACGGCCGCACCGGCCCAGCTGCCGGCGGCCGAGCCACCCCCGGCCACCGTCGCCCGGGCGACCTTCTCGCCCTGGCTGATCGACGGATTGTGGGAGTCCTTCTCCCACTGCTGATAAGCATCGACGCCGAAGCTCACCGCAGTACCGGCCCTGCCGGCCCACTTCAGGGCGTCGCTGGAACCAACCTTGCGCGCCAGGTCGACGGCCTTCGCCGCTCTCGACCCCTCGGCCCCCTCCGGCACGGACCAGCTCGAGAGCTTACGGTCACTGAGGGCATGCCTCCACTGTCTCGTCCCCTTACCTCCGGCTTCAGTTGTGACGTCACGATTCACCTTCACCGCACGCGTATAATCGTTCGGTTTAGCAAGGTCGTGCGAGGGCATGTTCTCTTTAACCCCCACAGTCACCCTACGAGTCACGCTCGCGCCACTCGCGCGCAGCCCTGCTGCCTCGACCAGGGAAACACCATCACCGGTCCGGCTAATTGCCCATGTACCGACTCCGGCGGCAGCCCGCCAGCCGCCGTCCTTGGTGTTGGGCGCAACATACCCTCCGACCGTGCTTGCCACGGCCTGGGTAACGGGATGCCCATCCGTGATCCTTGAGCACGCATCGGCGAAGGCCTGGCGCGCCTCGGTCTCCCGGTCGCGAATGTCGCTCGTCTCGGTATCCAGGGTGTTGTACAGAGTGATCTTTTTCTGCTCCTCGTCGAAGGCCTGCACCTCTGCAGAATTACTGGGGTCGGGTCCCAGGGGGAAGGAGCTCGTCGGCTCCCCGATGCTCTCCCCGTTGAGCGTCAGCCCGCCACCACTTGCTCTGCTGCGGATTCCCTCCAGGTCCGTCTTCACCCTGCTCATTGCGAAAGCAAAGTCGGTCAGCGCGTTCTTGTAACTGCTCAGATCGGAGACCAGGTCCTCACAGTCATTGACTGCCGAGCTGATCGAGATCGAAATATTGAGTGCCGTTTGCCCCTCAAGCTCGCAGGCACTCCTCCGAGCGCTGATCAGGTCATCCTCAGCGTTATCAACATTCGTCTCAATGTTTCCTATCGCGGTGGCCGACTCCGTGATCTCCGACGGCGTCGCATCCAGATGCGTGTCAATAGCCATAATCGTCTTCCTTCAACCCAGGAGTACTTGTCATCAGTTTCGGAGTGGATCTGAACCCGTTGTCGGGTACGTCGGCCGCGTCGCGGTAGAGCGCCCCGCCCCTCCTGTGCCTGACGACCCCGATTGAGGAACCGAGAACTGCGGCGTGACTCCTCCGGCACCCGGGCCCGGCGCTGAACTGGTGGAAGAGCCTCGAGTTGTCAGAGGCCCCGAACTCGTCATGTGAGAGGGAGGCACAGCCGGCGACGGCACGCTGCTGGCGCTCTGCGAGTCCACCGCCCCCATGTTCTTATCGGCTGTTGACAGGTTCGTCGACATCGTCGGAATGCGTGATTGAAGGCTGGACAATCGTGACTGCAGGTTCGACACCACCGTCGACGCCGAGGACGCAGACCACCCGCACCCCTTCGGCGACGTCACCGAGTCCCCGCTGATATCGTTCTTCGCCGCATCCAGGCTCGATACGGCAGATGTCGCCTGGTCATGATCCCACTTCAACTGGCCCGACAGCCGACAACCTCTCAGGATCGTTACCGTCAAGAAACAACCGACACAGTACGCCTGATATCGATTCGACCGCAAGCACCATTAGCTCGTTTAGCTCGTTTCTTCCGGGCGGCGTCGCACAGCCATCAGCCGGCACATCGGCCGCCTCCGTCACATGCCCGTCTTCCCCCATCGAGCGCGTCCCTGACGTGCACGCGCCGGGGCTCCTGCCGCCCGAGGCGAAACGACTTGCTCACACCCGCGCCCTGCGGGGACCATGGCCCGGATGAAGCACCCACAGATCCCCGGCCCCCGTCCCTTGCGTCACCTGGCCGCCTCCGGCGCCGCGACGGTGGCCGTCCTGGGGCTGCTGGGAGTCTCCGCGAGCGCCGCGGCGGCACCGACGGCGGCGGGCGCCGCGTCCCTGCGCCCCGCCTCCTCCGTCTCGGCGCTTGCAGCCGATTCGCCGGCCGCGCCCCGTGCCCTCCCGGCGGCGTCGACCACCCTGACCAAGCACGTCACCGACGACCTGGGGATCCTGGACGCCTCCAAGGCTCAGCAGGCCGTGGACACCATGTCCTCCAAGCACGGCGTGGGCCTGTGGGTGCTCACCGTCTCCGACTCCAGCCGCAAGGCCTCGGCGATCGCCGAGCAGGCCTTCAAGGCCTCCAACCTGGGTCAGGACGATATGCTCCTGGTCATCAACATCCCCTCGGACGGCTCATCGAAGAGCTACAAGCTGCAGGCGCACAGCAGCTCCTCGAAGTTCTCCGAGTCCGACTACCGGCGGATAGACTCCGCCGTCAAGGAGCAGCTGAGCGCCGGCAACTACGACGCCGCCGTCACGGCGATCCCGGAGAACATGTCCGGGTCCTCCGGCTCAAGCGACTCAAGCGGCTCGGGCTCCTCCGCCCTCCCGCTCCTGCTGGGCGGAGGAGCGGTCGCGGCGGGCGGAGCCGCCGCCTGGACGGTGTACAAGCGCAGGAAGAACAAGGAGAACGACGACATGCTGTTCGGCAAGCGCAGGAAGCAGGCCGCCGCGGGCGGCGCCCCCGGGGACCCGGCCGCAGGCCCCGCCGCGATGACGGTGGAGCAGCTGCGCACCCAGGCCGGCAGCGCCCTGGTCCAGGCCGACGACACGGTGCGCGCCGCCGCCGAGGAGCTGTCCTACGCGCAGGCGCAGTTCGGGCTGTCGGCCACGGACGCCTTCACCGCCGCCCTGGACAGCGCCCGCAAGCACCTGTCGCGGTGCTTCGAGCTGCGCAAGATCCTCGACGACGACATCCCTGAGACCGAGCCGCAGCAGCGGCAGATGTACACCGAGATCCTCCAGCACTGCTCGGAGGCTGTCAGCGAGATCCGCGCCCAGGAGGAGGCCTTCAACAAGCGGCGCGGCATCGAGGCGAACCTGCCGACGTCGATCGCGGAGACCACCCAGCGGGCCGACGAGACCGAGCAGGCCATCGTCATGGCCGAGACGATCCTGGTGACGCTCAGTGCCGCCTATCCCGCCTCCTCCCTGACCAGCGTGGCCCAGGCTCCCGAGCAGGCCCGCCGCCTGCTGACCGCCGGGCGCACCGCCCTGGACCAGGCCCGCGCCAGCGTCGAGGCCTCCCAGGAGGCGACGGCGGTGGAGCAGGTGCGCATCGCCCAGGGCTCGATCGCCCAGGCCGGCGAGCTGGCCGCCCAGGTCACCGGCGCCCGTGAGCGCCTCCAGAGCGCGGCGAAGGACCTGGAGGCCGCCATCGCCTCGATCTCCTCGGACCTGGTGGACGCCAAGCGCCTGGAGGGATCGGTCCCGGCGGCCACCCTGGCCCCGCTCGTGGCCGACGCCGAGGCCGCCGTCGCCGAGGGCCGTCAGGCCAGCGGCAGCTCGCCCAGTGGTGATCCTCTGGCCGCCCTGGACCACCTGGCCCGGGCCGAGGCCGCCATCGACGCCGCCCTGGCCCCGGCCCGCGAGCGCGAGGAGAACGACTCGCGCGCCCGGGCCTCCCTGGGCTCGCGCCTGGCCCGCCTCAACTCGCAGGTGGAGTCGGTGACCTCCTACATCACCACCTACCGCGGCGCGGTGGGCCCCTCGGCGCGCACCGCGCTGAGTGAGGCCGCCCGCCACGCCACGGCCGCCACGACCATCCAGACCACCGACCCGGTGGCGGCCCTGGCGGAGGTCGCGGCGGCCGAGCCGCTCGTGGCCCAGGCCCAGGCCCTGGCCGAGGCCGACGTGCGCGGGTCGTCGTCGAGCCCATGGACCCCGCACTCCGACGAGAACCACTCCGGCGGCTACGATCGCTCGGGCGGCGGCCTCGACCTGGGCTCCCTCCTGCTGGGCGGGCTGCTGCTGGGCGGTGGACACAGCTACGGCGGCTGGGGCGGCTCCCACCACGACGACGACTGGGGCGGTGGCGGAGGCTTCTTCGGTGGGGGCGGTGACTTCGGCGGCGGTGGCGGCTTCTTCGACGGGGGCGGTGACTTCTGAGCCTTACCAGCCGCGTCATTGCGCCGACCGGTCGTGACCACTGCGCGGTCGCGAGCCAGTCATGCCCTGAGCGATGAGAATCCCTCCCGCGTGACTCCGGCCGCCAGAACCTGAGAACATGACGCCTGATCCGCCCGGCCCACCCGGCTATCACCTGGCAACCATCTGGTAACCATCTGACAACCACTGTGCCCATATCTGCCCATACCGACGTCGCACCTCGACGGAAGGACGAACCACCATGGCTGAGAAGCAGTCGATCCTGGGACGCATCGCCCAGCTCACCCGCGCCAACATCAACGCGCTCCTGGACCGCGCCGAGGACCCGGAGAAGATGCTCAACCAGCTCGTGCGGGACTACACGGCCTCCATCGCCGAGGCCCGCGACGCCGTCGCCCAGACGATCGGTAACCTGCGCCTGGCGGAGAAGGACCACGACGCCGACGTCGCCGAGGCCAGGGACTGGGGCAATAAGGCCCTGGCCGCCTCCCGCAAGGCCGACCAGCTGCGCGCCGGCGGTGACACGGCAGGGGCGGACAAGTGGGACTCGCTGGCCAAGATCGCACTGACCAAGCAGATCACGGCGGAGAACGAGGCCAAGGCCGCCGAGCCGATGATCGCCTCCCAGCGTCAGGTCGTCGAGCAGCTCAAGACCGGCCTGCAGCAGATGGAGGTCAAGCTCGGCGAGCTGCGCTCCAAGCGCGATCAGCTCATCGCCCGCCAGAAGACCGCCGAGGCCCAGGTCAAGGTACAGGGCGCCATCCGCTCCATCAAC